>JBBRGN010000428.1:0-1739 GCA_038240665.1 Chitinophagales bacterium | reverse complement strand
CTAGTGTGGAAAGACTGAAAGTAGTAGGGGAATGGATGAAGGAAAACGCACCAGTCGTATTGAAATCTGATTTCTACGCCGCCAAAGGGGAGACCTCTGGTGTGAAATATGTACAGGGGCAGGATGGATTTGCCTATGTTACTTTTGACCAGTGGCCAAGTTCAGCTTCCTTGGTTTTACACAAGATCGTTCCAGAATCAGGTTCTACGATCCAGATTTTGGGTTGCGATCAGAAACTATCGTGGGAAAGTTTTGGCGGGGCTACTACCCTGTTTTTGCCCGAAAGTGTAAAGGCAAAATGTGGCAACAAGACGATCTGGACCTTGAAAATAAAGGGTGGGAATAATCTGAAGCCTTAATAATAACGCGATAAAAAACAACAGCGCGTTTGATGGTACGAACGCGCTGTTGTTTTTACTTTTATCCGGAATCGGCGGTTATGGCAAATTTTTCAAAAACTTCACTTTAGCCTTGGCAATCTCCGTCAGCATCGCCGAATCATGGGTGTGGGACACGTGGTTGAATCCCCACTCCGCCAAGGTTTTAGCATCTTCCATTTTTCCCGTAAAGATACCAGCGATCAAATTTTTTGCTTTGCAAGTGGCCAAAATCCGATCTAATACCTCTTTCAATTTTGGATCGTATATATCAGCCAAATTGGTTAAACCCATGCTTACACTCAAATCGTAAGGCCCTACAAACAAGCCATCTAAATCCGGTACACTGGCAATCGCTTCCAGTTCGGCAGCAGCCGTAGCGGTTTCGATCATCGCAAAAACCAATACTTCTTGTCGCGCCATCTTGGCGTAATCGGGACCCATTTTGATGGTTGCCCGAAGTGGTCCATAGCTTCGAAATCCGCGGGGTGGATAACGACAAGCACTCACTAGCGCTTCAACTTCCTCGGCACTGTTGATGGTAGGGCAGATCACGCCGCGTGCGCCTGCGTCGAGCACGTGCATGGTGATGGCTGGGTCGTTCCAAGGCAAACGGATCAGGGGCACGGTATCGGTGTTGCCAATGGCTTGGAGCATGTTCAAGGTGGTTTGGAAATCCATCATGCCGTGTTGCATGTCAATGGTCAAGGAATCAAAACCAGCGTGCGCCATGACCTCGGCCGACCAAGAATTTGGAATACTCAAAAAAGCATCAAAACTGGTACGTCCTTCGGCCCAGATTTTTCGAAGTGGATTCATACTGATTAGAGGGTTTTGTGTGGTTAGGTTAAATCATTACAATGCAAACTGGAAGCCTTTTTATCGAAATAAAACTAGCACAACGATACTTGCGACAATGACAAACAGTAGTTGATAACCACGCTGACGGTCCTGTTTCCAAATTTTGGTAATACCCGCTTGGTTGTCGTGGCCTACCAACAAATTTGAAGCAATGATAATCCGCAGCATGATCAAAGCCATCAAAATATAAGAGACCAAATAAATGCGATCCATTAATACCATATACCCCACATCTGGAAGCGCCGTGCTATAGGATTGTTGTAAGAAAACACAACTGAGCACGCCGCCAATAGGCAATGAAATCCGAGCATCGATGTAATGGGGATGAATAAAAAGACCGAGCAAGCTGGCTAGAATGACTACCATCAAAGGCAACAACAATTTGAGAATGAAATAACTAAATGGCCTACCAATGGTAAGTAAAAAAGTAAAATTGCTAAATGTAGGCGGGCCATAAGGTTCCCCAAAATTGGTGCGGTACCGATTGTCATGACTGATGAT
>JBBRGN010000427.1:0-2095 GCA_038240665.1 Chitinophagales bacterium | reverse complement strand
AGCACCGTGACTATTTGCTCAACATGATCGCCCAATTGCACATCGGTTATGCTTTCATAACCCAGGGAACGAATGAATTCATTGGGCACAAAACGTCGGGTAGCAGAATTGATCTTATGGAGGTTGAGGTGCATTTTTAGTCGTGCCAAAAACTCATCTTTAGAAAAAGGTTTTGCTAGGTAATCATTGGCACCCGTATTGAGTCCATTGACGAGGTCGGCGACCTGATTTTTGGCAGTAATCATCAAGACAGGCAATTCATTGGGAAGGTATTTTTCGCGAATTTTTTGGCAAACTTCATATCCTGACATCTCGGGCATCATCACATCCAAAAGTACCAAATCGACAGAATCGTCTTCGTCTAATATACGCAATGCTTCCTGACCATTTAATACTTGGGTAAGCCGGTAAATATCTTTGCTGAGAAAATTTCTAAGGACACGTTGATTGATCGCTTCGTCATCAACTGCTAGGATGTGTATCTTTTTTGCATCAATATCGTCATTGCTGAGGGCTGTTGATCCAGTTACGGCGATTTTTTTGGCATAATCTTCAACCGTTTCCCAACTTTGAATACTTGCCAAGGGTGGGGGAGTAGGTACTAATGTTTGGTTAGAGGCAATGGATGGTAATTCTTCCGCTGTGGGTAAAGTAAAAAAGAAGGTGGAACCTTTTCCAATTTCAGAACTGACCCACAATTGTCCACCATGCAATTCTACCAAACGTTTTGATACAGACAAACCCAGGCCGGTTCCCACAAATTTGCGTTCGATGGAACCATCACCTTGTTCAAACTCCTGGAAAATAATTTCTCTTTTATCCACTGGGATGCCAATTCCGGTATCTTCTACCTCGACGGTGATCAGGGAAGCATTGCTAGGATCGAAGTAAGCTTTGACGATAATTTGGCCAGTTTCGGTAAATTTGATGGCATTGCCTACTAAGTTGAAAAGTATTTGTTGCAATCGGTTTTCATCACCAAGTGCCAATGGCAAGTCTTTGGTAACTGCATTAATCAATTTTAAATTTTTATTCAATACCAAAGGAGACAGGTTGCGCAATACCACATCCGTCAGCACATACAGGCTTACGGGTTTGCTGTAGAGCTGAATTTCCCGGTTTTTAAGCTTAGAAAAATCCAGGATGTCTTTCACCAAGTTGTTGAGTCGCCGACTAGAGGAAATGATCATGCTCAGGTCCTCTTTTTGATCATGATCTTCAACCCGTTCATACAAAGATTCGGATAAGCCAATGATCCCTTGCAGTGGCGTATGCAATTCATGCGAAGTATTGGCTAAAAATTGATCTTTGAGGGCATTTACTCGGCGAAGTTCTTCATTTACGCGTTGTTCCTGCTCCGTTTTCTGGCGTTCCAATCGCAATTCTTGCACTTGTTTTAGCATTTCCTTTCGCCAAAACCAATACAAAACACCAATAAAAAGAGTGCCATAGACCAGGAACATCCACCAAGTTTTCCACCAAGGAGGTCGAATCTTAAAAGAATAAACCAGTTCCTTACTCCAAACACCCATGCCATTGATGGCCTTAGCACGAAAAGTGTAATTCCCAGCTAACAAATTTCCGTATGAAGCTTCGTTTTTTGCACTTAGGCTGCTCCAGGTTTCATCTACGCCTTCAAGTTTGTATTGGTAGCGAACTTTACCGGGTTGGTACTGCGTAACCCCTACGAATGTGAAACTGAGGTTGTTGCTATTGTGCTTTAAACTTAAGTTTTTGGGTAAATTATTCCAGGAAGAAAGTCCTGAAAAATGAAAAGCGCCTACTTTTATACCATTTCCCAAAACAAAAGAGCTGTCTTGATGCTTAGCAAGCGTATACCAAGGAATACTTTCATTGTACAGGGCTATATCGATCAAGCTGATTTGTGGTGGTGGAGCAAAATCCACATCTCCTTCTGGATGATAAACGGTGAGCCGATCATTAGCGCCGAAATAGATGTCGCCATTGCTGGCTTCAAATTTGCTGTTGCGCCAACAGCCGAAGCCCAAAAAACCATCTTCGTAACTGTAGTTTTTAAAGAGAACTGTTGATGGTGAGATGGTCAAAGATGGTTCGGGTTTATTTATTGGAGTCT
>JBBRGN010000426.1:0-2167 GCA_038240665.1 Chitinophagales bacterium | reverse complement strand
AGCCTTGTGGCCTATATAAAAGACGGTAAACCTTTTGCTGTAAAAGGCTTGGGTTTGCAAAGTACGCTGGTTCCTTCGGTGATCCATTTTGCGGAAGCTGGCTCAATCGTAGTCGGAGAAATCGCCAAGTCCAAGCTAATTGAAGATCCCCAAAATACCATTTACTCCGTCAAGCGCTTGATGGGTAAATCTTATCGTGACATTCAATCTGTTCATCACTATTTTGGTTATCAAATTATCGATGATGACCCCGAGCGACTGGTCAAAATCCGGGTAAAAGATAAGTTTTATACCCCGATTGAGCTATCAGCTGAGATTTTGAAAGAACTCAAACGCAGCGTAGAAGCCAATCTGGGCGAGCCTATTTCCAAGGCAGTTATTACCGTGCCAGCTTATTTTAACGACTCCCAGCGCCAAGCAACCCGCGATGCTGGTAAACTGGCCGGATTGGATGTTTTGCGCATCGTCAATGAACCTACGGCGGCAAGTCTGGCCTATGGCATTGGTTTGGATCCTGCTGATCACCAAACCGTTGCAGTTTATGACCTAGGCGGAGGTACTTTTGATATTTCCATTCTGCGCATTCAAGACGGCATTTTTGAGGTTGTTTCCACCAATGGCGACACCTTTTTAGGAGGCGATGATTTTGACCGTGCCATCATTGATTTTTGGATCAATGAAAACAACCTACAAAATCAAGGTCAGGAATACAGTCAAGCACTGCGTTTGCAAGCTGAGCAAGCCAAAAAACAACTGAGCTCCGTCGAAAGCTTTGTAGGAACCCTGCAAGGCATAAACTGTTCTTTGACCAAAACTCAATTTGAGGGTCTTATCCAAGCTTTGGTTAATCGGACCATCGATGCTTGCAAATCAGCCTTGGCCGATGCAAAAATGACGCCAGCGGACATTCACCGGGTAATCATGGTGGGCGGTTCTACCCGGACTCCGTTGGTAAAAAAAGCAGTTGCCGACTTTTTTGGTCAAGAGGGCTATGACAAAGTTAATCCTGATGAAGTAGTGGCGCTTGGCGCGGCCATTCAGGCAGATATTTTAGGCGGCAATCAAAAAGATTTATTGTTGCTCGATGTTACGCCACTTTCATTGGGCATAGAAACCGTTGGGGGGTTGATGGACACCATTATTCCGCGCAATTCCAAGATCCCTAGCCGCGTAGGCCGACGCTATACAACCTCGATTGATGGGCAGCGTAATTTGAAAATTGCAGTTTATCAAGGAGAAAGAGATTTAATTGAGCACAACCGTAAATTGGGCGAGTTTATCCTCAAAGGGATTCCCCCTATGGCGGCAGGCTTACCAAAAATAGAGATCCAATTTCTCCTTAATGCCGATGGCATTTTGAAAGTAAAAGCCATTGAAGAGCGTTCCGGCGTAGAACAAGAGATTGAAGTCAAACCGCAATACGGTATCTCCGATGAAGAGATGGCCAAAATGCTATTGGACTCCATCAAAAATGCGCAGGACGACATGAACATCCGTGCCCTACTAGAAGCTCGCAATGAAGCCAATGTGTTGCTGGTTAGCGTGGATCGTTTTTTGAATCAGCACAAAGCCTTGTTTTCAGATGAAGAAATCGATGCTACGCTAGATTTGGCAGCTCAACTACGACATGCGATCGAGGAAACGGGTAAAGATAAAATCAATCAAGCTATGGCGGCGCTGAATGAGTATACTGCTCCTTTGGCGCACAAGGCAATGGATGAAACCATAGCCAATGCAATGAAGGGTCAAAAAATTTAAACCTAACTCGGGACATGGGAAAAAAAGACAACAAAAAAGGTCGGTCCGGTGTGGTGTATTCAACCGATCCTGATTTTGAATACAAATACGATGAGGAGGAACCAGCAGTAGAAATACCCGCCAATCAGCAAAAACTTCGTGTACACCTCGATCGTAAACAACGCGGAGGCAAGGAAGTTACCTTAATTCTGGGCTTTGTAGGGCCCAATGAAAGTTTAGAAGAATTGGGTAAATACCTCAAAACCAAATGCGGCGTAGGCGGTTCCGCCAAAGAAAGCGAGATCTTCGTACAAGGCGATCACCGCGAGCGGGTGTTGCAGTTGCTGATTGAAAAAGGGTTCACACAAACAAAAAAAGCCGGGGGCTAATTCGCATTTTTTTTCTTCCAGGCCTCAATCAAAATTGTCAC
>JBBRGN010000425.1:0-2318 GCA_038240665.1 Chitinophagales bacterium | reverse complement strand
GGTTTGAATCCTGCTGGAGCGGGAATAACCAAGAGTATCCAGAAAGCGATGGGGCCGAGTAGGAATCCGATTTTTTTAAGTTGCATGGCGGAATTGGAAGTTATTTATTAAAAAAATGACGACGCGTTTCCACATCGTCATTTTTTCAAGTAACAGTTATTCTTTGGTTTTCACCCGATCCAAAACGTGTAGGCCTACTTTTTCTCCTTGTAAAGCGCCTAAAGTCAAGGCGGGCATATAGTGAATACCGCCATAGAAACGACTGATAGATGCTTCTTGGGAGGCTTCCACAAAGGATTTGAAATTGCGCGCTGGGCGTCCATAAGGTTCATTGGTCACGTCGCGGAAAGCGAAGTTGTCGCCAAATAGAACAGTCAATGCGGTAGCAGCAGCTCGGGATATCACACTGTGGCCGCTGGTATGCTCGGGAAAGTTGGGTGTTTGCAAAAATGGCCGCCATTCTTCATCGATGTATTTGTTGATGACGGTTTCCGGACGAATCAAGTTGTAGGTGTACTTGGCATGCCAGCAACTGATGAATCCGTCAGCCAAACAAAGGGAAGTGTACAAATACGCCTGTACTGATTTGGCGAAATCTGCATTGGTTTTGCGTGCCGCCAACTGAGTGATGTTCATCCAATGACCGCCGGGCGTTACTTTTTTGGAGGCAAACATCACATGACCTACATGGTGCGATACAAAAGGGTTGTCGTCCCAGAAATAGGCAATCTCTTCGCGGTCCTTTTTTTGGGCAGCCTGGCCTTCGAGTGCCACCTTCACCGCGTTGGTTTCTTTGATGAACTCACTTTTGGGGTCAATACTGAATGTAGGTGGTGGTGGTGGCAAAAACTGTGCGGCCGAATCCAAAGTAAAGGGACGAATTTTGGCCCAATGGGGCTCTACGGCATCCTTATAATCCGGTGGAGTAGGAGACCAACGCGCTGGATTGGTTTCATCAACGGTAAACTTAGGAAAAGTCCGGGTTTCCTTGTAATTGTCCTTTTTTGACCATGCCAAAACAGCTTGTGCTACGCTTTCACCATATTTCATTGACCGATCGTACACTTCGCTTGGCATCCCCGTTTTACGATACTCTTTGTACAATCCTTGGCGGAAAGCTTCCATTTCGGTTTCGGAAAACGTCAAAGCGTTGCCAACGGTCAAAAAAGCATTTACCCCGGCAAGTGAAAAACAGTATTCTTTGCCTGCTTCGGGTTTGGGTAGATTGGTCAAGCCATTCAATTGCCCATCCAAGGACTTATAGCCTTTTTGGTCATAATGCCCTGCTTCATAGGCCGCGATACAAGAATAAGCATAGATACGGCTCGCAATCGGCGGCGGAAAAATATCGTAAATGATGATCTCATTTAATTGCGTCAAAGACCGATGTAGAAACTCTGGGTTTCGAGCTTTTTCCTCATAATCAGTCTGACAAGCGAACAACAGTAGCATAGCTGCCAACAACAATAAACTCAGTTTTTTCATTGAATTAAGTTTGAAATAACGACTTGAAAAAGAATTAAGAATAA
Organism: Chitinophagales bacterium; assembly: GCA_038240665.1. GTDB lineage: Bacteria > Bacteroidota > Bacteroidia > Chitinophagales > Saprospiraceae > Haliscomenobacter. The sequence continues at coordinate 789 of JBBRGN010000425.1, read as the reverse complement.
TTGATTTCCTCAAGACGTCAAGAATAATGCTACAATAGATTTAAGTTTAAGTAGGTCGCAACATTGAATGATGGTTTTTGAAGAGCCTATTTTTTTCAAACAGGGTAAAAAACGTAGCCATAGCATCGCTACGGTGAGGCTTTTAACCCAGGTTGGGATGAAGGAGACCTTCAAAGCTTTTGGTTTAATCTTGTAACCTAGCTTAGGGAATGGAAAGATAATAAGGTATTAATTTTGACTAGGTTGTTTTGTTACCAGGCAACAAAATAGGGGACAAAATTAGCATCTTATTGGTTGGTTGATTCCTTAACCCAATTGAGGAGGAGGAGCGTCAATATCAGGTTTAATGGAACTAAAAATGACGACAGCAGCCGCAATCATTTGCTGTTCTGGGGTGTAAGAAGTAGAAACCCTAGAAATAGCAAAATCCGTAAATGGAACGAATTTTTTAACGAATTTTTTAAGCGGGTTTTTGGGGTAGCCGGAATGGTTTTTAATGTCCAGCAAACGTTCTTTAAGATTGTGGGCAAGATCCGAGTGGATGATTTGCGTTTTCTTTTGTTTGTGACAGTAAACGTACAGCGTATCATTTTGCAGGCGCTGTTTCACCATTTGAAAAAGGGTATCCTTGTGTTCAAACTGACCTTCTACCGGTTCTAGCTCACGATCTGCTTGGTGATACAATAGAACAGGAACCTTAAATACGATCAAATTATCGTTGGAAATCTTATTTTTTAAGTTCCGATATTCTGCTTGTAATTCCGCTTGTTGGAAGGCAAATACCACATA
>JBBRGN010000424.1:0-2392 GCA_038240665.1 Chitinophagales bacterium | reverse complement strand
TGGCTCGAGTTGCGCTCTAAAGTATTGAGCTTCAATAGCCTGATTTTTTTGAAACGACTTGGATTTAGCGACAGGCATTAGGAGGAGTTGATACAATTCTTGCGCCTTATTCTCCGCTTTAAAATACAACTCATATTTCTTTGCTGCTTGATGGTACCGCTCGTACTGTTCCTGATTGGGTTCAAGAAATGCATAGTGTTTCTTGAGAAAACGTGCGGTCTCCTGTCCGATCAGGGGGAAATTGTATTCATCTGCCACCTCAAAAAGCCGATGGGCCAAAACGGTGGCACTTTTTACAGCCCCGCGGTGTACCAAAGTCTTAAAAATGGCCAATTGTTTCCAGCACCACATGTGGGTTTGTTGGGTAATGTTTAAGGTTTCCACCTCATGGTTCACAAACAAAACGGGTAAATACAATCGGCGTAAAAATTCCAACTTAAACCGCCGAAACGGCCGGCCATCCAACTCCAACTCCAATTGTTCTGCCAACTCTTCTTCGGTTTCCCATTTCCCCAGTTTATAAGATTCGTAAGCCTGGCGATACCGTGTAGGGTTTTCCGTATTGGAAGGGTTGGTCAGTACTTCCAAATTGCGCAATTTATAGCCATCCAGTAAGTTGATGAGCTCGCGAATTCTTTCCATAATGCGTAAGGGTTATTGGGTGAATTCCTTGATCCATTCCCACTGCTGTTCAAAAGGAATGATTTCTAAATCCATAGTAGGAATGCTAAATTTTTTGGGCAATTGTTGCAATTCAGCTAAGATCTGATCTTCTGGTTCGCCAAATACTGCGGATTTCCAAGCGTTTTTTTCCAATAGTATTAGCAATTGGAGAAAGCAGTTAAATCTGCTGTAATCAGGCGTATCAAGCGGGAAGTACCGCTTTAGTCCCGTGAGGGATTCCTGACAGCGTTGGATCAAACGCTGGTTTTTTTGCTTCAGATACAAAGCCAACTGTACCAATAACAGTACCAATTCCTGCATGGGCTTTGGCGCGTCAAAATTGGGCATGCGCTCCATCCAAGTATTTTTAAAGGCTGCAAACTCTCCTTTTTCTCTTGGCGATAAAGTGATTTGATCCAAATCTGGTAATACCGCCAACCACAATCGAATGGCAATTAGAATGTTCTGTTGACGTGGGGATTGTACATGCAATTTTTGGTTTTTCCAAATGATTTTCAAAGCTTTCCAAGCAATAGCATATGCTCCGTCATGTAACAGCAAGGTAATTCGGAATTCTTGTAATCGAAACCAGTTGGAACTGCCTTCGATTTCATGTGCAATGGTCGCTTGTATGGCTTCTATCGCCGGCTTTAATTGGGCTAGATTGGCTAAGGAAAGGGCTTGATTGAATAAAAAAGGGATCAGGTGTTCTGAACTAGTCGCTTTTTTGACCTTTATTTTGGTTAATGCCTCATTACTGGCTTCTAGCGATTCCAACCATTGCTCCCTCAGACCGCTTTTTTGAATCTGGAAAAGATAATAGGCATACCAAAACTGAACGGTCTGTTGCTCTTGAGCGTAGGGATACAATTCTTGAAGTTGGGTTTCAATTTTATGAAGTAGCTCGGCAGCATCGTAGGAATGCTGTTGAGTATCCATGGTAAAAGCCTCCAAACAATCTTGCGCTAGACTCTCTGCGTTCCCCAGGCGGTCAAAACGATCGATCAAACGACAAAGGTCGTCGTATTTTTTGCGGTCGCCTTTATGTAGGGCATGGTACTGGCGTAAATGCATGGCCGTTTCAATCACCACTGGAACCAATTCAAACTGTTCGGCCATGTCCAGCAACATCCTACCTATTTGCATTACCGCTGAATTGGCACCCAAGCTCAACAAATACCGCAATACGGATAAACGCTGCCAACATAGGTAAATCGCCCGCTCGGGATCATCAAATTCTGGAAGATTAATGTCGGAAAAAAGGATTGCATGGTAAAGCCGGGTAATGAATTCCTCTATAAATTCCAGATAAGCCGTAGAATCTGGTTTCAAGTCTAGAAATTTGGCAGCATCGGCGTTGGTAGTGATTTTTTCTTCTAAAAGCGCCAAGAAAAAACGATTGTACAATTCTTTTTCATCTTCGCCCGCCACTTCAGGGTCGGTCAAAGTAGGAATCTTTGCCAAGTTGTTGGACATTAAAGTGTTAATCAACACTTTGATGGCTTCCATACGATCAGAATTGAATTTTAGTTTACCTGATTAGGCATTCATTATCGAGGCCAGATGCCTTTCAGGATTTAAATATTTGGGAGAAACTTATAGAATGTGTCCGATAATGCGGCCGTAAATGTAAACATACTGTATTTTTTTGAAAATAGGATGGTCATCTGTTAGTAATTAGGGCAAACGCATGAAATTAGTACAGACCTCGGAGAGGTCTAAGATTTGC
>JBBRGN010000423.1:0-2479 GCA_038240665.1 Chitinophagales bacterium | reverse complement strand
GATCGGTGATTTTGTGTTCGTAGTAAGTACCATTGAATAGGTTCTCATCTACCCACTTGCTCCCATTGGCTGAAACCAGTTCGCATTGTTCGGCAAAAGCTTTATCATTCATAGCGCGCGCCATCGCCGCAGTGGCTTTTAATGCCCCAAAATACCAAAACTGCATTTGCGGATTGGGGCCGTAATAGTTTACGTCCATGGTATTGTGTTGTTCACCTTCTTCCACTCCGTCGCGGTTGGCATCCCAACCGCCAGGAATCCAGGCATAGGAAATAGCAGCCTTGACCTTCGGCCAGTGTTTTTTGAGCCACTCATTATCGCCTGATAACTTCCATTCGCGATAAAAACGCATGATCGAACCCATTTGCCCATCGGCAGCGGCCACGTGGTCTATATTGGCATTGCTTTCTAGGGGCAGACTTACCCGGTTCATCATTTTCCCATTGGGTTTAGAGCCAAAATCCATTTCCACTTCCCGCATGGTTTTAGCCAGTTCGCCGTACAAAAAGCCGGTTGCATTTTCGTAGTTCCACACGTGGGTACAATTGCCGTAGCAGGAGCCGGCTTCGTTCATCACCCCTTCCCAACCCATTAAATGACCCGAAGGAAGGCGAAAAACGGTTTGCGAACGCAAGGTCGACAAGTTGAACAATGCGGCTTCTTTCACCACCCCGGGTAAGTCGCTGCTCACTACGGCTTGTACAAAATCTTTGGTGCGCGCCTCCAAGCTTTCCAATCTGATACTCTCTTTTTCAATCACCTCCCAAGCATCTTTGTACTGCTGGGTGTAATGGTTGCCAATCATCTTACCTCGGTAACCAAATGACCAAGCATTGTTCCAATCCAAACGGTTAGGAAAATGCCAAGTAAGGTAAAAAGTGAAAGTTTGCGTGCTGTGTGCGGGTAGGCTTTTTTTCACCGCCAAAGAAGCCATTGGATTGTCATCGATGAGTTTGTCTTTGTCGGTCAATAGCCCATCGGCGCTAAAATCATCCCAAAAATCGAGAATAGAATTCTCCCAGTCGTTGGGGGTGGAAGACCTTCTGTAGCTTACCAACTCTTGATCGGGAGTACTCAGGGCAATGGTGCCCCAAGCCGGATCTAGTTGGTTGACACTGTCGCTCGACATGAAGATCCCTTTTAAGCTCGAGCTTTGGCGAAAAGTATTTTGATTGTTTTTTGCACCCAAATACACCAAGTCCCCTTTCCAATTTTTGGTTTGTTTGCTGCCGTCGACACCAACAAAATTGCGCAGCGTACCACAAACTGCAACATCGATGACCGCATCGGTGTTATTAGTCACCTCGTATTTCAAAATCGCTATCGGAATACTACTGGCCAAAGCGTCGCCAGGAATCAGTGGATTGAAACCTTTGATTTTTACAGAAATCGGCAACACATCATCAGTCAAATTAACCTGACCAAAAGGGTAAGCCGCATCAAAAGTTGCGCTGGAAAAACGGGGCATACCGTGATGGTTCACGGGGCGGCCCTCATAATGCTGGTACTCACTGGGAAGAAAGGGGCCTAGCAGCGCTTTGCTTTGCGCCGGTTTACCTTCCTGCTTGACATATACGGCAAAAAAAGGCGCTTGATTACCATCGGTTATGGTGCTGAATTTTTTACCAGGTTTGTTCATGATTTCCCAGTCGCGTAGTTCTCCACGCCCGCCTAAGGAGACTGTACCGGTTCCGATTCCGCCCAAAGGGAGCGCAATGTTCAGCAGATGGTCTTTATCGTAATGCTTCAAAATGGGCCAAGTGGAAGTCTGTGCTTCGAGTAAAGAGATCCGCAAAAGAAATACGCCTAACCAAAGTAATAATTTGAAGAACTGATGCATAGCTTTTGTTTTTGGTGTTGGGCACTAATTTCGTTAAATTTTTCTATCCATTGCTTGGGTCAAGTCTTTTTTGAAAAAACACCATTTAGCAGGCAGCGCCAAGCATCCAAATTCCGTTTTTTGTTAAATACCGACAAAAGCAGCAATCCTTTGAGGACGATATTTGGTTTGTCCGGCATTAATTTTTAATTTAGAAAAATTTTTGTCGAAGATGGATATCGTATTACGTGGTCATTACGAAGAAGACGACCTCATCAGGGCTTGTATTCATCGAGAGCGCTGGGCACAGCAAGCGCTTTATGAAGAATACTACCCGAAAATGATGGGGGTTTGTCTGCGTTACTCCAACAACGAGGAGGACGCGCTGGATATACTCCATGAGGGGTTTATCAAGATTTTTCGTAACATCAGCAAGTATCAGTCAGGGACTTCGCTTACGGCATGGATCCGGAGGATCATGGTCAATACCGCTATTGATTTTTACCGCCGGAATATCCGTCGCCGCACTGAAGACATTGACCAGGCTACTCACCTCAGCTCTGACGATACGGATGCGATCAGCCAATGCAGCCAAAAAGAAATACTGGAAGCCGTGCAGCAATTGACGCCGGCCTATCGAACCGTTTTTAACCTCTATGT
>JBBRGN010000422.1:0-2490 GCA_038240665.1 Chitinophagales bacterium | reverse complement strand
GACAATGGATACCTCTATCATCAGCGAATTGTTGTTGATGCTTTTTCCTGCCGCTTTTTTTCATGCTTTTGGGATTTGGTTTTTGGAGGATGTGCTAGGGAAAAATGTGCCGTTTGACCAAATTTACTACCTGATTATTGCCAAAGCCGATCCCAACACGCTTGATTTTAACTTGCTCAAAAAAAGCTATGGTTTTTTTCTTGGCTATCTAGCGGCACTGGTTTTTGTGGGTTACGGCTTGGGAAGATTATTTCAAATAGCCGTGCTCCATTTCCATCTCGATACCCTATCACGTTTGCTGCGCCCTTTTAACAATTGGGACTATTTGCTTACTGGACGTATTCTTGGGCCTAAACACAATACCGCTTTTATTTTGATCGATGTGGTCGTTGAGGGTTCAGAAAGGGATCTGATTTACTGCGGTATTTTGAAAAAATATTTTTTATCCAAAGACAAAAATCTCGACAAACTGTACCTGGTCAGCGTTTTTCGCCGAAAATTCACGGATGATACCAAGCAATTGATGTACAGTTCCGAAATAGACGAGGAAGCGATTCCTCCAAACGAATTACTTGATTCAGAGAAAAAGGAGCAGGAAGAATACAACCACTATTTCAAGCAATTTGACAAGCGGTATTATGAGATGCCTGGCGATTTTTTCGTCGTCAACTACGCTCAGGTAAAAAACATGAACATTTCCTATTACTCCAAGACGGAAGTAGTTCCTGTAATGTCTAAAAAATCGTAATGCCTTTTCAAGCTGAGGAATGATGCTTGGTTTTAAAACGCCACTTAGCTACCTTTAGCAGCTAATTATTAATTCCGATCACCCATGAGCGCTAAGGACATCCGCATTGAAGATTACCGTTATGACCTGCCTGATGAACGCATTGCTCGCTATCCTTTAGCCGAGCGGGATCAATCCAAACTGTTGGTTTTTCGGGAGGGGGTCATTCAATCTGATCAGTATTTGAATCTTGCTGAGCACTTGCAAGCGGGCGCTCTCATCCTGTTTAACAATACAAGGGTAATCCCGGCACGTTTACTTTTTGAAAAACCAACCGGCGGCGTAGTGGAGATTTTTTGTCTGGAGCCTGAAGCGGAATTGGCTACGGCGATGCTGCAAAAAAAGGAAACCATTTGGCGCTGTTTGGTAGGAGGGATAAACAAATGGAAAAAAGGTCCGGTTTATTTAACGCGCCAGTATGAAAGCGGAACCATACAATTGCAAGCGGAACTCCTCGGTAAGGTCGACAACAACTTTCGCATTCATTTTCAATGGACGCCTAGCGAACTTACTTTTTCTGAAGCCATCGAGTTGGCAGGGCAAGTGCCGCTCCCGCCTTATTTGGATCGCGCAGCGGAGTATGAAGACCGCGAGCGCTACCAAACCATTTACGCGCAATTTGATGGCTCGGTGGCAGCGCCAACGGCGGGATTGCATTTTACCCAAGGGATTTTCGATGCGCTGAGGCTCAAGGACATCACACCTGCCTATTTAACCTTGCATGTGGGTGCGGGAACCTTCAAACCGGTGAAAACCGAGGCCATTGGCGACCACGAAATGCATGCCGAGTATTTTGATGTTTCGATCCCTACTTTGCGCGCTTTACTAGAACCGAATCGACAAGTGATTGCGGTAGGAACCACTACCCTGCGCACCTTGGAAAGTTTATTTTTAATGGGCAGTAAACTGTGTCGACAAACCGATTTGTCGTTGGAAGAGCTGGAAATAAAACAATGGGATGCTTTTGATCCCCATCATGACAATGTTACTCCTGCACAAGCTTTTTCTGCTTTGCTGAAGTGCTTGGAAAACAACGAAAAAGACCGCATTATCGCCAAAACCCAATTAATGATAGCTCCGGGTTATACCATTCGCACAGTAGATGCGCTGGCTACTAATTTTCACCAGCCGGGGAGTACGCTGCTGCTGTTGGTAGCAGCATTGGTGGGGGAAAGTTGGAAAAACATTTATCAATATGCTTTGGACAACGATTACCGTTTTCTGAGCTACGGAGATGGCGCATTGTTGTTTAACACAGCAAAAGATCATCAACGCTGATATATTTATTCACTCATTCCTTAAATGAGCAAATTATATTTTTTACTTCCTTCCATTTCTTCGTTTTTGCCACCTATCTTCGTCTATATACGTGATTTATGAGGTGGCTCTTATCGTACACATAGACAAACTCACTGTGTTATGAAAATAAAATCTTACGCGCTGCTTTGCTGCAGTTTATGGTGCTTCGTTATGCCTAGGTTACAAGCCCAGCAAGTCAGCATATTCGACCTTCCCATCACGGGTTCTTACGTGGAAAGACCACTACCCGAAATCCTCAGTGATTTGGAATCGCGGTATCCCGTTAAGTTTTATTACATTCCTGAAAAAATACCGTTTTATCCCATCACCTTAGACTTTACCGGACAGCCTTTTTTTCAAATCATGAAAAAACTGTTGGATGGCAGTGTACTCACCTTTAGCAA
>JBBRGN010000421.1:0-2502 GCA_038240665.1 Chitinophagales bacterium | reverse complement strand
TGATTCCAAACAAGCCCCGGGTTTGGACATTCACGAAATGGGCGGCGTGCGCATGGGCAAAAACCCCCAAGAATCCATGCTCAATGAGTGGAACCAATTGCACCATTGCAAAAATGTATTCGTAACTGACGGTGCCTGCATGACCAGTACTGGAAATCAAAGCCCCTCCATTCTTTATATGGCATTGACCGCGCGGGCGGCCAACCACGCAGTAGAATCATTGAAAACTGGAAAACTTTAAGCCATGAATCGTCGTGAAATCATCCAACAGATAGCCATCCTCACTGGAGCCAGCGTTTTGGGCGCTGACCGTTTTTTGCGGGGAGGCTGGAACCAAGCTCTCTCTGCCAACCTATTCAGCCCGGCCGATATTGCTTTTTTTGACGAAGTTGCTGAAACCATCATCCCCCGAACCGCTACTCCCGGTGCTAAAGACGCCAAAGTAGGCGCATTCATTGCCGATTATGCCACACAATGTTACAGCAAAGAAGATCAAGGCCTTTTAAAACAAGGGATCGAGGCCATCAATAAGGCTAGTACTGCAACGTATAAAAATGCCTTTCTAGAGCTCAATGCCCAGCAACGTCAAGACTTAATCTCTGAATTGGCACTTGATGCGCAGAAAAAAGCACGAGAGCAAACCGATCAATCCCTTGCCTATTTCACGCATTTGCATCAATTGACTATGCTGGGGTTTTTCACTTCCGAACCTGGCGCTACGAAAGTATTGCGCTATGTACCGGTGCCTGGCAAATACGAGGGGTGTATTTCTTATAAAAAAGGAGAAAAGGCGTGGTCAAAGGGATAAAGAAGGATCACTTTTTCTTCAAATAATCCGCGGTAGCAAACACCTCGCCCACTACTATTTTTTTGTTGGGTCCAATGACAAACTCGCTCAAACCCATATGCTGCTTGTTGTGTGGGTTCCAATCATACGTGTAACCCAATTGGGTAAAGGGATAGCGTTTGTACAATACTGAATCGGCAAAGGACATCCGCACCTGCTCGGCCAACCAAAGCAGGTTCTCACAGTTGGCCTCGGCACGGTTTTTCAGATACAGCTCACAAGCGCTGTCGGTAACTTCCATATCGATACAAGGCCGAAAAAGATCCTGCGGGCGTACCCAGAATTCCACAAAATATTTTTTATCCGCATCCGGCGGCAAGCCCAACAATTGTTTTAAACGTTTCTCCACCTGAGGAAGCTTTTTTTGGGCAGCCGACCAGCGTTGCAAATCGGGCGCTACCGTTACCCAGATGGGGTATTTGCCCGTATTGTACAGCCCAGTAGTTTGGTCATTTTTGTAATATTTGGTATCCGCTTTCCAGGAAGAAACCAGTACGTAATCTTCACCATTGATTTTTTTCCATTGCAAATTGGGCTCGGCCGCGGCAATTTTTGTCAAGTTAGTAGCTATTTTAGCCGCACTGGGCTGGGCAGCACTGTTGAGCGCCTTGGAGTAATGGTATTGGAGGCTACAAGCACTCAATAAAAGGAAGCAAAAAATCAAAACCGCATTTTGAAAAGTTTTTAAAGCTAGCATGGCATTGGTGTTTTTAAAAAGATTGAAAACAAAATAATACTTTTAATTGCAAAATGGAAAAAGCGCCGGAATTCCCTGGCCAAATGAATCAATCCCTAACTACTTAATTTTTACCAATGATCAACATCCCATTTCAAACAATAGATTGGAGCAACCTCCCCAAAACTGTACATGCAGGAGAAACCGGTGAGGCTTATTGGCAAACCTTACAATTTCCTGGGCTTCGCATCCGATTGGTGGAATATTCGGCGGGCTATCTGGCCGATCATTGGTGTCAAAAAGGGCATATTGTGCACTGCTTGGAGGGAGTACTGGTAAGCGAGCTGATCGATGGGCAGCGGTTCACCCTGACCACCGGCATGACTTACGTGGTTTCTGATGAGCTGAGTTCGCACCGTTCAGTTACCCAAGAACGGGTAAGGCTATTGATCATTGATGGTGATTTTTTGAAGTACCAAACCGTTTAGTTTTTTGAGTATTCCCACACAAACACTTTCTAAAAAGATCCAAATCTGCTCTCATTTCGTAGATATGTAGATATTCCGGTTTTGTGTAAACCGACAAAGTTTTTCACCTTTAATCCTACCACATGAAAATCTTCTTTTTATTGATCATTCTTCAGTTGGCAAGTTTTACATTTACCCCGACTGGTATTCCCTTGGTATTGAGAAATACATCGCTGGTTGCGGTGCCATTGACCATCCCGGGAGTCATGAATCCGAGGCTTTCTCCGATGTCCACCAGCCATTTGGAATTAAACATTGGGCAAAAAATCTACTTTAAGTACAAAGACAAAGATTACCTATTGCTTGAGGTGGACGGCAGTTTAGAGGGCAAGACTTTGGATGTACCGAAATTGATTCGGGAACGGAAAAAGGTATTGAATTTGTAAATTATTAATTGCTTTACTGCTGAAAATTTAGTCATTTTCAATCTCGTTATTCCAGGTTGACATTTC
>JBBRGN010000420.1:0-2534 GCA_038240665.1 Chitinophagales bacterium | reverse complement strand
CCTTACACCTCAAAAATACAAAAGGCGCAAGATCTTACTACTAGATCCTGCGCTTTTCTTATGTAAATTTGCTGTAATTCTTGGTATAAAATTGATTCCCTGATCACTTCGACCTCAAGCGAATGATCGGGCAGATGATTTCTTCCAAAGAAATACCGCCATGCTGAAAAGTATTTTTATAGTAGTTGTGGAAGTGATTGTAATTGTTGGGGTATAGGAAAAAGATGTCTTCTTTGGCAAAAATATAGGCTGAACTTACATTGGGACGTGGCAAACGTGCTTGACTAGGATCGCGAACTTCCAAAACGTCTTTGCGGTCGTATTGAAGATTTCGACCCAGTTTATAACGCAAGTTGCTGGTGGTTTCACGGTCTCCTACTACCTTTGAAGGCGTATTTACTCGAATAGTACCATGATCAGTGGTGACAAAAAGCTGTACCTCTTTTTCCGACAATTTTTGTAAAGCACCCCAAAGTGGCGAGTTTTCAAACCAAGAACGGGTCAACGAGCGGTATGCTTTTTCATCTCCAGCCAATTCTTTCAAGACTTCCATCTCCGTACGAGCATGTGACAACATATCGATGAAGTTGTACACAATTACCGTCAAGTCGTTTTTTAGGTAAGTCAGGATATTTTCCTGCATCAAGCGAGCATTGTGGACGCTGGTGATTTTGAGGTATTCGTGTTTGATGCCCTTACGGAAGGTGCGTTTGATCAGCTCCGTCAATAAGTCGTTTTCGTGTAAGTTTTTGCCCCCTTCTTCATTGTCATTAAGCCACCAATCTGGGTGCTGCTTGTCGATGTCCAAAGGCATCATCCCTGCAAAAATAGCGTTGCGGCTGTATTGCGTAGACGTAGGAAGGATGCTGTAAAAAAAGTCTTCCTCTTCCAAGCGGAAATTCTCAGTCAGAATGGGTTCAATTACTTTCCATTGATCAAACCGGAGGTTGTCCAGCAGCACCACGATGGTAGGAACATCGCTGTTGAATTTGGTAAAAACTTTGCTCCGCAACAACGTATCCGACATCACCGGAGCTTCTTTTTTACCTTGAACCCAATCCAAATAATTTTTGACAATGTATTTGGAGAACTCCGTGTTTGCTTCCTGTTTTTGCATTGCCAGGATATCGGCCATTTCCGTTGAGTTGGATTGATCGATTTTCAATTCCCAGCTGATTATTTTTTTATAGGTCTCTGCCCATTCGTTAAAGTCAAGACCGCTATTGATTTGCGTAAAAATCTGTCGAAACTCCTGTTGGTAGTCTGATGAAGTTTTTTCCCGAACCAAGCGTTTATTATCGATGATCTTTTTGAGCGTCAGGAGGATTTGGTTTGGGTTCACGGGTTTGATGAGGTAATCGCTGATCTGCGATCCCAAAGCTTCTTCCATGACTGTTTCAGCTTCGTTTTTGGTGATCATCACCACGGGCATCAATGGGTTAATTTCTTTGATGCGGGTTAGGGTTTCTAACCCACTGATCCCAGGCATGCTTTCGTCCAAAAAAACGACGTCCACATCCTTGTTCTCGTTGAATTCATCAATTGCATCGTGGCCATTGGTTACTGTGATGACTTCATAACCTTTGTTTTCCAAAAAAAGTACCTGGGGCTTTAGCAAATCAATTTCGTCATCGGCCCAAAGAATGATAATTTTATCCATGTAGATTTCAGCTATTTTTGTGCCCAAGTGAAACTTGGCCAGTTTTTTTTGAAATTGTAACCCTCAAATTTTAAAAAAAAGAGTTGGCGCCACTGTAGTGATTGAGCTCAAAAATAGAGATTTTTTGTTGCATTAATTTCTAGGAATGATTCAACAATCTGTCAACCGCAGCACCAACACTAATTATCTTTTCCTCGAGAATATTGTTCAGATGGCATTTGTTTTTGAGATTTGTAGCAGATAACGACATTATGGCAAGCACTAAGATTTTCAACGACCCGGTTTATGGATTCATCAGTATCCCGTACGGCCTGATTTTCAACCTCATTGAGCATCCTTATTTTCAAAGGTTGCGCCGCATCAAACAAGTGAGTCTTACGCACTATGTGTATCCGGGAGCGCTGCATACCCGTTTTCACCATGCTCTGGGCGCTTACCATTTGATGACCCAGGTAATTGATGTACTGCGTTCCAAAGGCACTGAAATTACCGCTGAAGAAGCTTTGGCTGCGGGAGCAGCAATATTGCTCCATGATATAGGCCATGGTCCGTTTTCACATACCCTGGAGAACACCCTGATCAATGTAACACATGAAGCCATCTCTGAGTTGTTTATGGAAAAACTTAACGTAGAAATGCAAGGACAACTCGATTTGGCCATCCGTATCTTCCGCGACGATTACCCCAAGAAATTTTTACACCAGTTGGTTTCTAGTCAGCTGGATATGGATCGTATGGATTATTTGACCCGGGATAGTTTTTTTACTGGTGTTTACGAAGGGGTGATTGGATACGACCGTATTTTAAAAATGCTTGCTGTACACGATGGAGAACTCGTAGTAGAGGAAAAAGGCATCTATTCCATTGAAAAATT
>JBBRGN010000419.1:0-2547 GCA_038240665.1 Chitinophagales bacterium | reverse complement strand
TATGTCCGCTGTTCAAGCATTCCTAATCAACCAAGATTGCGCCATGCACGTCATTTTCCAACTTGATGTGATCTGCCAAACCGTAATTTTCCATCCGGTTGTGATAGTAATACAAAGAAATAAAATTATCGCTGATGATGTGGCCTTTTTTGTTGTATTTGAGGGGTTTGCTCACGTGGAAATTTCCCAATTTAAAGATTCCGTCGCGAATCAACCCATTGGGTTCTAAGCGTATTTGATCCGACAATTTGATTTCTCCAGCGCTTTCCATCTCAAAGAGTCTTTCTTGCAATTGTTGAACCACCTCTTTTAAGGTGTCTTCGGAGAAAACATATTCATTGGTCGGTAAACGCAAAATTCCATATAGATCCAATCTTTCATGTTCCATTTTAAGAATCTCAAAAGCAGCAAAAGCAACCAGATGACTACTTAAAACGATGTTGTCCCGATAAAAACGATCGACAATTTTATCAGCCAACATCTTGGTGTATTCCGCTTCGCGTTGTAAATCAGTATTGATCTTGCCATTGGATACAAAATAATCCCGAACCTCAATCAAGTTCCCATATTGATCAAAACTATTGCCGCTTGCATCCACTGGATTGCCCAGTACATCCATAGGTTGACCAAAAGAAAGCGTGATATCGTTTCCTTGAGCCAAGACAGTCCAAACGAAACGAATCAATCCTCCCATGCTATAAAAATCATCTTTGGATTTGATGAATCGTTCTTTGCCGATTTGCCGCAAGTAACTTTCAATCAAAAATGGTGCTTCCAATACAAAATGATAACTCAGTACGAGGGGTACGATAAATACTTTTTTACCACCTGTTTCCTTTTGCAACATGGCGCGTTGGGCATCAACGGTTGTTCCCAGAAGTCCCATTTTGAGCTTGGTTTCGATTTCTCCTGAGCGAGAGCGCGTACCTCCCGGAAAAAACAAAGAATTGGTACCCCGTTGGATAGACAGATTCGACATGGCTTTCAGCGTTTCCAAATAGATCGTATTTTTTTTGCGGCGATCTACGCGATAAGCCCCCAAGCGGTTGATAAAATAGGCGATGTAACCAGCGTTAAACAGATTCAGACCAGCACCATAGGAAAAAGAAGGCAATCCAGCAATTAGATCCATGGCGTAACCAATCAAGATAGAATCAAGGTTGCTAAAGTGAGTAGGAACAATCACTACTGTACCTTCCTTCATCAAAGAACGTACCTTTTCTACTTCACCTTTAACCAAGAGTTTTTGGTACAAGAGTTTTTTTCCACTACCAAAACGCCAGAATCCTCTTTGCTTGGCTTGAAGCAAGCGATTAAAGAAAAAAGTAAGGAAGCGCCGCGAAAAAAGAAAAGTTTTTATGCGAAAAGTACCAACAATTTCCTCCGCATAGCGCTTGATGATCTGCTGTAAGATTTCATTGTTGTTGGATTTAATGTCCGCATCTGGTCGATCTAAGGAATACTTGACTAGTTTTTTGCGGATTTTGCTCCAAAATTGCCTTTCATTGGGCGGATCTACTTTCCAGGGTTCTTCCTTCATCCGAATACGCTCCAAATAAATGGTTTCCGAGATGACATCTGTAACCTGGTTGGTTGATTTGTTCAGTAGACGCTGAAGCGTAAAATCTTCAATATCTTGAACAAATTGTTTTCGATCCTCACTTAAAAGATAAATTGGCCATTGATCAATTTCTTCAAATACATGAGGATAAATGGTTTGTTTATCTTGACTCATAAGACAAGGTTATCTTTTTGTGGTGCGGTTGACTTTATCGATGAACTCCAAAACCTCTTTGCGGCCTTCGCCTTTTTCCGCGGAGGTCAAAAAATATTGAGGCAAGTCATTCCAATGCTTCAACAGCTCTTCTTTAAACAATTCAATGTTCTCCATTTTTTTGGTGGGTGACAACCGATCCAATTTAGTAAAGACGATGACCAAAGGCACATTTAATTCACCCAATTTATTGATGAATTCAATGTCTTTTTTTTGAGGAGGGATGTTGGAATCCACCAAAACCTGGGCACAATACAAATTTGGACGGGTAGCTAAGTACCCATAAATCATATTTTCGAATTCCTTGCGTTTGCTTTTAGAGTGGCGAGCATAACCATAACCTGGTAAATCAACCAGGT
This sequence comes from Chitinophagales bacterium, assembly GCA_038240665.1. GTDB lineage: Bacteria > Bacteroidota > Bacteroidia > Chitinophagales > Saprospiraceae > Haliscomenobacter. Next base: position 414 of record JBBRGN010000419.1, on the reverse strand, counting down.
ACCAATCCTCGTTGATGAGAAAATAGTTGAGCAACTGCGTTTTTCCCGGCGTTTGAGAGGTATGCGCTAACTCTTTGCGTTTACACAACATGTTGATTAGAGAGGATTTGCCAACATTGGAACGACCAATAAAAGCAAACTCGGGGCGGTTGTCGCTAGGACACAGGCTTACGCTGGGAAAACTTCCCTTGAACTCCGCCGATTTGATTTCCATTTGGTATCTATTTTTTTGACCCTAAAAGTAACAATAATAGTGGCTTCGCGTAATTATTCCATCCTATACTGTAATTCGGTAGCTGTAAAAATAGTAGATTTGATATCTATTTTGATGCACCTTCTCCTAGGTGATTGGAAATTTTGAACCGATCACTTTCAAAAAAACAAGTACCATGAAAAAATTACTATTGCTTTTAG
>JBBRGN010000418.1:0-2607 GCA_038240665.1 Chitinophagales bacterium | reverse complement strand
ATCGGCTACAGTTTTAATAATCTTGCTGGTAAACGTAGCATATTCACCCCATTGGTTGAAATCAACGGTTCCTTTTGTATCACGCAGGTAAGAAAAAACAGCGTAAGGCTCTAACCAGTGTTTGTTCTCTTTGAAATAGGTTAAAAAATCTTGATCGGCGAGGAAATCTTTTTTGTCTTTTTCATATACTTCGCGCGCCAATTCCGTTTTGATGCGCGCTACTTCAGGGTAAACAACCGTAAATGAAGCATTGAGTTTTTTGCGTGCCGCGGCAATCTTGCGTTTTGGAGCACTTTCGCCCAAGGCGTCCAGATTTAAAAACTGAGGATGCAAAGCAAAAACCGAAATAGCCGAATAAGGGTACGAATCCATCCAGTTGTAATTGGCTGTCGTATCGTTAACCGGCAACACCTGAATGATGCGCAGTCCAACCTTACTTGCCCAATCGGCCATATTTTTTAGATCAAGAAACTCTCCGACTCCTAGACCCTGTTCTGAGCGCAATGAAAAAACCGGCACGGCAACACCCGCGCCTTTCCAATTTCCTTTTGGATGGGTGTAATATTCATCATTGACCAACAGAATGGTTACCGTAGCATCAATCGATGCGCCATTCAAGCGTCGATTGGCGCCTCCTTCGAGTTCCACCATGCGCCCTTGCTCGGTATTAAACCAGCCATATTTGTATTCAAAACCCGTACGATTTGACAGGAGTAATTCACCGCTCCAAAGCGGATAATCAGCGTTACCCAACAACATTGGTTGGGTTAGATCCCAATTTCCCAATTCTGGAGTGCTGCCAACAATGGCCAATTGCAGTCCTGGCACCGATTGAGCAATGCGCATTTGGAAACGTGCCAATAAACCGGCTCCTCTCTGAGCTGAACTCCCTTTAAATGTCTTGCTGGGTTTAAAGATAACTTGTTCAAAAGCATCGGTATAGAAAGGATGATCGGGGTGATCAACCGGACGCCAGGAATCTTTTAAAAAGAGATTGTCCCCAGCATTTCGAGCAAGGCGAACTTTACGCAGCGATCCCCATTCAGCCTGGTTTGTTTGCGTATCGTCATCAAGGAGTACATATTTGTATTCAACCGATGTAGGTCTCTTATTGAATGGCAGTGCTACCCGCCATATTCCGCCGCCGATAAACTGCATTGGTAATGCTTGCGCTACGTTGCCGTTACCTAGTTCTGGTAAGTTTCCAGTTATAGCCAATTGTTGCCCCCAGGCAGTGAGGTAATGAATTTGAAAAGTGATGGTCATGGTATTTTGCCTAATATCCTAAAGTTAATGTACAGGAGGCAAGATACAAAAGTGCAGGAATAATGAAATAAAAATCAAGAAGAGAAGTGAATACTTAATTTTTGAGGTTTAGTTTTAGAGAAAAAACACAACACAAGCTATGATAAATAAAGACGGCTCTAAGAAACCGTCCCCACAAACATAGCTGTGCTGTTCTATATGGGGATTTATTACTTAGGGCCGTGGAATAAACTAAATTAACTTGTACAGCGTTCTAAATCTAAACCGTTTACAAGTTAAGTACATATTCATGCATTTCAAAAAAAACACCCCCCCCCAAATCTAGGGGGTATATTAAGTTCGAATTGATTATCAATGTTTTTTTTGAGTAAAAATCATTGATAATCATATAATTATGATTTATTTAGTTGTAAAGTATTTTGAGTATTGAGACTTATAAAATGTGATTTTAATGCTGGTTTTCAATTGACTTCATACCAATCACTTGATTTTAGCGTCCACCAACATTCTAAAAACCCTAAAAACTTAGGAGGTAAGGAAATAGATAGCAGCCTAAGAAGTCCTTTTGATCAGGTATTTTGAATACCGTGCGTGAAAAAATCCCAATGCCAGAAGTATTTGACTAATGATTACGAAAACGTTTGCCACAATCTTAACCTGACAGTAAAGCACGTAATCATCGCCATAAATTTTAGAACCGGTCAAACGAATCAGAAATCCAACTACATGAGGGACTAATAAACCGATTACAATCCAGAAATAAGGATTTTTCTGTAAGGGTACTAAGCTATCAGTTGCAAAAATAATTGAAAAGCTAATTAAGGACAAACCGATCGTAAGCACTGATGACATGGTAGGATTAAAAAAGCCGAAATCTCTAAATCCGGTTATGAAAAAGTAATCAATTAGGCCGTAAATACCGACAAACGTACATAAAATCAAAATGGGTCGACGGTATTTTTGATCGGCGATTTCTTTACTAAAATACAACCCCAAAAATATATAGATATTGAGATAAGCCAAAATGGCAAGGAAATTCGTGTCCTCTATTTTCCAATGTTCTAAATAGGGTTTGCACCATTCATAGTGCGCTGATGTGACCCAGACAAAAAGGTTCAGCATGAGCGCATTGATAAATGCGATCATGCTGTACCAGAAAAAGATCTTTAATGGGCTATTCAAATATTTCCAATTCATCAATGCCAATGCAATCGGCAAAAACATAAACAAATTAGTAATGATGCTTGAATAGTACAAATAAAGACCGAAATGTTGATCTATGGACACGCTGTACAATTTTTTTTGAACTAAAATTACCAAGCTGGAACTTTGATGCCTACT
>JBBRGN010000417.1:0-2609 GCA_038240665.1 Chitinophagales bacterium | reverse complement strand
TCTTCGGCGGAATGGATGGGCACTTTGCCGCGGTGTTGAAAATCCCAGGGATCGGTATTGGCCGTGGGATAATCCACGATGTGTTTGATCTCTCTACCGCGCTCGATCATCAGTACTTTCAAGCCTTTTTGGGTCAACTCTTTGGCCGCCATGCCACCGGTCATGCCTGATCCAACCACGATGGCATCGAAGGAATGCCCTTTTTTAGCGTTTATATTTAAGTTCATTGTTGTTGTCTTTGGTTACTGGATTAATAGACAAAAGCTTTCTGACCCGGTTTCAATTTGATGATTTCCAATTTTCCAGGTACTGGCGCATAAACAAAGGAAGCTTTGATGACTTCCTCCGAGGTAAAATAGCCCAGCAGGGTAAGTTCCTTCGCCAAACGCCAGAAAGGCAAGCCTTTGACTGCCTTTTTCATGTCCTCTTTATCGTCGTTATCGCCCATTTTGGTTTGCTTGAGTTCGCGGGCTTTTAGGGTTGCCTTCGATTCAGCTTCCATTTTTTGTAATGTTTGGGTGCGATTTTCGAAGCTCATGTCTAGGAATTTCATATCGTGCAAGGCATTGATTCCTTCTATAAAACTAAGGTGCTCCGGCTGTGCATAACAGTCCTTGATCATCATTTCGATAAAGGCGGATACATCCAAGTCTTTAGCGCCCGGGGTAGTAGTTTTGGGAATGATCATTTCGGTCACTTCCGCTAAGACTTGCCGTTGCTCGAGGGTCAGGGTAAAATCACTGCTCGACAACTGCTGGGTCAGCGGGTTTTCCCAACGCTGCATCGCCATTAAAGTGGGTGCAGACAAGGCGCCACCCATCAGAATGGCCGCCTTTTTTATGAGTTCTCTTCTATCCATGTTGTTTGTCTTTTTTTATCATTACTAAAAATAGTGATTATTTTGGATTTCAAGGTAAAACATAGCAATCTAGCTGGGTAAATTTTTAAATTGGCCAAATTTTATTCCGAAAGCAAGGAGAGTTGATTTGTTCCCAGTACTTATTCTACCAGCCCTCCTGCTCATCGACCATGCGAATTCAGTTCTTTCTTGTTCTGGTGTTGCTTTTTGGTCGGCAAAGCATTGTCCAAGTTACCCGGCGTAATTTTTTGGGCAAAAAAACATTGAATTAAAAAAGTAAGCATGTTTTTTATTATTTCTGAGCAGTAATAGACGAACCTGGAAGACTAGGAGAACACCCGGAGAACACCAAAAAATGCAAAAAAAAGTCATTCAAGAAAGAGCCATAGCCATTAAAAACGCAATGCCTAAAACTTTACAAGATTAGACTTTGACTACTAGAACTTATAAAAAAACGCTTGCCCAAGCTAAAATCGATACCTTCCATTTTTGCTAAAAAAAGAATAAATTGCCATAAAAAAATAAACATGGTAAAACTGCCAAAAAAATCATCCCATTTGGTTGTAGATCTTCCGGATGATCAGACGCTGGTCACCACCGAAGCGATGTCAAATAATGATTTTGAGCAGTTTTGTGCCAACAACCCCGAGCTGCGCATTGAACGCGAAGCCGACGGAAAAGTAACCATTATGTCTCCAGTACATTTTGACTCTGGTTTTTACGAAGGAGAAGTTTTTGGTGAATTACGCCATTTTGTAAAAAACAGCAGCATTGGCGGGCGTGTATTTGGTACCTTTACTGGTTTTACCCTCCCCGATGGTTCCACCAAATCACCAGATGTGGCCTGGATCAGCGCTGAAAAACTAGCCTAGCTTCCTCCCGAGGAGCGCAAAAAATTCGCCGCCATAATGCCCGATTTTGTAATCGAAATCCGTTCCGATAGTGCCAAACTCAAATCGCTTCAGCAAAAAATGGAAAAAACCTGGATTGCCAACGGGGTACGCTTAGCTTGGTTACTTGACCCGGTTAAACAAAAAGCTTACCTCTACCGCCAGGATGGAAGCATGGACATTGTACCGGATTTTGAGGGAAAGTTAACAGGGGAAGATGTATTGATCGGTTTTGAATTGGATTTGGGCTTGTTGAAGGGGTAGTTTTTAGTAGAAATAATTGGGCACCTTGAACATAACAAATCAAATCTTCGCTATTTTAGGGCGATGATCCTACAACAAACCCATTCAACCTTGCTACATGAAAAAAATACCACTATTATCCCTACTCGGATTACTCATTTGCCTATTGATTGCCTTCATCAATGTAGATCCCGCTGGTGATGACTGGGTCGAATACCTTGGCGGCTCCGACCGCAACCACTATTCCTTGCTCACCGACATTAATCCAGAAAACGTCAGCAAACTGCAAATTGCTTGGCAATACGCAACCCCTGATTCTGGTCAAATGCAGGTCAATCCCATCATTGTCCATGGTGTATTGTACGGCGTCACCTCCAATGTACAGGCCTTTGCACTGAATGCGGCTACCGGAAAGGAAATCTGGCGCTTTGGCGACCCCTTAAAGGACTGGGCAAGTACCAGTCGAGGAGTGACTTATTGGCAAGACGGAGATGACCAGCGCATCCTCTACACCATTGGCCCCAACCTATGGGCACTGGATGCTAAAACGGGCAAGCCTATCGCCAGTTTTGGTGATCAAGGTAAAGTAGATCTACACACGGGACTGCCAGCGATTG
>JBBRGN010000416.1:0-2667 GCA_038240665.1 Chitinophagales bacterium | reverse complement strand
ACCAGCCGCCCCATTCATCTACCACCAAAGCAATTTTTTTAGCCGGATCATACTTGTCCATAATGGTGGAGTGCTTGGTGATCAATTCATCCATTTTAAGCGCCCGATCCATGGTGGTGAAATAATCTTTTTCAGTAAACTCGGTAGCCGATCCCTTTTTATTCCAATCAATCACGGAATAATGGTGTAGCGCCATACCTTCCACCATGTTGTGCGGAATATCGCGCATCAACACTTCTGTCCAGTTGTAATCGCTCGAATTAGCGCCTGAAGCGATGCGGAACAACTTATTATCATTCGACCAGTTGGTCATAAAGGTGGCATATTGCCGATAAAGGTTGGCATAATATTCCGGTTTCATGTTGCCACCACAACCCCAAACTTCATTGCCTACGCCCCAGTATTTTACATTCCAAGCTTTTTCTCTGCCGTTTTGTTTGCGGAGATCGGCCATTGGGCTCCCTTTTTCAAAATTCACATAGCGCGTCCAATCAATCAATTCCTGAACCGTACCGCTACCCACGTTGGCCGCCAAATAAGGCTCCGTTCCAATGGCTTCACAAAGATTGAGGAAATCGTGGGTACCAAAACTATTGTCCTCGGTAACCCCGCCCCACCAAACATTGAACATGGAAGGTCTTTTGTCTTTGGGACCGATGCCGTCTTTCCAGTGGTAGGTATCGGCAAAACAACCGCCTGGCCAGCGTAGAACACCGACTTTCAATTTTTTCAAAGCCTCGATGATGTCGGTGCGCAAGCCATTCATATTGGGGATTTTGGTATTTTTTTCCCCTACATAAAAACCATCGTAAATACAGCGCCCCAAATGTTCGGCGAAATGCCCATAGATGTTGGGGTTGATGGTGTTTTTACCCAAATCGCCATTCAAAACGATCTGATTCTGCCCATTCATTAAACAGGGTAATAAGAACAGAAGAAAAAATAGAATTCTTTTATTCATGATCTTTGGTTTTAAAGTTTTCAATGAAGGTGCCCAGTTTTTGGTATTGCTGATACAGCTGGGCGTAAATCGCCGTTTTTTCAGCTTGAGGATAAAAAAATTCGTCAAAACCAGAGTTCATTGCTTCTTGAGCAGCTGCTAAACTGGGGTAAACGCCTGCCGCAGTCGCTGCGCACATGGCTGCTCCCAGTGCACAAGCCTGTTCTGACCGAACAATTTTGATGGGCATATTCAGCACATTGGCCAGCGTTTGCATCACAAAAGGGGATTTTTTCGCCACCCCGCCAATCCCAATCACTTGTTTGATGGGAATACCTTCGTTTTGGAACCGTTCTACAATGCTTTTGGCACCAAAAGCCGTGGCTTCTACCAGGGTTTTAAACATTCTGGGAGCGTCAGTACTTAAGTTCAGCCCGGCAATGGTAGCTTTGAGCGTATGATCCGCATCCGGCGTACGACGGCCATTGAACCAATCCAAGGCAACAGGATCATGATTGGTAACGGGCAGTAAAGCTGCTTTTTCGGATAGCGTAGGAATAATTTTTTCGCTCAACTTTTCCGCTTCTTCCGGCGATAAAAAAGCGTGTAGTGAAAAAGACAGCAATTTTTGAAACCAGGCATACACATCCCCAAAGGCGGATTGACCAGCCTCCATGCCCAGCATCCCGGGTAAAATAGAACCGTCCACTTGCCCGCAAATGCCATGAATGAGGCGATTTCCAACATCGGCAGTGGGGGCAAGCAACATATCGCAAGTGGAAGTACCCATCACTCGAACCAGTGTATATGGCTCGATGCCAGCGCCAACCGCACCCATGTGGGCATCAAAAGAACCTACGCCAATGATTGTCTTTTCGGAAAGACCAAGTTTACTTGCCCAAGCTGGTGATAGCGTTCCCATGACTTGGTCGGCAGTGTAAGTATGTTCAAACATTTGCGTTCTCAATCCGCCCAAAAGCGGATCAAGCTGGGTGAAAAATTCATCGCTGGGCAAGCCGCCATAGGACTCATGCCACATGGCTTTATGGCCAGCTGCGCAACGCGAGCGTTTTAGCGTCAAGGGGTTGGTGTTGCCCGTAAGTGCTGCAGGAATCCAATCACAATGCTCCACCCAAGAAAAAGCAGCATCGCAAACCTTTTCATCAACCCGCAAGGTGTACAGTATTTTTGCCCAAAACCATTCCGAAGAATAGATGCCGCCCACATATTGGGTATAATCAATGGGCCATAAATGCGCAAGATGATTGATTTCCTCCGCTTCGATGTTGGCAGTATGGTCTTTCCAGAGGATAAACATTCCATTCGGATTTTCGGCGAATTCGGGAAGCAACGCCAGCGGCGTACCTTCTTCATTTACCGCTACTGGAGTTGAGCCGGTGGTATCCACCGAGATGCCTACTACATTTTCAGCAACGCCAGCTGGAGCAAGTGCTAAAGCCATTTTTACCGATTCTTCCAAACCTTCCAGATAATCAAGTGGATGTTGACGGTATTGAGAGGTAGGGGGATCGCAGTACAGGCCTTTTTTCCAGCGCGTATAGTGACGAACTGCAGTTGAAATTTCCTGACCGTTTTCTGTGTCAACGATGAGGGCTCTTACCGAATCTGTTCCATAGTCTAAGCCGATGACGTATTTCATGAGGAGTACATTTAGCGTTTATAAGCACGCTCGTTCCAGCGCAATTCATTTTTAAGCGCCCGCAGAT
>JBBRGN010000415.1:0-2686 GCA_038240665.1 Chitinophagales bacterium | reverse complement strand
ACATGTTGTAGGGCAAACGGCGTTTGGGAAGTAGGTTGGTCAACATTTTCTGCAATCGATACCCGCCGGCAATGGGATAATTGGCCAAATGGTATTCTTCCAATCGCGGTATTGCTTCCGTCCATTCTTCATAGATGGAATAAAACTCCATAAACGCCTGACCCGTATGCTGGGCCAAGTGATAATGAAAATTTTCAATCGGTTGGATCGGGTAGTCTTGTCCACTGAGTAAATTGACAAAATCGTATTTTTTGCCTGACCGGAGGATCTCAGCAAAACCATTCAGCGTAGCTTTGACAATGCGGTAAGCACCCCAGAATACTTTTACCCGTTTTTGAATAAAATATACCTGAGGGCGATTGTTGAGGAAAAGGAATGGCGCAATGTCCGTTTTTTTATCGACATGAATGTAAACATCGGCATTGGGATGCGCCAATCTACCGACCAGTCGATTTAATAGCTGGGGGTCAGCGTGCGTCAAAATTAAATGAGCAATCCGCATGATTAAAGCTTGAGGTAAATGTATTGGAGAATATTAGAACCTGAACTGGAATGCACCCTTGAAACCCAAAACCAAATTCCAGATCAAACCATCAGTTTAATTTTTTCTTTAAGTGCAGGGAATGGTAAATCGCCACATACTCTTGATAACCCACTCTAAAGATACTGAGTAAGGTAAAATCGAGGTACTTTCTAAGCCAATAATAGCCAAACAGTACGCCCGATAAAAAGGTAAACAAGGTTGCCAAGGCCACGCCATTGATGCCCCCGTAATACACCCCTATGAAGTCGGCCACAATATTGGTGGCTAGCATGATGAGTACCTTATAAAAATTGATCCGCGGCTGGTGGATGATGTCCAGCGTCACGCCAATAAATCGATCAATGGGATAAAACATGGCAAAGGTCATGAAAATGCGGTAAACAGATACCGAATCGGTGCCCGTATACTGTTTTCCGCCCAATAGCTCCACCGCTATATCCGCTAAAAGAATAGCGAAAAATGAAACCGGAATCAGCCCTAGCGTCAACATGCCTGCATATTTCTGCATAATATAGGTCACCTCCTCTTTTTTTCCTTGATTAAATGCTTCCGACATGGCAGGCATTCCCGTGGCCAAAAAACTGCGCAAAGGGATTTCAATGATTTCCATCAATCGCATGGGAATGCTGTATAAAGCCAGCGCCGCCGGCCCGGCAGGCCCGAGTACAAACATGATGATGAAGGAATCAGAGCTACGCAAGAGGTTGGTACTGATCGTAGTACCAACGGTGTATTTACCAAAATGATAAATCGATGCTACCGTTTCTTTGCTGTAATGAAAAAAAGTATTGACCCTTGACCAGTTGGTTTTTAGCGTAATGCTGCTGCATACCAAACCTACCAAAGCATTGGTCAAAAAGACAACAAAAAGCGACACTTTACTAAAGAAAATCAAGATGATGACGGTCACTAAAAACAAACCCTGGTTCGTGAGGCGCAACCACAACAAACGATCGAAGCGCTGATCGGCTTGTTGGATCCAGGAACCAATGGCAAAGGGTAATGTAAACACGAAAGTAATCCCAAACCAATGCAAGGTAGGATCGAAAACGTGGATGTTGAGATACAAGAAAACAAAGTACAACACCGCGTTCAGTAGCAATAGAATCAAGGTAATCATCAACGCCAAGTACCAAACCGACCCCAAAACATTTTTTGCCCGATCAGGTTCGGTACCAGCATAAAAACGGATGACCGCTGTCTGTAAAAAACCAGTTCGGAAAGTATCCAACAAAACGAATATGGTTTGAAAAAAGACCCAACTACCGATTTCTGTCGGTGTAAGATGCCGATAGAGTAGGGCAACCGTGATCATCGCCATGACGGCCATACTCCCATTGCTCGCCAAGGATAGGAAGTGTTTGTTATTAAGTTTTGCGAGGATGTTTGCCAAGGTAATGGTATTGTCAGCGTTCGGTCAAAGTTCTTTCAGTGGATTGAGTAGTTCACCTCATTTAATATCGCGATCTACTTACAATGTAGTCCATAAACACATTCTTTTACGGGTTGGGATTTTTTTTGTTGCCTCGGACTATTGTAATATAATTTCCCCTTTTTCTGTAAGCCTGCACTCAAGGCCCAATTCATTTAGCCCATACATATAAATTTTAATTTTTTGCTAGTCAAAAATTTGACAAGATCAATAATTTATTTTAAATTTAGACCTATCTAAATAAATTTAAAAGCTATTCTAATTTTTATAATGAGGACTTTTTTACTTTTTGCCTTGATCAGCATGGGTTTGGCGGCAAAAACACAGACGATCACCATCAACGGAACCGTAAAAGACAAACAAACTGCGGAAGCCTTGGCTTACTGTTCCTTACAGCTGCTCAATACACCCATTGGTACCGCCACCGACGCCAGCGGTTATTTTTCTTTGATTCTTCCAAAAGGGCAGGCATCAGGAAAATTGATAGCCAGTTATATTGGTTACAAAACCGATACCTTGATCCTATTGTCTTCGAAGACTACCTATGGGTTTAACCTGGAAAAAGAACACGGAACCTTGGGCGAGGTGGTTGTTTCTGGTACCATGAAGGAAACTTCAAAGCTCGATAGCCCCATTCCGGTTGAAGTCTACAATCCTACTTTCTTTAAAAAAAACCCTACCGCCAATATCTTTGAAGCCCTTGCCATGGT
>JBBRGN010000414.1:0-2773 GCA_038240665.1 Chitinophagales bacterium | reverse complement strand
TTTTATTTCCATTGTCGAAGGTCAGTTGTTTCTTCTTAGCCGTCAACAGGTCATAGCGAAAAATCTGAGCAGTTCCACCAACCAAGTCATTGGTCAACAAAGCCTGTTCTCCATCAATGAAACGAGGGCCGCTCGAACTATTTTGTCCATAAGGAATCGGATTTTCAATCAGGGGAATCCCAGCAGGAGACCAATTGATTTCAAAATTGGCGATGCTGTTGCCTTTGGCATAAACCAAACGCGCTTGGTCATCGCCCCAATCCTTACTGCATATCACGGCAAATCGGTTGCTGGACAAGTTGGCCGATAGATCTACATTGGTATAGCCATTGCCCTTCCAGGAAGCCAAACCCACGTGGCGGGCATTGCCCACCTGTTTGGTATACGCCACTTCAGCACCATTTTTGCTGAAGGCCCACTCCGGTCCATTGATCGAACTGGTGATGGGGGCAAGTGCAGGGTCAATCAAGTAGTCTTTACCTGATTTTGAGCGCAAATTCCCAGTCAAGCTATCCATCAAGGCCACATAGCCCCGGTTGTTTTCGTCTTGAAAACACATCCGATTGCCACTTTGCCAAAATTCAAAATCGAGGTAACTGGCTGTAGTATCGCCAATGCGCACATCATTGAGTTTAAAGGATTGGGCACCGGCCAAAATAGGGCACAACAGGAGCATTAAAACACGCATGACTTTAGTTTATAAAAGTGTTACCATTGAAAAACGGAATGATTTAGTGCTTCACCACAATCTGCGGTGCTTTATTGCCAAGTGATTTGAAAAAATACATTCCAACTGGAAAAGCAGCAATATTTACTTCTTCCTTGATGCTGGTCATTCGCTGGATGTGCAACAAGCGTCATGCGCCATCAAAAATTTGTAGATCAAAAGGCAATGCTGAATCAGGGGTATAAACGTGTACGAAATCCTGAGCAGGATTGGGCGCAATGGAAAACAGGGGTTGTACTTTTTCTAACTCCTTCACACTGGTCGTCGTAATTGACAAAGGCGTTTCGCAGCGATGCAAATCAAAAAACTGTCCATCTACCGCTTTTCCGTAGTAATAAATCCAAACTTTGTTGGTACCGATGACGTATTCGGGATCAACTGCTACCCCATCAATAGTACTAATTTTGATTTGTAAGGTTTGCCCCTGAATACCTTTTAGCCAAATTTCACCCTTGGTTGTTCCGGGAATTCCACCACCTGCATACACTTGATAAGCGCCAAAAGTCTGATTGCCGTTGATGGTGAACGGCTCAAAGGAAGTTAAGGTAATTGGAGTTATATTGGTTGGAGTAGGGTAGTTTTCAATTTCCGTAAACAAGCCAGTTTTTTGTTGTTGATAAATGGCCAGCCGCCGACTTCCTTTGCTGCTGAACATATACAATTCATCGGGTTTGTAAGGCAAGCGAAAAGGCAAATCGTCGACGTGCGAATTAAGGGGGCTGGCTTGGACATCATTGGTCACTACACTTAAACTCTGGGTTGCGCCATTCCAAAACTTCATGTCGTAATTCGATTGAGCCAGAATGGGTCGGAAAGGCAACGCCAGGATTTCTGATTGTGCCAACCAACGCGGGAAAGTCAATTCATAAATAGAGCCAGCAGGAGAAGGCACCTCTGAAGCGAGAAAAATGATCTTGGAGGGATTATCCGAACGGAAGCAAAATAGACTATCTCGCCCGTCAGTAGCGCTAGTTTTTACAGTATAATTAACCCAAAAATAGGGTTTACGTTTGTCAGCAGATACATTAATTAAGCCTTTGTTGGGATGACCAGGTTTGCCCAGGCTAAAGCGGGTAAGGGTATTCGTACCCGTCCGGCGGTAATAAACGATTTCACCATATTGGTTCCTGATTAAAAAAAATCGGCTGGTTTGATCTTCGCCCCAATATGGCCAGCCTTGTCCCTGAATGGTATCGATCAAGCGCTTGTTCGCCAAATCCGGGAGGCCAGTGCTGAGGTTCATATCAGCGTACCATACTTTGGCTCGACCCGCACGCAAAGGAATTTGCTCACACCACACCATTGAACGGCTGTCGTCAGAAAACTCAACCTGAAAGACATTGTTGGCAATTAAAATGTCGTTGGGAGTGAAATTTTGGGCAAAAAGAGAAAAGCTACCAAAAAGCAGGATCAGGATTGGGTAAATTTTGGGCATGGAAGTCAATTTTAAAAATTAGACCTGCCATGCCCAAAATAGTTTAAGACATCAATAGGGTTTATTTCATTACGCCATATGCTGGGTGAACAGGTTGATGTTTGGCGCGTTTATTTTTTTGGCCTGCAAAGGCAGAGGTAGTCGAAGCAGCCGCGAGCATTTGCAATGCAGCAGAAAGGGGTAAAATTCTTGACTTTTACACCTGCAAGCTATCGGAGGCTGCTCCTTTTTACCACTATTTTTGTTCCATCCATTTTTTCAAGCGTCAATTCATTTTCTGGATAATTGTATTTCCATAAAATAAATTCACATTTATCTTTAAAATCAGCGACGGATTTACCATTTACGGATTTGATTTCTTCTCCAATGGTCAAGGCAGACGCCGTAGAGTTGGAGCTCCTATTTTGATCGGAGACAACAAATTTACCAGCTTGAATAATGACGTTTGCATCTAAAGAATTGATCGGCTGATTGACTTTATTGGAAGTCGATAAATAATAAGTATCCGTGCTGTGGTTTAGAATCATCAGGTTACAAAAATGATTGAAAAACTGAACCCCAAGTTTGACGTCTTTATCTTCCGTCATCGCAATTGGAATATTGCGAAAGAG
>JBBRGN010000413.1:0-2867 GCA_038240665.1 Chitinophagales bacterium | reverse complement strand
AGTAGCTCCTGATTGTTGACAATTGGTAAATGGCGAACCAGAAACTCTTCCATCATTTCAAGCGCCACTTCGCCCGAATCAGAGGTTTGTAAGGGAATTATACTGGTGGAGATTAAGTTTTCTGCTATCATTCTAGTTGATCAGTTTTTTCTTGTGGAGGTCAAATTCCTCTTCCGTTAACAGTCCTCTCTGCCGAAGATCGTTTAATTTTTTCAACTGTTCAAGTATTGGGGAATGATCTTCGGGCGGTAATTCAACTTTAGCGTTTTGTACGGTTGGATTTGATCCTGCTGCCAATCTAAAGTTATTTTTTTCAAAAGCCTCAAAACCATCCTGAATACGCAAAAAAGCCAGGGCATCATGTGCCTTAATTTTTTTAAAATCGTTAAAGCCTAAACTAACCGCCTTGTCCAGGTGAAAGAAAGCGCGTTCGGCATTTTCATTTAAAGAATAGGTGCACGCTAAATTAAAGTGGATCGAAATATCCCGGGGATCAAGTTCAAGGGCTTGAAGAAAATCCTCAATCGCTCCATCATAATCATAATCCTTGTATTTTTCGATGCCGTTTTTTTTCAGTTCTTGTTGGCGTGCAGCATTACTTGTATTTACTTGGTAGGCATTTTGATTGGAACGCGGGGGAGCCTGGCGTTCATTTTTTTGACGGTTGCGGTTGGCATTTTTATCTAGTTTGCGGTCTACACGTACTGTTTCGAAGTATTCTTTGTTGTACTTGATGTTAAAGTTATCCGTAGCCATGGCGAAAAAAACAATGGCATCAATAAAACTGATAATTATCGCAACGGGCATCATGAAAATATACAAAATGCCCAAGCCAACTTGGCCGAGGTAAAAACGATGGACACCTGCCCATCCAAAAAAAAGCGCTAAAACACCAGCAAGATTCTTATCCTTCATTGTAGTCAATTGTATTTATAGAGTAGTGGTATGGGTTAGAATACCAAAATTCAGTTTATCCTGCTAAGTTCCTGTCTAATTTAACATGAACCCAATTTTATCGAAAGACAGCCCAAAACACAGGACTAAAACAAGCAAAAGCACTGCTTAGTTTTCAGAATTACCTGTATAAAGTTTACACGTTAGAACGGTAAAATCATCTGGATAAGGTTGCTGATTGCGAAAATTATCCAAATACAATTGCAAAGCTTGATTAAATTGGGTGGCATTGAATTGGTGGTGCTCCAAGGAAAATTTTTCTAACATGGCCTCGCTAAAGGTTTCGCCTTCTAGATTGTGAATATCTATCAACCCATCGGTATAGGCTAAGATGATGGCTTCGTCTTCTATATTGATTTGGCAATTGCCTATCTCAATGTCCTTAATCTTAGCATATGAACCCAGCATAATACAGCCCTTATCCAGTTGTTGGATACCATTTTTAGTAACCAAGAGCGGCGGGTTATGGCCAGCGTTCACGTACTGGAGATTGCGGGTGATCAGATCGAATTCCGCGATAAAAAAAGTGATGAATTTATCGCCTTGAGTGATCAAATTGACCGATTGGTTCAGATCGCGAATAAATTCATCTAGTGCAGTCCGTTTATTGATGAGGGTGTGAAAATTGGCGCGAAAATTGGCCATTAGCAAGGCCGCAGCCAAACCTTTCCCCGTGAAGTCACCAATACAAAAAACTATTTTTCCGCCGGCAAACTCAATAAAATCAAAGTAATCACCGCCTACGCTCATTACTGGTCGATAAATGCTGGCCAGCTCATAATTGGGCGTAGAAGGTAGAATTTTAGGGATAAGCATCCTTTGAACTTCGCCAGCCAAGTCCATCTCTTGGCGCAAGCGTTCCTGTTCCATTTGGCGTTTGAAAAGCCGTTTGTTTTCAATAGCCACCGAGATGACGTTGGTAATGGTGGTGATGAGCTGGATTTTATTGTACATGTCTTCCTCCTCATTAAATCCGCCAATAAAAACGTAGGCAATGGCCTGTTCTTTATGCCGCACAGGTATTACTACATCAAAATGCTTGATGAGCGGGTGTTCATTTTCCTCTAAGTTGCGCAGCCGGGTATAATGAGGTAAAAAAGTGGAAATATCCTCATTCAGCAACGCCTCTGGGATATTTAGTGATGCTGCACAGATCCAGGATTCATCCTCTTCCATTACATAAAGCGTCATTTTTTTCACCCCTAATTCCCAACCCAAAAAAGAACTGTACATGCTGTAAAGCTCGGCAGCTGAAACATTATTGTTGATCGCTTGAGTAATGCTCAATAGGCGATTGATTTGCAACTGCTTGAGGTGCAAATCCTTCTCCAAACCCTCAATATTGGACAATTGTTTTTGGATGTCTGAAAATTCGGGCATATGCTTAAACAGGTTTCGAAAAAAAATTCTGAGCCTTGCAAATAGCTTTAGAACGTAATGGAATAAATTCATGATTGATTAAGGATGGAATCGTATAGATTAAAGTTATAAATATGAGTTCATACGATACCATCACTTAAAGATAGAAAAGAATGTGGGAATGGAGAAAGGTAGTAGGCAACTACATTCAAATTTCCATTTTTGCTGCAGAATGAGCATCTTTGTCTTGCTAGCAATAGCCGTTTGTTTGTAGTGTGTTCTAACCCTTTGTTGACCGAATAGGTAGATTATGATTGTATTCCAGTACGTTCTTGCTATTCTCCCTACCCTATTGCTAGCGGTATTAATTTACCGGGCAGACCGCTATGAACGTGAAAAATGGCTACCGCTCACAATTTGTTTTGCTTTGGGATTGATCGTTACCTACCCCGTGTTGAAAATCCAACAAGCAACTTATAACCTAGGTTTGGATGATACTTCAAGTTGGCCTTCTGCTTTGTTTACTGCATTTATTCTAGTTTCTTTCACCGAAG
>JBBRGN010000412.1:0-2869 GCA_038240665.1 Chitinophagales bacterium | reverse complement strand
CAAATCAACCTGCTTTCTTTACGGGTCGATGCCGAAACGGCCTATTACCGTTTGCGCAAATCTACTGAACAATAACCAACAAAAAACCGGACTTAAAACACCCGTTTAACTCAAAAAATAAACGCATTACTTTATGGAAACGCAAGCAGCAACTCCCAAAAAACGCAGTTTTACCCCTTTCATCATCTTGGGGATCATTGCGATAGTTGGTAGCATTTATGGCTACCGCACGTACAATTACAACCAAACTTACGAAACTACCGACAATGCCCAGATCGATGGCAACATCAACCCGGTTTTGCCACGGATGGCTGGATACATCACCGAACTACATGCCAAGGAAAACCAAAAAGTAAAAGCTGGAGATCTGTTGGCAAAATTGGACGACCGCGAGCTAGAGGTAAAAGTTAAACAAGCCGAAGCAGCTTTACAAAACGCCATTGCCAACGTTAAAGTGGTTCAGGCCAACGCTAAAGCTTCTTCCGCCAATGCCAATAGTGTTGGTTCAAACATCGGTACGGTAACCGAAAACATCCAAGCTGCTCAAGTGCGTTTGGATAAAGCACAATTGGAATACGACCGTTACGCACAATTGGTAGCTGAAAAATCGGCATCTCAATCTCTATTTGACAATGCTGATGCTGAAAAAAAGGCTTCTGCTGCGCAAATTAATGTGGTACGCAAGCAGTTGGAAAGTGCCCGTAAACAATTGGAAGCTGCTCAATCTCAAGCTACTGCCGCTGAACAACAAATTGCGGTAGCCCAAGTAGCGGTTACGCAGAAAAAGGTGGAACTGGAATTGGCTAAATTGCAATTGTCTTATGCTGCGGTTACGGCACAGGCAAGTGGAAAAATTTCTCGCAAAAGCGTACAAGTCGGTCAGTTTGTACAAACGGGACAGTCTTTGATGACCATCGTCAGCGATGATGATGTTTGGGTAACGGCCAACTTTAAGGAAACGCAATTGGAAAAAATGCGCGAAGGCCAACCCGTGATTATCCATGTTGATTCTTATCCAGACGTAAAATTTGAAGGTGTGGTGGAGTCAATGGCTGGCGCTACAGGTTCCAAATTTGCCTTATTGCCCGCGGACAATGCCAGCGGAAACTTTGTTAAAGTCGTACAACGTGTACCGGTAAAAGTCGTTTTTTCCAAACAACCTTCAGCCGAACATCCCCTTCGTGCGGGTATGAATGTGAAGTTGGAAGTAAAAATAAAATAACCCTTACTCATGGAACAACCAACATTCGAAGTAGGTTTTCGCAAATGGATCATCGCCGTGACGGTGATCATCTGTACCCTGTTGGAGTTGATCGACACCACGGTGGTGAACGTGGCCTTGAGCCAATTGATGGGTAATCTAGGTGCTACGCTAAGTGAAGTGAGCTGGGTGGTAGCCGCCTACGGGATCGCCAACATCATCGTAGTACCCATGTCCGGCTGGTTCAGCATTCAATTTGGTCGGCGCAATTATTTTGTCGGTTCGGTCATCTTGTTTACCGTTGCTTCCTTTTTGTGTGGCAACTCGACCAGCATTTGGGAGCTGGTGTTTTTCCGCTTTGTCCAAGGGATTGGCGGTGGCGCTTTGATGGCGACCTCCCAGTCGATTTTATACGAAACATTTCCGCCCCATCAGCGGGCTTTGGGTCAAGCTTTATTTGGTATGGGAATCATCCTAGGGCCTACTTTTGGGCCTACCTTGGGCGGGTACATCATTGACAACTACGATTGGCCAATCATCTTTTTCATCAATATCCCGATCGGTATCATCGCTACAGGAATGGCGTTGACGTTTATCCGCGACATCAAATACGATGTGGTCAAACAGACTTTAAGTCAAGTCGATTGGCTGGGTATCTTCCTGTTGATTCTAGGCATTGGCTGTCTGCAAATGGTACTGGAACAAGGCGAACGCGAAGAATGGTTTGAATCCCAGATGATTGTACTGGGAACCATTGGCGCGGTTGTAGGAGTAATCGGATTTATTTGGCGCGAGCTGACTTATGAATATCCCATCGTTGATTTACGAATTTTACGCAATCCCAATACTGCTTTTGGCTCCTTCTTGACTTTTATCGTCGGGTTTGGACTTTTTGCGATGGTGTTTACGATTCCAGTTTTCACCCAGGGTACTTTGGGTTATACAGCTTTGCAAACCGGTATGTTGTTTATCCCCGGCGCCCTGTTGACCGGATTTAGTATGCCGATTATGGGGCGTTTGTTGTCCAATGGCGTGCCGCCAAAATTCCTGACGCTTGCTGGATTCATCTTTACGCTGATTTTCTTGGTGTGGATGATGACCTTGCTTACGCCGGGTACCAGTGATGGCGATATGTTTTACCCTTTGCTGTTTCGTGGATTGGGACTGGGTATGTCGATGATTCCGTTGATCACTTATACCATGTCGGGTTTAAGCGGGGCTCAAATCCCGCAAGCTACTGGTTTTACCAGCATGATGCGACAATTGGGCGGTGCATTTGGTGTGGCGGTAGTATCTAGTTTTGTTACCAACCGCATTCAGGTTCACCGGGCGGATTTGTTGCTCAATATTACCAGCTCTAACCCCCTGGCAACGGAGCGCTTAAATGCCATGACCCGTAATTTTGCTACCCGCAGCGCCAGCTTTGATTTGGCACAAACCCAAGCATACAAAGCGCTAGAGGGCGTAGTGATGAAGCAATCGAGCTTATTGGCGTTCAAGGATGTCTTTCAGTTTGTGGCTTTTTTCTTTTTGGCTTGTATTCCTTTGATCTTATTTATGCGCAGTCGAGCAACAGCTACTCCCGTAGCCATGGATGCCCATTGATAAAAAGAGAGAAAAATAATAAGCAAAGATTAAAATCGATCGGGTAGGGGGTGAACCTTCTAC
>JBBRGN010000411.1:0-2877 GCA_038240665.1 Chitinophagales bacterium | reverse complement strand
CGACTGGCGACAGCAAACCACCGGGAGTTTGACGGTAGTATTGTTCTAAATGATGTGCCAATTGAGGCAGTAACGATGTTTGATCAACGGGCAAAAACCTTTTATTGATGTTATCCAGCAGCGCTTTAAAACCCTCAGGATTTATACTTTGATCATTTTCCGCTGCTTGGATGTAATAATCGAGTTGGGCTGCCAGCTTTATCCAGCTACCTTCCACCTCTAGAAGCTGCACGTAGGCCGCATGTGCTTGTCGGTAAAGCTCCCACGCCGCTACGTTTTCCCGCATTTGTCGAAGTAAGCTGCCATAGCGATACCGCCAGACTTCATTGTGATCAACCTGGTATTGAAACTCTTGTTCGGGTACCATTCTTCGGCGACTTAATTGTTCCAAATAAGCTTTTTTTTCAACAGTAATGTCATCAGAAGCCAAGCTTGCTAGCCAACTGCTGGGCAAATGATAGTCAGTTTTCTGGGGAAATCCCAGCGCAAAAACGGGGTCATTGACTTGCAACTCGGTATTAGACCAACGTGCCACCTTGCGCGGACGGTAAGGACGGTTGTTGTTTTGAAATGTACTGGGGGCATTGCTGGAGCTCGCGTAGATCCGTACCAATGCAAAATTGGTGGAGTCAATCCCGCCGTTTTTTATCCCAAAAACCAGCCGTAGATCAGTAAATGTTTCCGTAAGCAAGAATAAGTATTGGCGTCCGCTGAGCATTTGCAACACATTGAGATCCTGTTGAGGTTGGAGCGGATAAGTTTGACGCAAACGATTTAGATTTTGATCCACCCAAAATTGGCGCTGCTCCTCACTCAGACTATCCGCTAGATTGCTCGTCGCTTGTTGGGTTACATCTTCCACGCGGATCAGAAAAGTTGCACTAAGCCCTGGAATGGGTATTTCTTCTTTGCCATTAAGGACCAAAAAAGTATCGATGGGTGCAACAAAATCAACAGCCTCTAAACTGGACGCACTCAGCAGCAGTAATCCCTGCGAAGAGACCAAAACCCCAGCATCGCCATTGCTTAATTTTGCCACCACAGCACTTAAGCTCGTATTGCTAGGGTGATACACCAGGGTTTGGGGGATTGTCATACCTGGCGTTTTTATTGAAGCAGCCGCAGCTGCTAGCTGCCAAGGTGGGTATAGCGCTTGAGCTTCCAGAACACCAACCGAGAAAAAAAGCGCCAATAAGGCAAGTACTTTATGGGAAACCACGTTCATGGCAATATTGATTATTTTTGCTAAGATAGAAGCCAAAAGTGGTACTTTATTGTTGAATCCTTAACAACGCCGTTTAAATTTATTTTATGCAAACCAAATTGTACTTTTTCATAGGAGCTCTTTGTCTAGGACTTAGTTTTTCAAGTATTTACGCACAGCAGACGCCCGCCTATCAGCTAACCCTTTCCGTAAAAGGCCTAAAAGTTCCGCAAGTCTATCTAGGGAGTTTCAACAACGGTAATCGCTACACGGTAGATACCGCCGAGGTAGATCAAGCAACTGGAAAAGCCCAATTCAAATTTACCAAAATGCCGCCCCAAGGCATGTATTATCTAGCTGTTAGCGATCAGGCTGCTTTTGATTTTGTGGTCAATGGCGAAAAAGCTTTGGAATTGCGATCAGATGTCAATCATCTTTTAGATAGTTTGCATGCCGTTGGTTCCAAAGAAAACGCAGCCTTTATCAGCCATTTGAAATACCTGCGGATTAAAAGTCTGGATGCTGAAAAAACCAATGCCTTGCTTAATCAATTGCGCAATGCCAATAAAGCCGAAGAGGTCATCCGGGAACAACAAGTTAAATTGATGAACATCAGCAAAGAAGTATCAGCGCGCTCCCTGGAATACCAAAAGAAAAATCCTAAGACATTTACGGCCAAGTTGTTGTTGGCCAGCCAGAACCCTCAAGTACCGGCCATTATTGTACCCTACATCAAGGGCGAGGCCAATCCTGCCTATTTTCAATACATCAAAAATCACTATTGGGATGGTTACGATTTTAAAGAAAGTCGACTCTTACGCAGCACCGTTTTTGTAGAAAAACTAACCACTTATTTCAATCAGTTGGTGATGCCGCAACCGGATACCATGAAAAACTCGGCGGACAAGTTTTTGAAAAAAACCAAGGCAGATTCTACGACCTATCGGTTTGCTTTGCGCTGGATCACCAATTTCTACGACAACCTGGAGCGTTATGCCGGCGATGTGGTGTTTACCCATGTATTTGATGCCCATTACAAGTCGGCACGCGCTGTCGGCGTCGATACCGCCACCTTCCAACGGATCAAATACAAGGCCGATCTGTTTCGTCAAAACCTCACTGGAAACATCGCAACCGATATCCAATTACCGGATCGCAATGGCGTAAAACAATCGCTACTTGACGTCGAAGCTCAATACACCTTGCTGTATTTTTTTAGCCCCCTGTGCAGCCACTGTCAGAAAGTCACGCCGGAATTGCATCAAATGCTCCTTGGCGTAGATCCCAAGGTGGTTACCGTATTTTCGGTTGTTGGCGAAGAACCCGCGAATCTTTCCCAATGGAAAGACTATGTTGCTACCCAGATCCCCGATTGGATTAGTGTAGCTGATTCCACCGAGTCCAGTTCGGTTTTTGATGCCTTTGGCGCTTACAATCTTCCCGTTATCCACGTACTGAACCGTGAAAAAAGAATTGTAGCAAAGTATGTGAAGCCCGAGAATTTAAAAGAGCTGATTGCGGCATTAGTAGGGGTGGAGCGGTAAAACAAAAAACAGCAGCCAAAGATGAATCCTTGACTGCTGTTTGGGTGCCGAAGAGGGGACTCGAACCCCTACACCCGAAGGCACACGCACCTGAAACGTGCGCGTCTACCAATTTCGCCACTTCGGCAT
>JBBRGN010000410.1:0-2877 GCA_038240665.1 Chitinophagales bacterium | reverse complement strand
TTTGCCGTCATTATATCGGCTTCGCTGATATGAAGAGTAAGCATGGATTTGTATGTCTTGGTCGACTCAAATTTACATTGCTTACTCTATTTTTTTGCATCCCCTTTTGCACAAATCCTATTGCGGTTGAGTATAAATAGCTGAGTATCAATTTTTACCAAAAAAATTGAGGATACAGCAACTTCGAATCATAATAGTTCCAAAAATCATTCCTTAACTACCAACTTCTGCGTAACCGCTTTATTATTTGAAAATATTTTTATAAAATAAATCCCTTTTGAAAGGAAACTAATATCTAGATCATAGAACTTACTTTGAGTAGAAATAGTTGCCAAGTTTTCACCCACAACGTTAAAAATGGAGACCTTTTCGAATGCTGCATCCGAAACAATAGTTACCTGGTTAGAGGCAGGATTAGGATATATTTTTACGGTAAAATCCGCACTTTCGACCTCATTTATCCGAGTCGTTTGATAGCAATTGAACGGCACTGTTGTGCGAAAAATATCCATCACTTTATACTGAATCGGATAGGTAGCATTGAAATTAGACGGTAAAAAAGTCAAAAACACACCAACCGTATTCGTACATCTATTGATCCAAATAATGCCGCCAAAAGCACCATCTGCACTGATTTGTTCTTGATATCTGCGCATGGGATTATAAATATCCAGCCACGAACCGAAGCCATAATAAATCGTATCTTGATTATACGGATTGTTATTGGTTGGTTTATTGGGATAAGGCGACGAAACTTGTAAGGCTCTATTGGTTTGGTCTTTCCACAATTCTTGCATCCAAATACTGTCCACGACTCGTTTACCCCTGTTGTTTTTACCGTTGTTCAAAACGAATTGCCCGAAGCGAATCATGTCAGTCGCACTTGAACTGATACCACCCGCCACCCGCGGATTGGAGGGTGTTGTCAAGGCAAAAGTCGTGTTTCTTAGACCCAGCGGTTTGCCGATTTTGGTATCAAACAAACTATCAAACCGCATTCGTGCTGCCAATTCTGCGATTGCTCCAGCTACTTGTTGGTCTTCGCCCGTGTAGCTGAATTTTGTGCCAATGGGCGCGTAAATCAAATTATTTTTTCTGATTATGCTGTCTGCCGATTGTTGCAAAGTAATGTTCGCATTGGAATTAAAATTGGTCGATCCCGCTAAACCGCTGGTATGAGCAAACAATTGCCGAATCGTAATTTTCCCTTTCCCCAAAGCCAATGCAAAAGGATAATATTTTTCAATCGGGTCATCCAAACGCAGTACGCCTTCTTGTGCCAATCGCAAAATCATTGTACCAGACATCGTTTTGGTTGCAGAAGCAATCAGCCCTGTTGTCAAACTATCTGCGCCACCACGGTTGTAGTAATAGATGAGTTTGTCGCCTTGCACAACCATGCACACGAGTTTGTTTCTAAAAACAGTACTCAAATTGGCGTTCAACAAATTATCAACAGCAGAAAAATTGTAGGTCTGCCCTTTAATGGTCATAAGGGGTAAAAAAAAGACCAAATACAGTAGTAGTTTTTTCATAGCTAAATTATAGTTTGATATTTGACTTTATTTTTTGAAAAAGTTTAATTCGAGGGCTATCAATTGAGAACTTTTAACATAACTCAGCTGTATCAAATTATGAAAAATAATATCTACATTTTCATAGAATTCATCACTCCCCTACTTGGCACTGCTGTTAATTTGATTTTTTAAAATATCACTTTCGTATAAGTCGATAATCAGGTAGAAAGGTATTGAAAATTGAGCTGATCATGACAGCGCGTGTTCAGAAAAGTAAGTCAAAGTTAATTGTTTTCAACTTATTTTTGTCTCTCTTTTCTGAACCCGCGCTCTATCCCTCTAAATTTTAAATTTTTATCGTAGTTTCGGCACATACCTTAGCGTTATAGCGCTCAATCAACACCTGAATCCATTATGCCTGAATCCATCATCTCCATTCTAGGTTTTGCCGCCACAGCCCTCCTGATCTACTTCATTTTCATCAATCTTCGCCATGGATCCAAGGCGAACAAACCAGAGATAAGGATTCGCCAAGCAACTACTTCCCTACCCGTGGTAATCTCGGTATTTTTTGCCCTTTTACAAGCCTGGTATCTGATCCTAATTCAAATGCTCATCGCTTACCTTTTAATTTTCACCAGTTTAGGCAACGACATCATGACCCTCCTGCTCAACAACCAAGCCTGGTACATAGCCTGGCTGAGTGGCGTGATGTTGCTCATTTTCGCGTTGACGATCTGGTTGATTCCCTGGCATCTACTGGACATAAGTACCTATCGAGACTTGCGGAGCCAACGGGCTTACTTGGTGGTTTTGCGTTTTGTAGGTTTTTTCACCTTTGTTGTATTCCTGTTGAGTATTTACGCCATGGATCAAGACTCGGAAAATTTTCCCCAGGCTTGGTTATGGGCCTGTCTGATGCTGGCTTTTGTGGTATATTGGTTGTTAGAGATAATCATAGACGAAAGCACAATCGCACAGAGCATTTATTGGTTATTGTTCCTTGCCGCTATATTGTACGTTGAAATTTCAGTTCCGCACCAGCACTATGGGTGGTTCAAATGGATCACCATTTTTTGGGCGCTGTTTTTTTGGACCATCACCGGACCTTCTCCTGGATTCCGCAAAAAGGCGGAAAAAGAGCAAGCTTTGCTCGGTATAGCCCATCCCAAAAAAACGAAGACAGGACTGCGGTTCCTCTTGCTTTGGCTCAAAAAACTTCAATCCATGCAGACCTGGTTAGGGCTGCGCATTGGCAAAATTGCTGCGGAATTGGACTCCAAAATCAACCTCCAAAGCAACATAAAAGCAACAACGCAAAACTTAGCGCAAAACCGTAAAGAACGGCTAAATACCTACC
>JBBRGN010000409.1:0-2890 GCA_038240665.1 Chitinophagales bacterium | reverse complement strand
GTGCTGGTATTTTGCAGCGGTATTTTGCGGCGCCAAAGCTATTCTGGCGTTAGCATTTGGACGAACCAGTATTTCAAAAGGATTTGTTTGGACGGCAGGATCCAACACAGCTACCTGTCTTTTGAGTCGGTACGACAACTCAAAAGGATTTTCTTCCTGTTGTGCCATTAATGGGAAGCCCCATACAAAAGCAAAAAGGATAAAAACGATAATCTGGTTATTGCGATGTAGTATCAAGTTTGCAGTCCTAGTTAACTTGCTGCAAAACTACATCTTTTTTTTGGCATTGAATACAAGAAACTTAACCTTTGGAATGCGTCAATCATTAGTTATCATTTTTGACGACAAAAAATCGTGTCAAAAGTGATCATTTATTGTTGAACCACTCCTTAGAACAACGGCACTTACTTCTTCCTTGGTCAATTGGTTCAAAAAAAGATTCTTTTGCCGTATACCTACCATTCGAGCTTTAGACCAAAATCACTCTACTGTACCCCGAATACGCAGGGTCACCTGATCGCCACTCAGATTGGTCATTACGGAGATTGTTTTGGTGAACGGACCTTTTACATGTGCATTGTAAGTGGCACTGATTTCCGTACTTTTACCTGGTTTTATGGGTTCCTTAGAATATCCGGTAGCCGTACAACCACAAGATGCCTGTACCGTAGTCAAAACCAAGGGTAACTTTGTTCTATTTTTGAGTTTGAAGACCGCTTTAGCTGGAA
The DNA here is from genome assembly GCA_038240665.1 of Chitinophagales bacterium. Taxonomy (GTDB): domain Bacteria; phylum Bacteroidota; class Bacteroidia; order Chitinophagales; family Saprospiraceae; genus Haliscomenobacter. The sequence goes on along the minus strand of JBBRGN010000409.1, from coordinate 2,162 downwards.
CATCTTGCTTAATCGTACCAAAATCGAATTCCAATTTATCCCAAACTACTGCTCCAGCTTTCTTTTTATCTGCTTTCGTTTTTGGGATTTCTGCTGTATTTATCGGCGCGTCGGCCTGGGCATAGGAAAAAGTAAGGCTGCCAAGCGTCAGAAGCAATACAAGTACAATTTTCATGATTAAGTAGTTTAACTGTTGGAAAATGTTCAGCCCTCAAAGTTAGTACATACTGCTTAGGTTCGCTGCTATTGGGACACAAAGTTTGTTAACGACCTGTTAATCCATTGACGGGTGATGCCAGATCCGATTTACCTTTGCTAAATGAAAGATATTCAGATTCTTCGAGTTTTTATATTGGGGGTAATTGCCATCATTGGCATCATTGCCTTGCAAACGTATTGGGTAGTCAATACGTGGAACAACAACGAAGAAGAATTTAATCTAAAAGTAACCAGCTCTTTGTATCGCGTGGCGCGCTCTTTGGCTGATTACAACAGCGTGAGTCTTCCCCCGCGCAACCTCATCAAAAAACGTAGCGCCAATTATTACATCGTCAATACAGAATTTGAAATTGACCCCAGCGTGCTGGAGTTTTTTTTACAGCGCGAACTGGAATCCATGGCCTTGAACATTGATTTTGAGTATGCCGTTTTTGATTGCTCCACCCGACAAATGGTTTACGGTGATTATTGCAGTTACTCCCCCAATAGTAAACGCGATTTAAAACTGGGCATTTTTCCCACTGATCATGAATTTACTTACTACTTTGGAGTTCGATTTCCCACCAGAGCCAATTTTTTGTTTGGAAAAATGCAATTATCGGCCATCTTATCAGGGATTTTATTCATCACCGTGTTGTTTTTCACCTATTCGTTATTCGTTATTTTGCGGCAAAAACGCTTAACGGAAATGCAAAAGGATTTCATCAACAACATGACTCACGAGTTTAAGACGCCCTTATCGACGATTCAAATTGCCGCCGACGTTTTTTTAAACAACACTCAAGTTAAAGCTGATCAACGTTTATTTCAATATGCAGGGATCATTCGCGAACAAAACAGCCGGCTTAATGCCCAAGTAGAAAGGGTGCTACAGGTAGCTCGTTTTGAACAAAATCATTTTTTATTGAGTAAGGAGCCGCTGGATTTGGGCGATTTGATCCGTACGGTGGTGGTCAGTGAAAGCGTACGTGTTCAGGAAAAAGGCGGCGCTATCGAGATGGAATTAAGCGCCGTTCCCATCGTGTGGGCGGATCGTTTTCACTTAACCAACTTGCTCCATAGCTTGATCGATAACGCAGCAAAGTATTGTCGGGACAAACCTGAAATTACCATCAATTTGGGGGTATCTGGCAATGAGGTTCACCTTTCAATTGCCGACAACGGCATTGGTATTGCCAAAGAACATCAAGCAAAAGTTTTTGAAAAATTTTATCGTGTCCCTACTGGAAATGTACACAATGTGAAAGGATTTGGACTCGGACTTTATTATGTGCGCCGAGTCTGTACTGCTCATGGTTATAAAATTCACTTACTTAGCGAAATTGGCACCGGAAGTATGTTTCTGATTAAAATTCCGTTAGAGCTGATACGGTAGACCTTAACCCACTGAAAAAACACACGAAGATCAATGAAAGCCCATCTGCTGTATGTAGAAGACGATGTAAGCCTAAGTTTTGTAACCCGTGACAATCTAGAGCAAGAGGGTTACCAAATTACTTGTTTTGCGGATGGCCAAGCAGCATTAGAAGCTGTGCGAATACAACGTTTTGACCTTTGTATCCTTGATGTGATGCTCCCTGAGGTGGATGGGTTTACCATTGCTGAGGAGATCCGCAAATACGATAAAGAAGTTCCCATTTTATTCATCACCGCTAAATCCTTGAAAGAAGATCGCATTCACGGGCTTAAAATTGGCGCTGATGATTACTTAACTAAACCGTTTAGCATTGAAGAGCTTTTGCTGAAAATTGATATTTTCCTGCGCCGTCGCCATGTCGTTAATGCTCCTGTTCCATCCATTTTACGCATCGGGCAGTATGATTTTCACCCCGAAAATTTAACCCTTAGTGGCCACGGCCAATTGCGGCGTTTGACCCAAAAAGAAGCCAATTTACTGTTGTATTTCGCTACGAATCGGCATCAAGTACTCCGCAGAGCCGCTA
>JBBRGN010000408.1:0-2895 GCA_038240665.1 Chitinophagales bacterium | reverse complement strand
GGTGCGACTAGAATCGGCGTCCCAACCATAAGCCATGGTCAATGGTTTAAAACCGGCTTTGAATACATCTTTGGTGATCAATTTGCTATCGGTGGTAACTTCTCCGCTTTGGTGTTTTTTGCGCATGTTTACGGTCACACTATTGAGCATTTTTTGGAATTCTTTTTCCAAATCGCCATCAACACCTAAGAATATTTCCCGTTGTTGGAAGGTTATGTCCCACAAGGGTACATCTTTGAAGTAGTTGGGATTGTTGCCATATTTTTGATAAACATTGCTCACGTTGAAAGCAATGAAATGATGGCGTTGAACAGTGTTGCGGCCTTTAAAAAACAAATGGCTGTGCCCCTCGCTTTGCATTTCTTTTAATTGGTAACCGACATTGAGACCAAAACCAGTGGTACGCCGGCTTCCCAACAATCCATTGGGGCCAATTAGCGCGCCAATGGCGCTGCCCATCCCAGCTGGATCTACCTTCTCCGCTTCAACTGGCCGGAACATAAGGTTGAGCAGTTTATCATAAACGGTGGTCAGTAAGCCTTCCAACATGCCGCCACTGCCGTTTACTTTGAGGCGAATGGCATTGTCGCGCCGCATTTTTTCAAAACCCAATTCCACATCTGCGCTGACGAAATAAACCGAAGCGCCCGCCTGAAAACCTTGGCTTTTTTTCACTTCCGACCAATCGATGTCCAACTCTGCATCATATCCCTCGGTCAAACCTGTGAAACCTAAGTCAAAAACAATGGAAACATCCGGTGTTTTCATCTTGAAACTTTCCAAGAGCAATTTAGATTGAAGGGGGTTCAAACTAAAAGAAAGCGCTAAGCTGGTATTTTCCAGTACGGGTGCCTCGCCAGTGGCAATGAGTTTGGTTTCCTTTTTTTGACCACCTTCGGTAATGATCGAAGAAACCAGAGCATAAGTACCTTTTTCAAAGGATATTGGGCCGCGCAGCTTTACATTTTGGTTGTTGCCATATTTTTTGCGCAAAGCATCTTCGGCTTTGCGGATCGATTCAGGATTGGTTTCGTAAATCACGAGCATGTTCAGAATACCTCCTCCATCTGCTTCGGTGATTGAGTTGGTGGAGTTACCCTCTTTGGGTTTGGCGATAGAATACCGGAGATAGGAAAACTGAGGTCCTTTTTCTTCATTAAAAGAAAAACGCGCCGAATTGGGCAAATACACAAAAGTGAGCGAATCAGTGTGTAAAGGAAAACACCACAAACCCTCAATGTATTCCCCCCGATCAATCAAGGGCATCTGCGCACGTAGGTACACACAAGAAAACAGCAAAAATATAGCCAAACCGGAAAGACGGAAACGATTCATAACAATGTGTTTTTGGGTGAAAAAGAATCAAAAACGAGGAACCAAGATCAGGTAGTCCAGATCCAGCACTTTAATTTCCTCTTTTTTGTCGCCATCCTTGGTGTACCAAGTGACTTGATAGGCCAGTGTTTCACCGGGATCGTGAAAAAGGGCGACCTTAGAAGTCAAGTCTGTATCCCCAGCCCGGAGCACCAGCGTTTTTTGCACTACCGGCTGACCACGTACCACTGCTAAAAAACGCACCGAGGCAGAGATTACATTTTTTTCCTTAAAAAAACCTCGATCAGCGTCGACTTCAATGATGCGTTTAGTGAAAGGAGGAATTAAAGGAATCGCATTGCCATTGGTTTTAGACCATTGCCCGTCTGTAGGCTGATTAATGAGTTTGGTGTTTCCTTTGAGGGACCAAGAAACCTTGTATTCATAATTCAGCCAATCGGCTTTTTGCAGACCCAAACGCGGATAAAGAATATGTTGTAAAACCGTACCGGCTTCCACTGATTTCCGATCAAAAACAATGTCTTTGGTCACATCACTTTGTCCATTGGAATAAGCCTTGCGGAAATTGACCGCTACAAAATTGAAAACATCACCAAAAGCCTCGACAAAAGAACCATCTACTTGGACGTTGATATCGCGTTGCTGGAAATCAGGATCATCCAAATTGACGATGCCAAAATATTTATCCCGTTCATCACCTTGTAAGTTGTTCATTAAGAAGGCAATGTTTCCGGAAGTGTAAACTGGAACCTTGATGGTAGTTGATTTATTCAAATTGAGGTAAAAACGATTGAGCCGTTCGTCTTTGATTTTTTTGAGTACAAATTGATCGTCGCTCACGTATTCTTGATTGCCCGAACCAGCAAACAATTGACCAAAAAAGCCACGTTCTTGTCGCATCGGGATTTGATTTTGACCTACAGCAGCTACCCGTTCAGGATCTTTTACCCACCCTTTTTCAGCATTGAACATGAGGTCGATAAGCTTATCGGTAATCAGACTAAGGATACTTTCCATGTCCTTGGTGTTGACATTAAGTGCTGCTCCACGGTCAAATGACTGGATTTTGATCACCTGATCCCGTACCAGCTTATCGGTAATGTTGCGGATTTCGTCCTTCCTATAGCCTTCTTGTTTGTTCAAAATAGTGCTAAAATGATCGTAAATGACCTTGCTTTCAGCGGTCACTTCGGCACTGTAAGCCTTAACCGCCGCTTCATAATACCCCGAAAGTGAAATGGAAATATCAGAAGTAGGTCGTTTGAGGGTTTCAAACAGTAAGGTAGCGCCTTCTTGACTCAAGCGCGCCGAGATAGCGGCTTTGGAGCCTGGTAAAAAGGGAGCAAACCCCGAAGTAATCATGCTTCTAGTAAACTGATTGTCTTTCAAAATGGAGGACACCACTTGAAAACTGGCCAACCCTGCTTCGCCATCTTTTACTGCTTGCTGGATGGGTACTGCGCCTAAAATGCGTGCACCCGAACCGACTAGTTTTTTTAATTTGCCTTCTAATTGTTCAATCAACTTTGCGGGCAGTGTAAACTCCACCAAAGCATGAAA
>JBBRGN010000407.1:0-2912 GCA_038240665.1 Chitinophagales bacterium | reverse complement strand
GCTGTTTATTGATATAAGAAACTACACCGGGCTAGCAGAAAACATGAGCCCAGAGGAAAACTTCCAATTTGTGGCGGCCTATCACCGCCGAATGGGGCCAATTGTCCAAAAACATGGCGGGTTCATCAATCAATACTTGGGAGATGGGATCATGGCCATTTTTTCCAAAAACCCAGGCGATGCTTTACGCGCAGCAATCGAAATGCAGCAGGAAGTAACCAGTTACAATGAACAACGAGAAAATAAAGCACGTCAAAAAATTGAAGTAGGTGTTGGCTTGCATACTGGATCACTGATCATGGGCATCATCGGCGACCAAAAACGCTTAGATGCCGCTACAATTTCCGATACCGTGAATACCGCTTCGCGGATGGAGGGTTTGACCAAGTTTTATGGGGCACGTATATTATTAAGTGAAAAAAGTTTTGAACACATTAACAATAAAGCTGATTTCCATTTTCGTTACCTTGGAAAGGTGCAAGTAAAAGGAAAACAATCAGCTATTGGTATCTACGAATGTTTTGATGGCGATATGGAAGCTTCCTATTTACAAAAAGAACAAACTTTAGCAAACTTTTCACTGGGTTTGAGTGCTTATTTGAAAATGGACTTTGAACAAGCAATCAGCGCCTTACAAAAAGTCATCGCTGTCAATATATCGGATGGTCCGGCTCAATTCTTAGCTGCCAAAGCTCAGCAATTTTTAAAAAATGGAGTTCCTGTTGATTGGGAAGGAGTTGAATTGATGCAAGAGAAATAGTCGACTCATTCCTTACATTTTTCCTGAAACCAGAATATTATGAAAAAAACACTCCTTTCATTTTTTGCCTGTTTGTTTGTAATGGCCTTAATCGCCCAGAAACCTCAGCTTTTACCTCCAATCAATCATATTGCTTCCATAAAGACAATATCAGTTTCTCCGGATGGTCAGTATGTTATAACTGGCGCCGAATATCCAGATAACGTTGCGTTGTTGTGGACTGCGGATGGCTGGTTGCTAAAGATTCTTGCTGGACACCAATCCGGCATTGCTGATGCAGGGTTTTCGGCAACAGGTAAATTCATCTACACTTTAGAGGCCAATGGCGGCCCCCTTCACTTATGGAACAATTTAGGGGAAGAAATAAACAAAATTAGTGGGCAAAACATCCATGATGCTTGTTTTTCGCCCAATGAACAAAATCTACTCCTGGGCGGCGAAAAACTCCAACTTTTGGATCTTAAAGGGAAAATAATTCAAGATTTTCCCACTGGAGAAAGTCCCATTCTTTCAGTCGACTTCTCTTTGAATGGTCAATTTATCGCTGCTGCTGATAGTGCCGGTATTGTTCGCGTATTTGATGTCAAAGGCAACATAATTAAAACCCTAGACGGCCATGATCAAAAACCAGTTAATGCCATAAAATTTTCTCCGGATCCGGATGGTCAACTAATATTATCGGGAGGAACCGACAATCGAGCCATTATCTGGCATTGGAAGGATGGCAAAATGGTAAAAAAAACGGGTCCTTTTCCATCAAGTGTGTCAACGGTGGCATTTTCACCGAATGGAACTTTACTTGCGGCGGGTTCTATTGGAGGCAATATTTACTTGTTTAACAACCTTGGAAAAGCCATCAAAACCTTAAAAAAAGAATACAACATCCATCAGGTTGTATTTGACCCTATTGATGACGCTATTCTTATTGCCCGAGATGATAACGCAGCTTATAAGTTGGATTTGAAGGATGGAACTGAAATTGTTTTTTATTACAATGATGCTTCGCCGGTTAGCAGTGTAGATTTTTCTAAAACTGCTACTGATAGTCCAAACTTTGTTACGGGAGGCGAGGCTCAACACATCCGTTTATGGAGCACGACTTTTGATGAAGCTACTTTCTACCTTAATGACGACACTACTTTCTACCTTAATGACGACACTTATACCCCGGTAATTTTTAATGCTCAATATGATTCTTTGCTGATCGCTAGATCTGGAGATCACATTTATTCATTTGATCAACCCATTCAACAATTGGACGAAATAGGTCCTGTCAAAAACAGCAGTCACCCTGCCATTGCTGGTAATCTTGAGGGTAACGCTTTTTTGATCAGTGATTTTTCGGGTGGCGTAGCCTTATGGGAAGAAACCAATGGCGTTGATGGTTGGGAGCAAAAATGGGAAGAAAAAATAAAGTCCAATTTTGTCACCAGCTTAGCTTTTGCTCCGAATGGACAGTATTTTTTAACGGCAACCAATCGGGAAAATACCAATCCTTTTGGCAATTATTTAATCGGAGAGGATCAACCAGATGATGCCCGGGGTTTTCCTGCTGCGCTTCGCAAAGTGGATGATTTTTCCGTTGTGCGTACTTTCGGCGTTTCAGCAGACCAAGCCATTTTTTCAAAAGATGGCAAATGGGTCGCTACCAATGACGAATCCGGACTAAGTGTATTTAATTACAAAGATGCAAAATTGCTTTTCCATGTCGGGATCAATGCCCCTAACGCTCCAATGGTTATCTGCTTGGCTTTTGCCCCCAACAACCTCAGCATCGTTGCCGGGTATTCCAATAATGTATTGCAACAGTTTGATCTCAAAGGAAAACTCATCCGTGAATACAAAGGCCACCTTGGCGCTATACGATCCCTTGCTTTTTCCCCCAATGGTAAATTCTTGCTCTCGGGGAGTAATGACAATTCCGCTAAACTATGGGATGTCGAGAAAGGGTCCGAATTGGCCACGTTAATGGCCATTGGCAAAAAAGATTGGCTCCTTAGTACGCCAAATGGACTATTTGATGCGTCCTCAGGCGCAATGGAACAGTTTTATTATGTGGTGGGACTGGAAATAATTTCATTAGACCAGCTTAAAGATCAATACTTTGAGCCGGGCTTATTGTCTAAAATTCTACTCAATGAGCCCACTCGCA
>JBBRGN010000406.1:0-2923 GCA_038240665.1 Chitinophagales bacterium | reverse complement strand
ATCTATCCGCAACAAAAAGTGCGTTTGGAACAAGAGAAAAAAAGATCCTACGATTGTGTGTACCATACCGCTACGGGTAAATTAACGCAATTGGGGAACCTAGATTTACCGGAGATCCGCTATGGCAATGAAGGAAATGCGCCTTATGTACTGGGGTATACGGATGCTCCCTACGCGGTTGCCGCCACTTGGCTAGGCAGTAGTCATAAGGATGTATATCTGGTGGATGTGTTGACTGGAAAAAAAGAAAAAATCGCCACCAATCTTTCAGGCAACCCCGCGTGGTCGCCCCTGGCCAAGTACATCCATTGGTATTCCGATCGGGATTCTGCTTGGTATGCTTATCGAGTAGCCAAAAAAGACATCGTCAAACTGACCAACAATAAAAGGGTTCCATTTTATGACGAATTGAATGATTCGCCCGATTTTCCGAATTCATACGGCTTTGCTGGATGGACTACCGAAGATGATTTTATGATGGTTTATGACCGTTATGACATTTGGTTGATTGACCCCACCCAACAACTTGCGGCAACCAACTTAACCAACAGTAGGAGTGGAAAAACGACCATGCGCTACATCAAAACCGATCCTGACGAACGCTCTATTGAAGAAGTCAAACCGCTTTTGATTCATTTTACCAAAGAAAGCAACCTAGACGAGGGATACCTGTGGTACGAAATTCATACAGGACAGAAAAAGATCCTTCAAGAGGGGCCTTATTCTTTTTCAACCAGCATGATAAAAGCAAAAAATGCCAATCAGTGGGTATTTACCAAGGAAGATTTTCAAACTTTTCCCGACTTGTTGTTGAGTGCGGATTTAGTAAAAGCAAGTAAAATCAGTCAGGTCAATCCACAGCAAGCCAATTACCTTTGGGGAACCAACGAATTGGTGGAGTGGACGGCCGCGGATGGCCAGTATTTGCGTGGTATTTTGGTAAAACCAGCTGATTTCGATCCCCAAAAGAAGTACCCAATGGTGGTGTATTTTTACGAGCGCATGTCGCAAGAATTGCATACCCATTATTCCCCGACCTGGAACCGCTCGATGATCAGTTTTCCAGCTTTTGCTAGTCGAGGATATCTGGTTTTTATTCCCGATATCCCTTATCGCATTGGATATCCTGGGGAGAGTGCCCGCAATGCCATCGTTTCAGGAGTCACCAGTTTGATCAACAAAGGATTTGTCGATAAAAACAATGTTGGGTTACAAGGACACAGTTGGGGTGGCTATCAGATAGCCTACCTCGTTACCCAAACCAACCTATTCAAATGCGCAGAATCCGGTGCTCCAGTGGTCAACATGACCTCAGCTTATGGCGGAATTCGTTGGGAAACCGGCATCAGCCGTCAATTTCAATACGAGCATACCCAAAGCCGGATCGGTGGAACACTCTGGGAAAAGCCCTTGCGCTACATCGAGAATTCGCCCATTTTTTTTGCTGATAAAATTGAAACACCTTTGCTGATCATGCACAATGATAAAGATGGTGCTGTACCTTGGTATCAAGGGATTGAGTTTTATATGGCTTTGCGTAGATTGGGAAAGCCAGCTTGGATGCTCAACTACAATGAGGAAGGTCATGGATTGGTACAGTTGAGGAACCGCAAAGATTTCCAATTGCGGATGGGGCAGTTTTTTGACCATTACCTTAAAGGCGCTCCCCAGCCCAAATGGATGAAAGACGGCGTACCGGCCTTAGAAAAAGGAATTAAACAAGGCTTCGAGTTGTCTGATAAATAAGTTAAGGCGCTTGGAGATTTGAGTAGTCGAGCGAAAATGAATCTCCGAACAAGTTCAAATAAAAAAAGGCAGCCGTCAAGGGGACTTGACGGCTGCCTTTTTTTTAAAACTATTCTAGCTGTTAAAACCGGATACCAGCGCTAACGGTAAACACATTATTGCGACCAGGAGCAGCTGCAAAATAATTGTTCAGTCCCATTTCGTAGTTCAGGTCAACGGTCAAGAATAGCACGTCAAGCGCTAGGCCAGCATTAGCACCCCAAGTAAATGGAGTCAGGCTGCCTTTGTTGAAGGCGATGCCATTTTTTTCTTGTACGCCCAAAATCATGGTTGGCGTAACCCCGCCGCGAAGTACCAGATTCAATAAAGCATTTTTCCGGTTTAGTCGGATACCTAAATCCAGTGGCGCTTTGATGGCTTGGATGGTCGTTTCGTTTTGAAACTGCTGACTGGCATCTTTGTTGATGTTGGTGATCAAGCGCGCGGTATAATTATTGAATTGAATACCAGGGTAGAAAAAAAGCGGACGTTTGCTGCCTACCCGGAAATCTAAGCCGGCATTCCAGCCTACATGCGCTTCAGCGCGGAAATCATTTAAGTTAGCGCCGACGCCAGAGAAGTTAACCCCAACTTTTGGGATCACTTTAATTTGAGCTTGAGCGGTAAAAGCCATGATAATTAGAAATAGTGCGAAAAAGATTCTGGATGTTTTCATGATTATTGGATGTTCCTTGTGGTGAATGATTCAAATTACCCACCCTAAACGTCACTGGTTTTACATACTGAGATAAATGAGTTATACAAAAACATTTCTTTAATATTGCCTTTGGATTTTGTTAACGTTTGGAAGGCTCTAACCTAAGATCTAAGAAAGCCGATTTTTGCTAAGATCAGTCAGAATATTTAACCTAACCAACAATAAACTAAACGTATCTTTGTTACGTTTGAGCTTGCTCTGGATAAGGGTTAATCCGAATCGCAGCGCAATTAATCACTGTTTCAATCATACCTATAAGTGGCGTCGGGATGGCGCAACCTGTGCGAAATGAGAAATGCAACTGAACAAAAATCTGGCGAGATCCGCCTGGGTCTGGTACAATGGATGGTGCAGCCTTTTGCGTCGGCAGATGCCCTGATTGTACGTGTCGAGCAACAAGTGGCTTCATTTGCCAATTAC
>JBBRGN010000405.1:0-2943 GCA_038240665.1 Chitinophagales bacterium | reverse complement strand
GAGCGCGAACAATGGACCGATGGCTGTAATTTGGTCGCTTTGAAACCCGGCGTAGCCTTGACTTACGACCGTAACCCCAAAACCGAAGAAGCTTTTCAACAGGCAGGATATACGATCATTAAAGCCCGGGATTTTCTCGCTGGTTGGAAAAATGGGCAGATTGATCCAAAAAAAGTGGAAAAAACCATCATAACCTTACCTTCGAATGAACTTTCACGGGCAAGGGGTGGCTCACATTGCATGACTTGCCCTATTGAACGCTTATAGGCTATGTACCAACACGAGTTTCAGAAAAGGGTGCGTTACGGCGAAACCGACCAGATGGGTTATTTGTATTACGGTAATTATGCCCAATACTACGAAATTGGTCGGGTGGAAATGCTGCGTTCGCTGGGATTGACGTACAAATCGATGGAAGAAGAACAGGGTATTTTGATGCCCGTGGTTTCCCTACAAATGCGTTTTGTACGTCCTGCACATTATGACGAATTACTGACCATCAAGACCACCCTTCGCAAATTCCCTGATCAATTTATTACGTTTCAGGTAGAGCTATTCAATGAAAAAAATAAATTGGTCAACGGCGGGAGCGTACGTTTGTGTTTTGTGGAAAAAGCCAGCAATCGGCCAATTCCTGCGCCAAATTATCTCTTGGAGAAGCTAAAGCCATACTTTACCGCATGAAAAGAAATAGATGGCAATACCTCAATTTCATGCTTTGGCAGCGATGGTTTCAACGACACCCGCGGCTGAAGCAGTTTTTGAATTGGGCCAAAACCAAATCTTTACCTGGTTTTTTTGGAGTTCCGATCTATGATGTGGCTTTGTTTTTTTACCGCGAATTGCAAAAACACGATTTGTTCATCCGCGCCAATGCCATCGCTTTTAGCTTTTTTTTGTCTTTGTTTCCTACAATCATCGCTTTATTTACCCTCATCCCTGTTTTGAAGCTGATGTTTTTAGATTACCTGCCAGGAGGGGAAAATTTTGATGTGTTGCTCCAATCTGAAATCAAAAAAATCATGCCCGGTATGGCGGGTGACAACCTCTTCTTTTTTGTAGAAGACATCACCAACAATCCCCGGATTGGTTTGTTGTCCCTGGGTTTTTTATTTGCCATTTACTTTGGTTCCAACGGGATGTTGTCTTTGATGCGCGGATTTGATAAAACCTATCCGGACGCATTCAAAAAAAGGGGCAGTTGGATGAAGCGCTGGATTGCTATTTGGTTAACGGTGTTGTTGTCGGTTTTTGTGGTTGTTTCTGTGGTGTTGATCATCTTAGGGCAAACCATCATTCAAACCTTAGCCGCTTGGCTTAATTTAAGCGGCATAACCTGGTTTTTCCTTGGACTCTTGCGCTGGGTAGTCATCATTTCTTTGTACTATGTTTCGATCACCATGACCTATCGACATGGGGCCGCTTTGATCAATAAATTTAGATTTTTCACCCCTGGGGCAGCGTTGGCCTCCCTTTTGACCCTCTTGTCGTCAGTAGGTTTTTCGTTTTATGTAGACAGTTTCAACAATTATAACCGTTTTTATGGTTCTATTGGTGCTATTGTGGTGCTGATGCTGTGGATACAAATGAATTCCATGTGGTTATTGATTGGCTACGAACTCAATGCCAGCATCGCAGTTAACCGCAGTATGCGCATTAGGATTTTGGAAAAAAACAATTGTCCGCCGGTTCTACCCGAGCTGGAGGTCATCGAAAAAAGTAAAACGCGCCCCTTATGAGGATATTTATATTTTCTTTTTTGGTCGTTGCATGGGCCAGTTGCGTACATGCTCAAAAATACAGTAACGAATTTTTATCGATTGGCGTAGGCGCACGGGCGCAAGCCTTGGGCACGGCCGTGGTAGCGGGTGTGGACGATGTAATGGCTGGTGTTTGGAATCCGGCTGGCTTGGCGGCTTATCCCCGGGTAGAAGGCATGCAAATCGCGGCCATGCACTCCGAATGGTTTGGCGGCGTTGGGCGTTTTGATTACCTGGCTGCAACCTTGCCCATGAGCAATGAAAACCGCCGTTTGGCGATCTCGGCCATTCGTTTTGGTATCGACAAAATCCCCAATACCTTATCGCTTTATGGTGCCGATGGAACGGTCAACTTTGACAACTTGCGCGAGTTTTCCGCGGCGGATTATGCCTTTATTTTGAGTTATGCCCAGCGCGGATCAGCCACTAAACCTAGCAATTTTAGCTATGGTGGCAACATTAAGGTCATTTACCGTCGGATTGGTTCTTTTGCCAATTCTTGGGGTTTTGGTATCGACGGCGGGGTGCAGTACCGCAAGGGCAACCTCCGTTTGGGTTTGCTGGCTAAAGACATTACAACGTCTTTCAACGCTTGGTCTTTCAATTTTACTGAAGCCGATAAGAAAACGCTTCAATTGACCAACAACAGCGTTCCCATCAACAGCATTGAAATCACAAAACCCCAGCTCATCCTTGGCGCCGGGTATCGTTTTCAGTACCGAAAAATTGGGTTTTCCCCGGAGGTCAATTTTTTCATTACCACGGATGGAAAGCGCAATACGTTGGTTTCCAGCGCTCCGCTTAGTTTGGATCCTGCGGCGGGTTTGGAAATGGATTACAATCGGGTGATTTTTTTTCGTTTGGGGGTGAACCAGTTTCAGCGTTTGACCAATTTTGGCGGTCAAAATACGCTTTCGCCACGCCCGAGTTTAGGCATTGGCCTCAAAATATCCGCCTTACAAATCGATTATGCTTTTACTGATTTGGCCTCAGATAATAGCACTTATTCACACATCATTTCCCTCCAATTGAACTTAAAAAAGAAAAAAACCGGATTTTGACGGGAAATAGGCATAAACATTTTTTTCAAAAAAAAGGCCTAGTTAAAGCTGTTGGGTAGGCTTGCAAGTTTGAAAAAAGAATTTCTATATTTGCCCTACACACAGGCATCACAATGTTTTGA
>JBBRGN010000404.1:0-2944 GCA_038240665.1 Chitinophagales bacterium | reverse complement strand
GCCCCTTGTTTTTTAATACCCTCCTTTATCTGTTGCTTTAATGGATTCGATGACCTGTCCTTCAAAACGCCTTTTGGCTTCATCCAGCATAGCTGCGGTGGCTGTTGCTCCGATGCGGGTAACCCCCAGTTCGCGTACCTTCAATAGGTCGTCCAAACTACGCACCCCGCCAGCAGCTTTGATCTGAACGGTTGGATTGGAATACTTCCGCATCAGCACCAAATCATGTTCGGTAGCGCCTTCATAGCTGTATTTTCCATCAGCGCCTTTGATGAAACCATAACCAGTGGAGGTTTTTACAAACTCGACGCCGATGTTGTTGCAAATTTCGCAGAGTTTGATTTTTAGCGCATCCTCCAGTAAAAAATCATTTTCAAAAATCACTTTCACAATAGCGCCATGTTGATGGGCGGTCTCGGTTACCTGGCGAATGTCTTTTTCCACATAATCCCAATCATGGCTGAGTACTTTGCCGATGTTGGCGACTACATCGATCTCGGTGGCACCTTCTAGGCAAGCTTGGAGGGTCTCCGCTACTTTTACCTCCGTGGTACTTCCACCATGCGGAAATCCGACAACCGTACAAACCAAAACTTGGGTACCCGCCAATAGCTCCTTGGCTTGTGCTACGGCATAAGGCTTGATGCAAACCGAGGCAACATCATATGCCGCAGCCAATGCGCAGCCTTCCGCCAAATCTTTATCGGTCATGGTTGGATGCAGCAAGGAATGGTCAATCATCTTTGCCAATTCGTGAACGATGGACATAATTTTTGATTTATTAGAGTTGGTGTGAAATGCTGCAAATTTAGCGCCATTTATCCCATTTTAATCTCAAATTATCCATACATTTTGAGTATTAAATACCACAAATCTTGCTTTGAAAAAAAAATGTCAAGAATTACCTCTTGTGTTGGATGAACAAAGTTATGATTGGAAATAAGATCATAAAGTTAACAAAGGCTCTGTTATGATTCCATGTTTCTTTATCCTCAATTTTTTTGGTAACAAATTGATAAACAGTTATTTGCAATAGATTGATTGTGTTGGTAAAGTACTTATTGTCAATACTTTAAATACTGACAACTTGAAAACATAATTGAGCATATTCGAATTTGCAAAACAGTAAGGCTGCTGATTTCGTTCCAGAAAGAAAAAAATGGAGGGTATTCGATAAAAAAAACGAAGCCTGTTGGCATTGACACCAACAGACTTCCACTGCACGTTCTATATTCTAAACAATAAACTAAAACCTTTTTTTTATTTTTTTAAGGGTATCGAAAAAACCGGCAAAGAAGCGTGGTTGATGGTATCTTCAGTCAAACTACCGAGTAGGAAATAAGACCAGCCCTTGCGTTGGTGGGTTCCCATCACAATTAAATCGGCTTCTTTTTCAACCGCAAATTCGAAGATGACCTGTTCTTCATTCATCGTAAAATTCTCGGTTTTGAAGATCTCTAAATTTTCCAAGCCAGATCCTTCCAACAAGTCTTTTTTACGGGATTCAATGTCTGCATCGCTGCGGTATGCCCCAGGATTGTTGATGTAAAGGAGGTAGATTTTACCACTGATCAAGGCATTCCATTTTTTCAAGGTCTCAAAAATGGCTTTTTGATCTTTCTCCAAAGTGGTAGGGATTACAATGTTTTTGAACTTCGCAGGGCTATCGCTATGCACTGTCAATACTGGACAATGTGCCCGACGAGCAATTTTTTGGGTGTTGGAACCAATGACAAACTCGGTAAGTCCACTAGCGCCTTTGGTTCCCATCACGATCAGGTCAACCCCTTCAGAGGTCACCAGTTCTTCAATGGCAGGAACAAAAAGGCCATCGATTACGGAATTGTGGATTTTAACCCGCGGATGACGAGCCGCTAAATCGTGTAAAACTTTGTTCAGGTTCTCATGGATCATGTGTAGAAAACGATCCTCAATGGCTTGATCATAAGTGTATCCAAATTCCGAAATAGGCATCAAAATACTGGATTGCTCATTTACATGCACCAGCAATAATTCAGAATGGGTGTTTTCAGCGATGGTTGCTGCTACATCCAAGGCTTTATCTGCGTATGTTGAAAAGTCGGTAGGAACTAGAATTTTTGGCATTTTTTTTTGATTTTAGTTACTCAAAACTAGCCTCAAAAGCCCCTCAGTGCCATGATTTGAATCAATAAAGGATATGATAAATGTCATCCCAAAACAGAAGCCGCTTGTTCGTTAGGTTGAACAAGCGGCTTCTTTAATACTACTATTGTGGCTTTACTTAATTACCAGAACATGGTGTACAAAGCCGCCAAAATACCAACAATGATCAAGGAACCCGCCATGAAACCAGGGGTAACTTTGAACATGCTGGAATCGATTTCCAATGCTTTGGGACTGTCTTTGCCTTTCAATTCGGTCAAGCTAATGATGGCCATCACGACCACGCAGATGACAAAAACAAAACCCATCCGATCCATAAACGGAATTTCGTAGACACCCGAACCATTTTTGGCCGAAAAACCAAAGGGCGCCAAGAAGGATAGGTCGGCAAAAGTAGGCAGTGCCTTAAAGAACAAGGACAGAATAAAACCGCCAATGGTAGCAAACAAGGCCGCATTGGAAGTGGTTTTCCGCCAGAAAAATCCCAGGAAGAACATGGCGAAGATACCTGGTGATACAAATCCGGTGTATTCTTGAATGTACTGAAACCCGCCCTTTTTATCGATGCCCATGAATGGCGCGATCAAAGATGCCATGATCATGGCAATTATAACTGCGTAGCGGCCTATTCTTACCACCGTTTTATCATCGGCATTGGGGTTGATGCTTTTCTTATAGATGTCAAGGGCAAAAATGGTGGAAATGCTGTTCGCTTTTCCCGCCAAGGAAGCCACAATCGCCGCCGTAAGTGCCGCAAAAGCCAAACCACGCAACCCAGAAGGAAGTAGGTTGAGCATCA
>JBBRGN010000403.1:0-2946 GCA_038240665.1 Chitinophagales bacterium | reverse complement strand
ATCAATTGATTCACGTCAATGTGTGGACGCCGAAAAAATTCAATGCCGAAGAGAAAGTATTACTGGAAAAATTGCGCACCATGCCCAATTTCCACCCTACGCCCGGCAAATCGGAACGTACCTTATTTGAAAAAATGCGCGACTATTTTAAATAGACGTACACCAAGGTTATAAGTAAGTACGTTTGGCGTACGAAAAGAACGGCAGGTTATCCAAAATCTGCCGTTCTTTTTTTCAATCGAGTTGGTACAGCGATAACTCAATCGCAATCGTCGCACCAACTTTACTATTGTTTGTATCGTCCAATTGCTTTTAAAAGAAAAAAAATGAAGCGCATCTTCACTTTCTTGGCCTTATTATCGTTTGCTCTGCTTGCTTGCGGGCCTGATTTTATTATTCAGGAATCCCATGATTTTCCCAAAGGAACCTGGGCTTACGCCGATTCATGCGTGTTTAAGGTCAATATTGAGGATACCAGTAAGCTCTACAACATCTACGTAGAGGTAGCACACAGCGACGAATACGATTTTCAAAACCTCTACGTGCTTATCCGCACCGTTTTTCCCGACGGGAAAAGACTGGACAAAGTGGTTTCTTTGCAATTGGCGGATCAAATCGGACAATGGAACGGCAATTGTAGTGGCGCTAATTGCAAACTCCGCATCCCAATGCAAGAAAATGCCTTTTTTGCTAAAAAAGGCGAATACCAATTTGTCTTTCTACAGCACATGCGCAAGGATAACTTAGGAGGCTTGAAATCGCTGACTTTTGGGATTGAAAAAACCAAGGAAGCGAAAAAGAAATAATCCTCCTAACCATGCAATACCAATCGTATCAACTCCGCGCCGGCAGCTTAAAAAACCTGCAAAAGGTACACGCAACCTTACCGCCACCAGCGCCGCATGAAGTTACCGTAGCGACTGAAGCCATTGGCTTGAATTTTGCGGATATTTTCGCCATTTGGGGGTTGTATGGAGCTACGCCTCCTGGAGTTTTTATACCTGGATTAGAGTACGCAGGAACCATAGTGCAAGTTGGAGCGGCAGTTGCCACGGTCAAAGTAGGAGATAAAATCATGGGGCTTACCCGTTTTGGCGCCTACACCACTCATCTCAATATTGACCATCGCTACGTGGTTCCGTTGCCTGCGGGTTGGAGTTTTGCCCAAGGCGCAGCGTATTTGGTGCAAGCATTCACCGCTTACTACGCATTGAAAGAATTGGGCAATTTGAAACCAGGACAAACCGTGCTAATCCATAGCGCAGCAGGTGGCGTGGTTATTCTAGCGGGGCGCATTGCCAAAAAAATGGGAGCTTATGCCATCGGCACAGTAGGCAATTCCAGCAAAGTTGACTTTCTGTTACAAGAAGAAGGCTACGACCAAGTCATTGTGCGGAGTCAAAATACTTTTACCGAGGATTTAAAAAAATCACTTGGCGGGCGGGAGCTTAACTTGATTTTGGATTCCATCGGTGGGAAATACTTTACCATGGGATTTAATGTCTTGGCACAGATGGGTCGGGTGGTTACGTACGGTTCCGCACGCTATGCATCCGTAGGCGATCGACCCAATTACCTGCGCTTGCTGTATTATTTTTTGACCCGTCCTAAAGTAGATCCCCAAAAACTACCCGAAAAAAACAAAGGCGTTTTAGGGTTTAACCTCATTTGGTTGTATGATCGGGTGGAACTCATGAACGAGCTCCTGATCGAACTGCAAGCGATGGATATTGGCGTCCCTTATGTGGGGCATACCTTCGCCTTTGATGAATTGCCGGCTGCGGTAAAGTTGTTTATGTCTGGAAAAACAATGGGCAAAGTAGTGGTTGTAGTGAATGGGAGAAAAGAATTAGGCCATCAGAAAATCATACCATTGCCTATTAAAAAAAACGGCCTAGTAATTCTTTGCAGAACAATACTAGCCCATTTTTTTGAACTCATCAGCATACGATTAACGCGTCAAGTACATATTTCGGTTGCGATCCAGTTCGCGGAAGAAAGGATCGGTCAAGTCTTTGATGAAGCGGATTTCCTCCCCCGTTGATTTCATTTCAGGCCCGAGCGCTTTGTCTACATTCGGAAACTTATCAAACGAGAATACCGGTACCTTGATGGCATAGCCACTCGGTTGCGGTTTGATGTCAAAATCCTTCAATTTGTGGGTTCCCAACATCACCTTAGTGGCGATTTTTAGGTAAGGCACCTTATATGCTTTGGCGATGAAAGGCGTGGTACGCGATGCCCGTGGGTTGGCTTCGATTACATACACTTTGTTGTCCTTGATGGCAAATTGTACGTTGATCAGTCCGCGGATATTGAGGGCTTTCGCCAGCTTTTCAGTGTAATCCACCATGGTGTTTACCGCCTCTACCGACAAGCTATAAGTTGGTAGTACCGCAGAGCTATCACCTGAGTGGATGCCCGCCGGTTCGATGTGTTCGCAGATGCCCATGATGTGTACCTCGTCTCCGTCGCAAATGGCGTCGATTTCTGCTTCTTTGGAGCGCTCCAAAAAGTGATCGATGAGTACCTTGTTTTCTGGAAGGTGTTTGAAAATACTCAACACCTGACGTTCCAGTTCTTCATCGTTGATCACGATGCGCATGTACTGGCCGCCGAGTACGTAAGATGGGCGCACCAACACCGGGAATCCGACGCGCTTGGCGATGGCGATGGCTTCATCCACATCTTCCGCACGGCCATATTCTGGATAAGGAATATCAATGCTTTTCAATAAATCAGAAAAAGCGCCTCGGTCTTCTGCCAAGTCCATTGAAGGGAAGTCAGTCCCGATGATCTTGATTCCTCTTGCGTGTAAAGTTTCCGCCAACTTAAGCGCGGTTTGACCGCCCAACTGCACGATTACTCCTTCTGGTTTTTCTAGTTCAATGATTTCTTCTAGGTGTTCCCAAAATACCGGCTCGAAGTACAATTTGTCGGCCATAT
>JBBRGN010000402.1:0-2952 GCA_038240665.1 Chitinophagales bacterium | reverse complement strand
ACGGTTTTCAGCGCGATGAGATGCTTTATCTTGCCTTAGGTCAGCATCCTGATTGGGGTTATTGGACAGTTCCCCCCATGATTGGCTGGATCGCATATGCGGTGCAATTTATTTTTGGCGATGACTTGGCTACTGTGCGTATGGCTCCTACCTTATTGTGCTGTGGTATGCTCTTGCTTACGGGCGGGATTGCGCAGGAGTTGGGCGCTGGCCGTTATGGACAATTTTTGGCGGGTTTGGCCATCTTGGTTTCACCAGCTTATCTGCGCAATGGGACCCTGTTTCAGCCAGTAGCTTCTGATATTTTTTTCTGGACTTTGTCTACCTATGTTTTTTTGCGTTACCTCAATACGGAAGAAGATCGCTGGATGTACGCTTTTGGCGGGATTCTTGGATTTGGATTATTGAACAAATACATGGTCGCTTTTTTAATCACCGCCATTGTATTCGCCTTACTCCTGACGGCAAAACGCTCGATGCTGTTGCAAAAAAATACTTGGATCGCCTTTGGACTCCTGTTGCTCATCTTTTTCCCAAATTTTTGGTGGCAATACCAAAATCACTTCCCGGTGGTGTGGCACATGAATGAGCTGTCGCAGACCCAATTGGTCAACGTCAATCGGATAAGCTTTATGGTAGATCAGCTGCTGATGAACCTTCCTTCGGTATTGCTTTGGTTGGGCGGACTTTATTGGCTTTTTTTGGGAGCAAAATCGGGTTCCTATCGAATTTTTGGTTGGGTTTTTTTATTTGTCATTGCTCTAATGCTTGCCCTACGTGGAAAAAGTTATTACACCCTTGGCATTTATCCTTTGGCAATGGGCGCTGGCGGTGTTTTTTGGGAAAACCAATTGAATCGATCCTGGTATCGGTGGTTTTTTCCTGCATTAATGATTGCCTTGATTGTCCCAATTTTTCCATTTGGTTGTCCCATCCTGGAAGCTCCAGCTATGGCGCGGTATGGAAAATGGATAACCACAAGGCTTGGCTTAGACGGCCCTCTGCGCTGGGAAGATGGCTTTGTTCATGATCTGCCTCAGGATTATGCCGATATGCTAGGTTGGGATGAAATGGCGCAAAAAGTGGCCAAAGCTTACCATGCTTCTGAAAATCCAGATCAATGTCTTATTTATTGCGACAATTATGGCGAAGCCAGCGCAGTGTATTATGCCCGAAAAAAGCTTAAACTTCCTGAACCCTACAGTTTTAACGAGACCTTTTTACTATGGGCACCTCCTCACATTACCTCAAATGCTATGGTTTATGTCAATGATGACCTGGGCGATGATGTAAAAAATCTATTTGCCAAAATCGACCTCGTTGGTGAAATCACGTCCCCATACTCGCGCGAAAAGGGTACAAAAATTTGGCTTTGTCAAGCTCCTCGCGAAGATTTTGGCGCGCTTTGGTCACGGCGGTTAAAGGAAGAACGAGGCTATTAAGCTAGGAACAAAATTTTTTTTGCTTCTCTAGCTTCGCCTCAACTTCAGTATGTAAAACAATTTTTAGTTTTGGATCATTTCCATGTAGGAATAAATCAAATGTGGTCATTTATTGTTGATTCATTCCTTAGGTTACTTCACACTGAATCACAACAAATGAAAACTTCTACGCTGCCCAATATGTCTACGCGTTTCACAAAAGTTCGGGCACAATCCGAGCTTTTGTGTCAACCCCTCGCTACTGAAGATTTTGTAGTACAACCCTCCACCGATGTTAGTCCACCGAAATGGCATTTAGGGCATACGACCTGGTTTTTTGAAAACTTCCTACTGGCGCCATACCTCGAAGGCTATCAAGTGTTTAACGCGTCCTTTCCCTATTTTTTCAACAGCTACTACGAAAGTCAGGGGCCTAGAATCCACCGTGCCAACCGAGGAAACATGACTCGCCCTGCGGTAGCTGAAGTACTACAATATCGCCAGTATGTGGACAAACACTTGCTGCTGCTGCTGGAAAATTTACCTGCACTAACGGAAACCGCCGTTGAAGAATTGCTTTTCACCCTGGAAATTGGCCTTCAACACGAACAACAACATCAAGAATTATTGGTCACCGATTTTAAATACATTTTGGGCAACAACCCGCTTTTTCCGGCTTATACCGATCAGCATCCTGCTCGAACGCCTAATGTTAGACCTGCCAATTGGTTGGAGGTTCCTGCTGGCCTATATACCATTGGGCACCAAGAAGAAGGCTTTTGCTGGGACAATGAGCTAAGCGCCCATCAAGTATACCTGAATGCGTATTCAATTCAAGACCGACTAGTGACCAATGCGGAGTACCTCGAATTCATCCACGATGGCGGTTACGAAAATTATGACCATTGGTTGTCAGAAGGTTGGGAATGGGTAAAACAATTGGAAACGAAAGCGCCATTGTACTGGTACTTCCAAAACCAACAATGGTTTAATTATACCCTGCATGGTTTGCAATCGGTAGATTTAAGTCAACCTGTTACGCACATCAGCTATTTTGAGGCCGATGCATTTGCCCGTTGGAAAGGATTGCGTCTACCTACTGAGCAGGAATGGGAAACCGCTTGTCGGCAATGGTCGCCGCGCGTAGAAGGCAATTTCTTGGAACAGCAAACGTGGCACCCCAGAAGTGTTGGACAATCGGCAGCAAAGCAATTTCTAGGCGATGCCTGGGAATGGACAGCGAGCGCTTACTTACCTTATCCTAGTTACCCGCGTTTCAAGGGAGCTTTGGGCGAATACAATGGCAAATTCATGATCAACCAAATGGTGCTGCGCGGCGGTTCGGTAGCCACACCACAGTCCCATATGCGCACCAGTTACCGCAATTTTTTCCAAACCGACAAACGCTGGCAATTTACGGGTATCCGTTTGGCTCAGTAAAATCACCCCGATACCAAAAAACGGATGTCATGGCAACATCAAATACTACCAAAAACATGATCACCAAGCCAAAAACCTTGGCAGCAACTAC
>JBBRGN010000401.1:0-2954 GCA_038240665.1 Chitinophagales bacterium | reverse complement strand
AAAAAGAACTAATGCTCAGCGATGCTTGTCAAGCCGGAACCGAAGCCCAATAAAGAACAAAAAGTCGATTGTACTTCCGTCTGCTCCACTTGCACAAAACCCAACGTTATCGGCTTTGCATCTTTCTTCCCACTTTCGATGGGTGTGTTTCCCATTTACTGTAGATTTAGCCATTTTTTATTGCATGTATTTTCGCCAAAACTGTTCCCATCGGCCATTAGTTGAATTCATTGCTTTTGAAATAAGCATTCCTTGAGCATTGTCCAAATTCCATCTCATGCCTGACTGACTCAGCTTCGATTCCTATCGAGAGAAAACCCTAATAAATATCAATTTTTAATGCGTGAGCCCTGGGTGGGGAATGGCGGATATTACCAAGGTTAAACCTCTCCAAAGTCGCTTCTGGCATTCATGCGGCTGCCTTGAATGTAATCCAACCAGTAGCTTACAACAAAAATAACTCCCCCGGCCGCATCCTCAAAAAAGTTTCGATTGGAATTCCCGAATCTCCGATCAAAAAAACCTTTGCCTCTGGAAAAACTTTCTTGAATGCTGCTAAGCTTGAAGCGTGCTGTATACGGCCACTTTTTACTTCTAAACCAACAGCCTGTCCATTTTTTTTCAAAACGAAATCCACCTCGTTTGCTGATTGTTGCCAATAATAGAGGCGGTAATCGTCGACCGGTGCTTGGTTGAGCAGGTGCGCGCCAATGGCCGATTCCACAATTCGACCCCATTCGTTTGGACACAAAACGACTTCTGATAAGCGCTGAGGGCTATTGGCGCTGATTAACGCCGTATTGTAGACCATAAATTTAGGACTCGAGGCTTTTTGACGGATGATGTTTGGGGAATACTTTCCTATGCCGCTCAACAAATTGGCGGTATCCAGTAAATTTAAATAATGGGCAAGGGTTACCGTATTGCCCGCATCGAGCAATTGCCCAAGCATTTTGTTGAAAGCGAGTATTTGTCCAGAATAATGACAGCCCAATTCAAATAATTGCTTCATTAGAGCTGGTTTGTCAACACGGGTTAGCATCATAATATCTCTAGAAATGCTCGCCTCAATCAATCCCTCTTTGACATAGCGTTTCCAGCGGTCTTCATCGGTAATGATGTCAGCTGCTCCTGGGTAGCCGCCAAACCAGATGTATTGTTGTAGTGTAATATCAAAAGCAGCTTGCATTTCTGGATACGACCAATGTCCAAGATGGATTAATTCAAATCGACCAGCCAATGATTCAGTCAGGCCTTGTTGTAAAAGCAAACGAGACGAACCCAAGAGCAATAATTTGATGGGCGTATCTTTCCGGGTGTCTTCATCCCAAAGTTTTTTACGGTTTCACTCCAATTGCCAATTTTTTGGATCTCATCAATGACCAGTAAAAATTCGCTGCCCTGCTGTTGTTGTTGTAACCTGGCCTGGTTCCATTGTTGCTCGAGCCAAGGTATGGCTCCTGCTGGTACAGCGTCAGCGTCAGCGAAATGATAGGGGTACACTACGTCATCCAATAGTTGAAACGCAAGCGTTGTTTTGCCTACTTGCCTTGGCCCAAACAGCACTTGAATAAAGCGCTGCGGTTCGGTTATTCTTTTTTTAAGTATTTCTAAATGAGGTCGTTGGAAGGTGTTTTTCATTTTACTCAGTATATTGAGTAAATGCAAGTACTGTTTCTTTTTTTCTTGTTGGTAGGGGATTTTTTTCAAAAAAACCTTGAACGAATTCTCGTCCAATATTTTCACTACTTTTGGAAGCGCGTTAACAAAGGAATGATTCCACAACAAAATAGCCTAGTCTAAATTAATATCTTATTATTGACTCATTTCTAAGCACGCAATCGGAGTTGTTTTTCCACGTTTTATCCCAGAAAACACCGCTATTGTGGCGTCAACGCTTTTTTAATTTGAACTATGCAAGCACATTTTCTACGTTTTCTTGGTTTGCTCTTTTTTTGCTGGACACTACTGGGCAGTTGTGAGTTCATCAACCCGAAGGAGGAAATTCCCGCGTACATTTACGTGGTTCCTTTCCAGTTGAAGACAGATCCGACCGCTCAAGGTTCTGCTTCTGAAAAAATTACGGAGGTATGGCTTACGGTGAATGATGAATTTCTGGGCGTCTACCGCTTGCCTTCTTTGATTCCGGTGCTGAAAACAGGTTCCACAAAAATCAAATTAGAAGCAGGGATTAAAGAAAATGGTATTTCGACTACGCCGGATATTTATCCTTTTTATCAGCCTTTTGAAACACAGGTCGATCTTCAACCCAACGAAGTAGATACCCTGCGCCCCAAAACGGCCTATAAAGCCAATGTCAAATTCTCCATTTTAGAAAACTTTGAGCGTGCGCCGCATACCTTTGATGCCTTGATTGGCGGGCAAGCCTATTCGCGCATCACCATCACCAATGTTGGGGCATTTGAGGGTTCTTCAGGGTTGATCAATCTCAATGAGCAAAATCCGGCGGTTGTACTGGGCAGCGTAAACAAGGTATCCGGGCTCCTGGATAAGGGAACCGTGGTTTTTCTGGAGGCGAATTACAAGGCAGAAGCGCAGGCTGCGTTTGGGGTCATTCCGCTTCCATTTAGTGGAGATCCGCAATTGGTATATGCTGGCGGTTTTAATCCCAGCGCTACCTGGAATAAAATATATTTTAACCTTACCAAGGTGGTATTTGATAGCAAAGCCAAGGAATTTCAGATCATTTTGCGTGCTGAATTACCGACAAAAGATGGAGCAATTACCCTAAATACTGCCCGAATCTGGCTTGACAACATCAAATTGGTTCACTACTAAGTCGGTATTACCCGTGTTGAAAGAAATGACTCATCGCCGGCAACGGCACACTTTGATCTATAAAATGGCGGATGTTGCCAGCGCCATGTGCGCTTGGTGCATTTTTTTTGTATTCCGCAAATCCTTGGAGGAAGGCGGCGCTACTATAGCTATTG
>JBBRGN010000400.1:0-2969 GCA_038240665.1 Chitinophagales bacterium | reverse complement strand
GTGGCTTATCGGATGAAACACGAAAGCCGGGTACGCCGTGAAAGGTCGGTGGAATTGGACACAGCGCACGGGAAAATTGAAATCATCGCCTATGAACAGCTCCCAACTGGCGAAATCCACCTGGCTATTCGCAAAGGACATTGGGAAGCCGATGAACCGGTTTTGGTAAGGGTGCAATCCGCTTCTGAAACCACGGATATTTTAGGCGCTTTGTTTGAAGACAACAGCGACTTGCTCAAAGGCGCTTTGGAACAAATTGAAACCGAAGGCAAAGGCCTGATCCTGTTGATGCGCCAGATCGAAAAAAACGATAAAACTTTGTTGGCAAGCTTAAAATCCCTGAAGGAACAACAAGAACGTGGCGAACCGCTGCAAATTCGTCAAGATATGACGCAGCGCGATTTTGGTGTTGGTGCGCAAATTCTTCGGGATCTAGGCATCACCAAACTCCGCTTGCTGACCAATAATCCCCGCAAACGCATCGGCTTGATGGGGTACGGCTTGGAGATTGTTGAACATGTAGGAATCTAAGATCGGTATGATGAATGATGAATGACCCCACGCATTCATCATTCATCAACGATAGCATTAAAATTTGGGACACAAAACGGTCTCATTATCGTAATTACCTAGATAGGCGATGGAGATTTCGAAAGCTCCAGTTCTACGGCCAGCATAGCTTAGCGCACCCCAACGCGCATCATAGCTAAAACCAATCAGGAAGTTACTGTATTCAATACCCACCATCGACACGATGGCGTCCATGGAAAACTTATTGTCAAAATTGCGTACCGGACTGGCCCAGCCGCCTAAATGAAGCGCTGCGCCTTTGATTTCATCGACCAAAAAACGGAAATTGGCACCGGCATTAGCTGCTAAGTGCTTGCCTTGCAGGTAACCAAAAACCCGTGGAGATACCGAAATACTTGAATTTAAGGGAATTTGCAAGTTTAAATAAGCCGAGTATTTGCGGTTTAATCTGCTGGTCAGAAATACATCTTGATTGTTGGTTCCACGGGCATAAAAACTAATTTCCGGCTGAAGGATATGATAAATTGAACCGCCGGCAAAAAAACCAATTTCACCTTTGGGTGCGCGCGAGTAGTTCAAACCCACGGCGATATCCGTATAGGAAAAGTTGTTTTGTGGAAAATTTTCAGCGGTTACGCCAGTATAGCCATTAGAACCATTGAACTGATCCTGGAAAGTAAAATTGTCGTAGTTGACGTTACGTTGCCCAACACCCAGTTCCACACCCACGGATAAAAATTCGTCACCATATTTACTAAGCGCTTTGTGGAAAGCTCCAGTTACGGCCATGTTGTTGGTAAAATAGTTGACCGTTGCATTGCGGTCGTTCAAAAAACGAAAACCCAATCCAAAAGCATCTTTTTGTTGTCCTTTGCCTAATTTATCAATGTTAAAACGCAAATCCATGGCGGTGGCAAAAGTCACATATGGTTGATTGAGTAAATTGCGCCCTTGCTCCCGATAATTGACCGACAATCGGTATTTACCATCAAAAGTACCCGTTAAAGCGGGGTTGAGGTTGAGCGGAGAGGCATAAAATTGTGAGAAATGCTGATCTTGCGCCTTGAGCGCGCTAAAGGTCAACAAACTCAAAGTCACTCCTATCCAAAATGGGCGCCGCATAATGTTCTCCATGGTATGTTTTCTCCGCGAAACTACGGTTTAAATTATCTTAATTAAATGGCGATCAAAAAAACAAAAGGTCTCTTAATAATATTCATCGCCTTCTAAGCAACGGAATTCCCGCTAATTTATTATTTTTGATCATTAGGAGGCACTTCTCAACAGTTTTAATACCAACCGATGCATTTTGCAATTTGTCCGCTTAGCGTAGTTCCTGTTCGCAATACGCCCTCGCACCGCAGCGAGATGTTGTCGCAATTGCTTTTTGGCGAATTGGTGGAAATTTTAGAAGAAAAAGGGAAGCTCTGGTCTCGGGTACGTTGTGATAATGATAATTTTGTAGGGTGGGTGGAAACCAGTCAACTCAAACTCATTACACCGACTGAATTTGAGCATTATCAGCAACATTTTGCTTTTAGTTTGGAGTTGGTGCAACCCGTTATGGGCCCTGATCATTTTATCCCCGTTACCATGGGTGCGCGGTTGCCGGATTTTGATGGCATGCGTTTTCACTTGGGGGATACTACTTATACTTTCAGCGGGCAGGCGCTTTCTATAGGCGATTTTCAACCTACTGCCGAGTTGGTACTCAAACTAGCCAAACGGTATTTGCATACGCCTTATCTTTGGGGTGGCCGCTCGCCTTTTGGCATCGATAGTTCAGGGTTGGTACAAATGGTCTACAACCTTGCCGGTTTTCGTCTGCCACGCGAACCTCAGCAGCAATTGGAAGTAGGGGAAACCATCGATTTTATTGAACACGCTCAAATAGGAGACATCGCTTTTTTTGAAAACAACAACGGCCGCATCACCCACTCTGGGATCATGATGCCTAATGGCCAGATCATCCACGCCAATGGCGGTGTACGCATTGACCTGGTGGATCATTATGGTATTTTTGATGATCAGAAAAAATATTATACCCGCCGCTTGCGCTTGATCAAACGCATTTTACCAACAATTGCCAATGCCGGGAATTCTTCTGCAAGTACTGTTGATGTAAGAAGCAAACAGATCGAGTTGTTTTAATTAGCCCTGCAAATGATCCAAATGATCCAGTAATGCGGCACTATCAATGCGGTTGAACTTCCGAGCAAACCACTTTCGGGATTCTTCCAAAGCTGTAAAATCAGTTAAGGTCAAAGTCTTTGGACTAGCTGCACCTTCCGGCCATTCGATGTAGCGTAGGTTGTCGTTCACCATCTCCGATTGATAGGGGGAATTGTAAAGCAAGGTTTGAAAAATGAAATCATCCGGTGCCCAAGTACAAGCAAATTAATGGCGTACCCGGGGATGTTTGTGCAAGTAATTGCAGA
>JBBRGN010000399.1:0-3007 GCA_038240665.1 Chitinophagales bacterium | reverse complement strand
TGTACGGGTACATCTAAAGCGGTAGTCGGTTCATCGGCAATCAGCAGTTGTGGTTGGCAACAGAGTGCCAGGGCGATCATTACCCGCTGTTTTTGTCCGCCCGAAATTTGATGGGGATACGATTGATAAATACGTTCGGGTTCATCCAATTTTACACGTTCGAGCCATTCCAAAACCGCTTGACGGCATGGTTTCCTTTTAAGTCCAAGATGTTGCTGAATGACTTCGCCAATTTGATCCCCACATCGCATGACGGGGTTCAAACTGGTCATCGGTTCTTGAAAAACCATACCCATCGACTTCCCCCGGAGATGTTGATGCCATTTGGAAACTGGGTACAAAGCAATTTCTGGTTGGTTCGGCGTGTTAAAACTGAATTTTTTCGCCTGCCAGGTGGCACTTTTCGGCAATAAACCCATGATTGCCAAAGCAGTAAGTGTTTTGCCTGAACCTGACTCCCCTACTATCCCCAGCGTTTCGCCAGTGAAAATTGAAAAATTAATACCATCAACAGCTGCTACAGAAGGCGCATGGGTAGATTTGAATTCAATGGATAGGTCTTCAACTACAAACAATGGTAGCGACATAACAGAGTTCTAGTTTTACTGATCCGAATTATCCAGGCGCAAAGCAATCAAGTTGTCTTCGATGGTCATCGAAAGGCGTTCGGGGTGTTGAAGCCAAATAGTAAAGGTGCGGCCAAAAAGCTCTCTGCGCCAGCTTTTTTCGAATAAGTCCTCAGCAAAAGCGGGATCAGCCTTAATTTTTTTGAACCAATTGCGTGGAAAAGCAAGGTTATTGGAAACTCCTTGGTTCATACAATGGTATTTGATGACCAGGTAGAGCAATTCTGAAAGCACATCTTCTTGAGGATTTTCCTCTTCTTCAGTCGGCAACAATGCCAACAGACCACGTTCTTCATCAGTTACGGGACGAGCATAAAGGTCGTTCATCACCTCCCACAGTTCGCCAGCAAATTTTGCTGGAATACGGCGATTATCAGCTAAAGCTTCTCTACCTGAGCGAATGCTGCGCACAATTTGTCCCATCAATTTAGAAGGCAAAACCATTTCTTTGGAATAGTTTTTTTCTTCCGCTACTTTGCGGCGCCATTCAAAAAGACGCAAGAGGAAGACCTGTTCGCGCTTATTGAGCGACTTCATCATTTCGCTATTCAAGGCTTCCAGGTTGGGATCCTTGCCGTAGTTGAGCGGATTGCCAAGCTGCTCAAATTCTTCTTTCGCCCAGTGGAGCCGGTTTTTAGCCAAAAGATCTGCTTCCTGGATTTTCCATAAATCGTGAAGAGGCTCTATATCGCTGAGCGCATATTGCAATTGGTTTTTATTGAATGGACGCGCTTCCCAATCCGCTACAGTATAACTTTTTTTCAAATTAAAGCGCAGTTCAGTCTCCACGAGTTTTTTGAAAGCCAGCGGATAGCGATACCCCAAAAATCCCGCCGCAATCTGCGTATCGAAAGTATTCTGGGGAAGAATGCCATACAGATTGAAAAGCAATCGGTAATCATTTTCCCCTGCGTGGGTCACTTTAAGGATACTCGGATCCTGAAGCATTTTTAAAAATGGGCTTAAATCCTCGATGGTGAAAGGATCCAATAAAAAGTTACCATGACGCGATGCGACCTGGATCAAACACAGACGGGTTTGGAATCTTTTTTCTCCAACGAATTCCGTGTCGAAACACATCCAATCGATTCCTTGGTTAAGCGCGGAGAAGTTGTTTACCCCTTCTTGGGTAGTAATAAGTTCAAATGGCTGCATGCGAGTTTGATAATTCCCTACAAAGATCACAGAAATACCCTATATTAAGCAGTGTTTTTGTTTTTTCTGAAAAAATCAATGTTTTCAACGCGAAATCAAGTTTTTAGCGTTGATATAGGATGTGATGGTTCCTCTCAAAAAAAAACCTTAAAAAAAATTTAAAGTACGTGTCTTTTGTATTTTTTTCACATCTAAGTAATGTTGTACCATTACATACAACAGAAAAATCCTCCACTTATGAAAATCATTAAACGGGTACTGCTCGTATTTGGCATCTTGCTGTTCTTACTTATTGGGACAGCAATCGCCATTCCTTTTTTCTTCAAAGCACAGATATTAGCCAAAGCTAAAGCAGCCATCAACGAACAGATCAATGCCAAGGTCGATTTTTCGGATGCAAATGTTTATATGTTTCGACACTTCCCTCATCTGGATCTTACACTTACCGATCTTACGATTGAAGGAATCAACGAATTTGCTGGAATTAAACTGGCTGCTGTAAAAAAAATAGCGGTCACTTTAAATTTAAGTTCCATCCTAAAAGGTGGGCCTTATGAAATCAACTCTGTAGCGATTACTGAACCAAAAATTCATGTTCTGGTGTCAAAAAATGGTCAAGCCAATTACCTGATCACCAAACCAGCTGCTGAGGTAGATACCACAAGTGTTCAATTTAAAGCTAAACTGGATCACTATAGCCTAACCAATGGAAGTCTGATTTATGATGATGCCAGTTTAAATACTTATGCCAAAGCCAAAGGAATTAACCACGAAGGCGGGGGAGATTTTACCGCTGACTTGTATGATTTGACCACAAAGACTACGATTGATAGCCTAGATGTCCGTTATGACGGGATTGCTTATCTCAGCAACGCCAAAGCCAATTTGGATGCGCTTTTTTTGGTTGATCAAAAAAACAGTAAATACACCCTTAAAGACAATGACTTATTGGTGAATGCCTTGCGCGTAAAAGGCGATGGTTGGATTCAGTTAAAAGATGCTGGATATTTGATGGATTTGAAAGTAAGTGCGCCAGAAAATAATTTCAAAAATCTTTTCTCCATCATCCCTGGCGCTTTTTTGAAAGGCTATGAAAACGTGAAAGTTGGTGGTCAATTCAATTTTGATGGTACGATTAAAGGACTCTACGACAGCGCTTTAAATTCTATTCCTGCACTGAATTTTAATTTGGGCGTGGACAATGGAAAGGTACAATATCCAGGATT
>JBBRGN010000398.1:0-3014 GCA_038240665.1 Chitinophagales bacterium | reverse complement strand
GTGAATTTTTTGAACAAATTTTTAAAATAGGATTTGTCCATACCAATCCCGGTGTCAATAATGGACAACTTAATTTCCTGAGCATAACTATTGGATTTACCAATTTGACATTCAATAATAACCTTCCCAACTTCGGTAAATTTAATGGAATTACCCGCTAGGTTGATCAAAATCTGGCGGATGCGGGTAGAGTCTCCGATGAATGCTGGTTTTAGATCTTCAGCAATTTTGACTTCAAGACCGATGCCTTTGGCTTTGGCATTTACCGACAAAATTGTGACCGTATCTTCGATGACCTCGCGAAGATTGAAATGGCTTTTCTCCAATTTGAATTCACCAGCCTCGATCTTAGAGATGTCCAAAATGTTGTTGATGACCGAAAGTAAATGATGGGATGCCTTTTCAGCATTGTTGATATAGCCAACTTGTTTGGTTGATAGCTCCCCTTTTGAAAGTTCACGAACCATGCCAATGATGGCATTGAGGGGTGTACGTATTTCGTGGCTCATATTGGCCAAAAAAGATTCTTTTGCCTTAGAGGATTCTTCTGCTTTTTCCTTAGCGATGCCCAATTCTTGTTCCAATACTTTTTGATCCGTAATGTCCAAGTGAATCCCTACTGAACCGATTTGTATCCCTTCGTCGTTAAAATTAGGTGCGCCGCTGATGAGCCACCAGCGAAGTTCTCCGCGTTTATTTTTGATAGGAAGTTGGTAAAAATCGGACACCCCCAGTTCACGCGATCCGTTTTTATCTTTCATAAAATCCTCATTGGCGCCTCTGGTAAACAATTCGGTGGCTCTGCTGCCGATGAGTTCAGTCTCAGTATATCCAGAAATATCGCAAAAGCTTTGGTTGGCATAATGGATCACGTCCTCTTGATCTACTTCGATCAACCCCAAATTCATATTAGCAATGATGTTGCGGTATTTTTCTTCTTGAACTTTGAGGTTCTTTTCATAACCCTTTCTAGCAGTAACATCAGTGTATTGCCAGAGGTGCCCTTTGTACTCCTTGGCTACAAAAATGGGGATATAGTCACATTCCAAAATTCGGCCATCAATAAACTCGAAGAGCATCGCCAAAACAGGAACTTTACCTTTCAAGGCTAGATTGACCTTTTCGATGAATTCCTCCGGCTGTTTAAATAAGTGTTTAGTGTTTTCTGCGGTATGGGAACAGTCCTGTCCAAGCATATCTTCAGGAGTGAGAGGGATACCAAATAAATCGCAAAAACGCTGGTTGGTCAACCCTATTTTACGATTTTCATCTTCTAATAGTATCCCGTTTTGTAGATTTCTAATCAAGGCCGACATACGACCTTCCGACTCCTTGATCTGATCGCCAACTGTTTTTGTGTTGGTGATATCGAGCATAAAACCGGTAAAAACTTTAGAACCGGTTTCGGTAAAGTAGGAAAATGACGAGGTAACCGAATGCCATACTACACCTCTACCAGGAATGATGAGCCTCGATTCATCATAAAACGGTTGTAAGGTTTCTGCTGCAATGCGGTTTTTCTCTTTGATTTTTGGGATATCATCAGGATGGAGGTAGTTCTGAAAATCAAAGAAATCGTCTATTTTAATGCCAAATATTTTTTCCATCGCCGGGCTCATGTAGCGAAAGCCCTCCGTACCGTCAGTTTTGAATTCATATTCATAAATGACTCCAGGGATATTTTCGGAAAGACTTTGGAATTGCTTGACTCTTTGCTCTAAGGCAACCTCCGTTTTTTTGATGTTGGAGATATTGGTATGGGTACCGATGATGCGTAGGGGATTCCCATAGATCGTTTTTTCAATGACTACCCCCCTATCCAAAACCCAACGAATAGAACCATTGCGGTGAATCATTCGGTATTCTAGCGAATGGTGGTCAATTTCTCCACTTTGGTATTTGGCATCGTTTTCTACCAGCATCCATTTATCATCAGGATGTACTCTACTCCACCATAGATTCGAGTTATTGTTAAAATCGGTGAACACGAATCCCAGCAAATGGCTTTTCACATTAGAGAAATAGGTCTGATTGGTAGCAAAGTCGTGCTCCCATACATTGTCGCCAATTTTTTCAAAAGCCATTTTAAACCGCTGTTCGGTTTCTATAAGTTTTACTTGAGCTACTTTTTCTTTGGTGATGTCTTCCTCCAAGGCGAAGTAACCAGTGATCTCTCCCGCCGCATTTTTGATGGATTGGCCATTGATCCGCAACCAGTATTTTTCGCCATTTTTGTTGTAATTCAAGATTTCGCAAACAAAAGGCTCTCCTTTTTTTATCTGTGCTGCTAAATATTTGACCGTTTCAGGGTCGGTTTCAGGGCCTTGAAGCACCTTGCCTGGCTTTTTTCCAATGATATCTTCTAGCTCATAGCCCGTTAACCCAACAAAACTTTTATTGACCCACTCGATTTTGCCACTCGAATCTGCGATGATGACGCCGTTGATATTATCCTCCGCGATCAAGGAAAATACTTTTAGCTCTTGTTGATATTTTTTTTGCTGGGTGATGTTCCGCCCATAAATATTGATGTTATTGTCCTGCTGAGCATAAAGACAAAGAAATGAAAAATACTCCGAATCTGCTTTGGCTTCAAAAGTGAATCGCTGCTGGGCGGTGTCAATGAGTGGTGCTACTTTTTTCCAAAACGCTTCTGGTTTATACTTTTTTCCTTCATGCTCGAACTCGGTTAAGTTATCCGCAGCAGGGTTTAATTGTAATACATTGCCTTCCAGGTCGATGCGAAACAACGGATGGGGGTTTAGTAAAGGAAATAAAGCAATATCATGAATTTCCTTATTCGCCTTTTTTAGTTCATTTTTTTGTTTGTTGACCATGAGGAGCAACTCCTTGAGCTCCTCGGTAGTAATTTCTTGGTTTTTTAGTACATGTAGCAAATCGATCAAGGGATCGGTATGAGAAAAATCTTGAACGGTAAGTCCAATTTCCAAGACTTGCTCGATAGACCCCAGCCAGGGAGAACCCATAAATAACAACTGATTAGTAGCAGGTAG
>JBBRGN010000397.1:0-3021 GCA_038240665.1 Chitinophagales bacterium | reverse complement strand
TAGCGGGCGGTGAGCTGGCTTTTTCACCCTTCCAAAAGGCATCCTGGCTGCGCGGACAACAGCTGACCTTGAGCTGGCTTACCCGCTATGTCAGCCGCCAATTCATCGACAACACCTCCGATTTGAGCAATGTTATTCCTTCCTATACCTTTACCGACTTGCGATTGGTATACCGGCGAAATGGTCATTTTTTCAAAAACTTGACTGGCACTCTATGGGTACAAAACCTGTTTGATCGACAATATTCCAGCAATGGTTGGTCGTACCGCTACCAAGTAGATCGACAAACGACCTTGGATCGTGGCTACTACCCACAAGCAGGTAGGAATGTGTTGCTTGGTTTGGAGATTGGGTTTTGAGTGGGGAAGCTTTAGCACAGCGACAAATTCGTAGCAGTTGCAGTTCGGCAGCTTATCAAAGCTACCTAGGAGCAGCGGCGGGTCAATAATTTAAGACCAGGTTATATACCGCACTTCGACAGCATCTAAACGGATAATCGCCTCCTCGTTAATCTTTCACCCGAGCTATTACATAAATAAACGCCCGTTTTGCGTCAATAACCAAGTTAAAACGCTTCAAAACAGCGCCACCCATAATGCTCATTTTTTGCCGCCCAATGGCTCCTTCAAAAAAACCGACAGGAACATCCGATAATGAGGTATTTCCAATTTTCAGGCTAGGTAAAATGGCTTTTTTTGTTTTAATCACATTTCCAAAAGAGTCCTTTAAATCTTTTTCTCCAATGATTTTCAATTTTTCTCCCAATTTATGCGCGCTCACAAAATTGTCGTCAAATAAAAGATCGCCAGAATACCCTGAGTGGAGGAGAAATTGATTGCCAAAGGTGCTGTCACCGATGATACAATTCGCGGTTACAAATAGGTTATCGTTTTTAAATGTCAATGGGAGTTTAGCGTATTTTCTGATGCGGCGTGGGAGATTTGCACGAATTTCGATGGTTTGTATATCGAAATCAATGGCGATGACTTTATTTTCAAAAAGGTCTATTCCAAACTTGCCATCCGTATTTTGTCCTGAATTGGTATTTTCCCAGATGTAGACATTTTCCCATTTGAGTTTTCCAATTTGTAGGGAGTTATGCTTGCTCATCCTCGAAGAATTGGCTTGTCCACCCCAACTTTGCACGCCATCGGTAGTCTCATCAAAATGCAGCGTTTTTAACTTTTGGGTCGCTTCTTGGGTTAAGGTAAGCGCATTGGCGGCGGTATGAAACATCAATTGAACAGTGTCCTTTTGATTCAAGATGGCTTGTACCGAAAGGTTGTTGTAGGCTGTTAATTGAAAAGGGATGGTGTAAGCCTTTTCAGGGTTTAGGGTTTGTTTTTTTTCTTGCCCATAAACAAGCTGGCATACGGCAGTAAGGATGATTACCATACCGCTTTTCAGATGATGCATCATGGCTTGGTCTTTTGATTGTGAGGTATACATGGCGCAATGTATTGCGTTTTTCTCATCGATACCCTTACAATCAATTTTCCTTCAAATGCCTTCTATTTTCTATTTCCACTTGAATGGCCCCTTACCGATCACCATTTCACCAATTTTTCAACCCCCAATCGCTCTCCTTTTCCACTTTTCATTTCCAAAAAATACACCCCTGCCGGGAGTGCTGAAAAATCCTGTTGTCCAATATTTTTTCCCTGGTAAATTGGCCGACCCAGCTGATCGACTAACGTAAATTCAAGACTTGGCTCATCGCTTTGCACCAAAATTTTATTTACAAAAGGATTGGGAAATACTCTTGGTTTGGGGATTAGAATCAGATCGTCCACACGAGTTGTAACTCCCAACTGTCGATCAAAAAAATCGATGGTCAAGAAGTTGTGGTCGCTGTAAAATTTGTGTTCCGTAAAGGCTACCGTTACCTGATCGTCAATGTCGCCATCAAAAGAGTTGGGTACGGAGACAACGCTGTTGATGTAGCTTTCGTTGAGGCGCGGGTTGACCTTGAAATAATTCTTATCGTTCAGGTAATTTGCGGTTTTGAGGTCATTAAAAATCCCTTGCGCTTGGGTTGGGGTGATATTGGGTATCCGCAAAAATCGCTCAGAAAAAAGCGGTGAAGGCTCCAGAATGTGCAATTCTGCCCTAATGCCACGGGCGACATAGGTGTTATAGGAGTTGTAAAATTGGTTGAGTCGTTTATTGTCTGCGGAAGTATCGGCGCGGGAGGCATTCCAAATGGCGGGTACGGTACTCACCGCAAACACGGGGTCGCTACCATTGACTCCATATTGTGAACTGGCCGAAAATTTATTGACAAAGGCAATCACACTAGCAAAACCACTGCCCAAAGAGTGCCCGACCGCAAAAAGTTTCTCGTTACCCGTCAATTTGCCGGTCGTTTTGAGGTCGGCCAAAATCTGATTGATGCTCACGATATCGCCGTTATTGGCCGAAACTGGACTGACTGCCCAGCGCTTTTGGACGCGGTCGTTGCTTTCCGTTACCAGAATCCCGTAGCCACGCGCCACAGCATAGCGGTGAAAGTTATCGTTTTCTACACCCTTTACCCAACCCGCAGCACTGCCCGAGGCACCATGAAAAGCGAGAATCAAACCTTTCATTTTGGCTGGGAAGTAATAGTACACTTTTTTGTTTACAATGGTGGTTTCCGTAAACGTCCAAGGTATTGCAGCAGCATAAGTTGCGGTTAGCGTGGTGTTTTGTGCGGGCATGACGATGCGGGTATGGTACTCGCGGAGGGTAGGCAAAGCTACCAAGCCAGCAGCTGAACTCAGCCAACGGTCGAATACCTGATTGCTGGCGTTGGCAGTGGCAAAAATGTGTACGGTATCGCCCGCTGCGTAGGTGCCACTACCTTGGCCGTTGATCACGTTCAGGGTGTATTTGACATCACAAGTCAGGTTGCTGATTTTCGTCCACAATTCATTGTCGAATGGAGAAAAAGCGGCAGCTTGGCCGTAAGCAGAATTGCCAAGACGCACCACCACCAATTTTTGGCTGGGTACCACGTAGATCTTTTGGTCGTCTTTGCCT
>JBBRGN010000396.1:0-3073 GCA_038240665.1 Chitinophagales bacterium | reverse complement strand
AACATATTGAGGTGTTTGAAATCCACGGTGCTGCTGGCAATCGAAATCGCAATGCCGTCCACACGAGCGCCAATAAGCTGGTCAATGATCTTGACTTCGCGTTCGTATAAGTTTTGTGATTGGAAGATCATCACGTTAAAGCCTGCTTGATAAGCTACGGTTTCCAACCCATTGATGATTTCGGAAAAAAACTGATTGTCGATTTCCGGCACCACCATGCCAATGGTATTGGTTCTTTTTTTGAGCAAGCCTATCGCCTGAGAGCTGGGCCGGTAATTGAGTTTTTCAGCCAGTTCCATGACCTTTTTACGGGTTTCAGGGTGCACATCATAGCGATCGTGCAAGGCCCTAGAAACCGTGGCGATGGATATGTTGAGCATCCTAGCTATGTCCTTGATGCTTACTTGCGGCATGATTGGTGCTTTTCTGATTGCTTAGCTGTACAATAATAGTACAAAATCAGGAAAAAGGGCGGCTAAAAATGTAGTTGGGGAGGGAAAATATGATAAATATCTGGTTTTAAATTTTGATAATCAGACCGTTAATTTTTTTAGCTTTTGTAAAAACGCTTCGACAATAAAGGTTCAGAAAAATCGGAGCAATGGCCTGTTTAATCCGAATCTATTTAAAATCTACTCCCCTACTACAACAGCAATTTCCGGTTTAAGATGTACACGTTTACAGTTGGTTTGGGGCAAGATTCGGGAATCGCCACTTTCCAAGGATTTCGATTAGCTAAAATGACCTTGTTGATGGTTTAAAATACGTGCAGGTCTTAAACCGGAAATTACTACTACTACAAGGTTAATA
Source organism: Chitinophagales bacterium (assembly GCA_038240665.1). GTDB lineage: Bacteria > Bacteroidota > Bacteroidia > Chitinophagales > Saprospiraceae > Haliscomenobacter. The sequence continues at coordinate 2,263 of JBBRGN010000396.1, read as the reverse complement.
AAACAGCCCCGAAACCATTCCTCGACTTACGAATTAGTCTTTTCATTTTCAAAAATGATTTCCGTAAACGTTTACGCAGTTTTTTCGTGCTTTTCTCCGCCTAATTCCAATATAAATTGCTTCAGCCTGCTAAATTTGAGAACAAACAAAAAATTTTAGGAACATTTTCCGAATAATTTTCTGAAAACCAATGCGATTATGGGAACTCAATGCAAAACAGAAATCTTATTCCCGCAGTTTCTCGATGAGGAGGATACGGCCGGATTTGAACTGTTGTACCGAGATCAATATCGAAGTCTTTGCCAATTTGCTCAACGCTACCTCAATAACATCGAAACAGCAGAAGAGGCGGTTTCAGAAGTATTTTATAAAATTTGGAAAAACCGCAAACAAATCTCTATCCAGACTTCCGCCAAGTATTACCTGTATAAAAGTGTTCGCAATATGGCCATTGACCTTAATCGCCAGACCAGAGCGCATGTTTTTACCACAGCAGATTGTCTAGAATCCAGGCCTTGTATCGCGCCCGATGCCACCGAAATATTGATTGAAGCCGAAACCAAAAAGAAGATAGAAACCGCTATTCAACACTTGCCCACACAGTGTCAAAAGATTTTTCGGCTCAGTAGAATCGATGGACTCAAGTACCACGAGATCGCCACTTTTATGGGAATTTCCATCAAAACAGTGGAAACTCAGATCACGCGAGCGTTGCGTGCTTTACGGGCTGAAATGGCTTATTAGGTTGTGGGGAAAAGAAATTTAAATACCAAAGAGACCAAATTCTATCGGCCTCTTTGGTATAAAACATAAAAAATCAATACATAAACACCTTTCCGCCAGCCATTACTTCCTGTGTTTTTTCATCAAATATAACTTTCAAACCCGTGCGGTAAGCCGCATTGGCCATGATGCAAGCAATGGCATGCGAATACCCCGCCTCGATGGGCGCATGGGGTTGTTTGCGGTCGCGGACGCTTTCCATCCAGTTGCGTACATGCGCGTTGGTCATCGGATCGGAGCCGGTATTGGCACCCGTAACCACTTTTGGGCCTTCGATGCTTTTGGAAGGCAATAAATTGGCTGCCATGTTCATTTCCTTGGCTTCTCCTTCTTGCATACCGCCATTGGGGGAGATTCGATTGGTATCCATGTTCAATTCTCCGCCGTTGGAGTAGTAGATCTCTTTGGTGCCGCCAGCGCTGTTGTGAAAACGCGATTGGTAGAGTACTTGAAACCCTGTTTTGGGATCGTTTAGCGGACCGTAATCCATGACTACCGCTAGTGTATCGGGGTTGACGCGACCGTCTTTCCAGCAGTAGATGCCGCCATTGGCGACTACACTGCGGGGGTGTGGCAAACCCGTAAACCAGTGTACCGTATCGATTTGGTGACACATCCATTGCCCCGGGATACCCGAAGAATAAGGCCAAAATAAACGGTATTCCAAATATTTACGGGGATCAAAAGGGACAGCCGGACGGTTGATCAAAAAACGTTTCCAATCTACATCGCTTTCTTTGAGGTCTTTGACCAAATTGGGGCGACGCCAGCGACCAGGCTGGTTGACGTTCCAGCTCATTTCCACCATCGTGATCGGACCAAATGCGCCCGACTTGATGAAGTCGTTGGCGGCGTGGTAATTTTCTCCACTGCGGCGCTGCGAACCGACCTGGACGATCTGCTTGCTGTCCTTAACCGCTTTGAGTACAGCGCGCGCATCAGCCATGGTTTCGGCCAGCGGTTTTTCGGTGTAGGTATCGCAACCCGCTTTAACCGCTTCGATGGTATGATAGGCGTGCTGAAAATCAGCAGTAGAAATAAAAACGGCGTCTACTGATTTGGAGGCGTACAAGGCTTCATTGTTTTGAAAAACGGTAATGCCATGCCCCATTTGTTTTTCCAAATGTGCTTTGCCTTCGTCTCTGCGGCGGTTCCAGATGTCGGATAGCGCTACGATGTCAAAGTTTAGCTCTTTATTAGAAGCCATAAAACTGGGCAATAAGGATGATCTAAAACGATCGGAAAAGCCCACTACGCCGACCCGTACCTTTTCGTTGGCGCCTAGAATGCGCCCGTAAGATTCGGCGCTAAAGGCGAGCGCGCCCATGGCCAGGCTTGATTTTTTGACAAAATCTCTTCTTTGCATTGCGATTGATTTTTTTTGTAGCTAATCGAATTGGGCGGTTGGCGGCCAATGCTATTCCTTACTCGATTTTTCTAATCTTGATGTTGCGGTAAAAAACGGTATTGCCGTGGTCTT
>JBBRGN010000395.1:0-3107 GCA_038240665.1 Chitinophagales bacterium | reverse complement strand
GATTACAAAAAGATTGGATCTTTGTTCGGGAACATAGTTTTCGATTAGGTGGGCTACCTTATGGCCAGTACAATTTATTGGTTAAGGCTCAAGGCGCATTTGGACAATGGACAAAACCGCTGAGCATAAAATTAAATGTGATCGCTCCTTTTTACTATAAATGGTGGTTTTGGGTGGTTATTGCCGGACTGGTCTTTTTACTACTATTCGGCATTTTTCAGCTTAGAATCAAGATCGAAAAAGATCAACAGATCTGGTTGCAAAAGGAAATTACCAAGGCTACCAGAAAAATTGAAGCAGATAAAACGGTCATAACGGAACAAATGAGCGAATTGGAACGCATCAACCGTTTGAAAGACCGGATCTTTATGATTATTGGTCATGAATTGCGCGGGCCCGCCATAAGTTTGTCCACTTTATCCGATACAGTTTCTTATTTGATTCAAAAAGGCAAAATCGACCGAGCCATCATGCTGGGAAAAGATGCCGATCGAACAGCAAAAGGCTTGAAAATATTGATTGATAATTTGTTGAGCTGGGGAAGAGCTCAAACCGAGCAACTGCTTTTGTTACCAGAGCTTTTTTTTCCAGCGGAAATAGCTAAAGAAGCACTTGAGTTTTTTTCCTTGTCAGTTCAAGAAAAAGACTTGAGTATTCATAGTGATTTTGATAGCGACTTTGAACTTTTTATGGACAAAAACGCGTTCCGAATAATAATTTTAAATTTATTGAGCAACGCCATTAAATTTACCAAACCGCAAGGGGAGATACATATCCAAGGGAGTTGGAGTAAAAATGGACAACGCGCCATTATAAAAATTACGGATAACGGCGTAGGCATACCTAAAGAACGATTGAAAACCCTTTTTGAAGGTGATCAACCAAGCATGCCAGGAACCAAAGGTGAACGCGGGGTAGGTATTGGCCTAGCTGTATGCAAAGAACTGGTCAATAGCAATCAAGGTGATATTTGTGTAGATAGCAAACCTGGAAAGGGGACTACTTTTAAGGTAGATTTTCCAGTAAGTACAAAGAACCATAAGGTAAATGAAAAACATTCGCGTATTGGCAGTGGAGGATGATCCTTTATTTATCATTCATCTGGAGCAGCATTTGGAGGAAATGGAACATGAATTGGTGGGCTGGACGGATAACTCAGATAACGTGGAAGCGATGGTAGCAGAGTTACATCCTGAACTAATTTTAATGGACATTAGCATTAAGGGCAGCCTAGATGGGGTTCAGCTTTCCACCCAATTGCGTCAAAAATTTGATACGCCTATTATTTTTCTTACTGCCAATAACGACATTAAAATTTTTCAAGAAACAAAAAGTTTGAGTAATACCGCCCATATGATCAAACCTTTTGATCGGATTACTTTGGGCAGCAGCATTGAAGGCTTAATGAAACTTTACAGCAGTTCGAAAAAAGAAATCCTGGCAGCTCCTGAAGAAACCATTGAGCATATTGATGGGGATGCTTTTTTTGTTAAGATTGATTCAAAGCGAATTAAAGTTCCGATGGTTGATATCCTTTTTATCCAGGCAGATGGCAATTATTGCTATTTGCACACGATAATTGGAAAAAAACATGCCATCAAATCTTCGTTACGCAAAATCATGGGTAAACTTAAACCTCAGATGTTTGAGCAGATCCATCGAAAATATTTGGTTCAATTTGATAAGATTGAAAGCCTGGATTTGAAAAAAAACGAAGTAAATGCCCGAGGAAAAATTTTACCTTTGGGTGGACAATTTAAAGATCCATTACAATCACGGATGAATTTGATATAAGTATTCGTGTTGGTGGGATGGGAGGCTGCTTGGTTAAAAACAATCTTTTTTCCCCACTACTCTTTTATTTCGTCGTATTTAACGATACTATACGCAATCCAAAATAAGCCTCCATCAAGGAAAAAATCTCTGTTTTTTTAGCTCAAGCCTTACCGTCGCTCCAACTTTATTCTTGTTTTTTGAAATTTAACAACACAATAGCTTATTGGTGTTCCAAAATAGCCTCTTCGTCACTTAATCAAGCGTGATTTTCTATCTCTTCATATATTTGTATAGCGATTATTTACAGCGGTCTAGTCAAAAATAGTTCCCTCACAAAATACCTTTACGCTAGTGATTAATTGTGCTCCGGTGAGTTGCCTTTCTGAAAAGGCTGCTGGATTCATCTACCCAATATTTTAATTTTTTTGGTCTTTGTTTGGTTTGATCCAAATGAAATTGACTACGCTAATAACGGTTTAAATTCTCGTTAAGAAATAAGAACAAAAGACTATGATTTGTTAGTTGCCTAACTGCCCGGGAATTCACTCCCGGGCTTTTTTATTTTAGCCAAATTCTTACCTTTGAAGAAAAAATACAGACTATGAAATTTTTCGTTGATACTGCCAACTTAGACCAGATCAAAGAAGCCAAAGATCTTGGCATCTTGGATGGTGTTACTACCAATCCCTCACTGATGGCCAAAGAAGGCATCACCGGGCAAGCCAATATCCTTCAGCACTACCGCGACATCTGCGCTATTGTAGATGGCGATGTAAGCGCCGAGGTTATTTCTACCGAGTTCAACGGCATCGTTGAAGAAGGTTTGCGCTTGGCTGAACTTGCTGACAATATCGTGGTGAAAATCCCCATGATCAAAGATGGCATCAAAGCAATCAGCTACTTTACTGAGCACAGCATCCGTACCAACTGTACTTTGGTGTTCTCTGCAGGTCAGGCGATTCTGGCTGCCAAGGCTGGCGCAAGTTTTATTTCTCCTTTTGTTGGTCGCATCGACGATATCAGCTGGGACGGCATGCTATTGATCCGCGACATTGCTGAAATCTTTGCCATCCAAGGTTTTGATACAGAAATATTGGCCGCCTCTATCCGCAATGGAAAACACATCGTTGATGCTGCCAAAGCTGGCGCCGATGTAGTTACCTGCCCATTGTCGGCTATCCTGTCTTTGTTGAACCATCCCTTGACCGACAGCGGTTTGAAAACTTTCCTTGCAGATTACGCGAAAGCTAATCCAAACGGATAATATTAATTGAATTTTGACGGGAGGTTACTTTTTTATTCGATAACCTCCCGTTCAATTTTTTACCGCC
>JBBRGN010000394.1:0-3117 GCA_038240665.1 Chitinophagales bacterium | reverse complement strand
ATGCGGCGGTTGCGGTAGGCGTTTTAGCGGTAGCTGCCGTTACCGCCGCCGTAGTGGCCGATGTGAGCAGCGCCAAGCGCGGCAGTGGTACGCGGGTAGAGCGAAATTACCAGGGATTCAACAGCGGCAACAACAACCTTTGGTGGTTTGCTCCCAATATCATGCTTGGGAATTATGGCAATGGGAATGCAGCTCGCCCTCCCGCACCATCCTGGTCAAACACCAAGGAACGGCGCTATTGGAGTGAACAAACCTTGCGCCGCACCACCCTTTCGCCCGATCATTATGTCCGCGGACAGGTGTTGTTTCCTCGTCAGGATCTGCTGCAAACCTTTTTGCTGATTGTCCCGGCGGAGCAAGCGGTCCTTTCTTTTGGTTTCAAACAGCGGCTTTTTAAGCCGACCAATAACTATTAACCTTTGATTTTTTTTCAATCTCAAGTAAAAAAGGGCATCCGATTTTGATCGGACACCCTTTTTTTATCCCTTCGACACAATTTCCATGATCCTCAGCTGCTCCAATACCGATTCTGGTTTGATGACCAGTGCTTCGCCTTTGGTAATCGCTGCTTGGAGGTTATCAAAGAGGATGCCCCAATTACCGGTCACCGTTTCTAGGTGGCCACGGAAAGCGAGTCCGCCCAATTCCGTGTGTAAAATGCCCCGCTGACTAAGCGGTTCTTTGCCGAAATCGGGAGAATCTGGAAGCATTCCCGCTTTGGATTGATCTTCCTGTACATCCATCCCGTGTTTGATAAAAGACCCCAAACGTCCATGCAAGGTATGGCGGGCGCTATCTTCACGTACCAGCAAACTGGACTTCAAAGTCACCTTGAGCGGGCCATAATCGAGGCGGATATCAAAAGCGTCATCGATTTGGGAGTTTTCGCGTTGGTTGAAAGCATAACCCCATACAGATTTTGGTTTGCCAAACAAGTACAAGGTTTGGTCAATCAAGTGTGCTCCTAAGTCAAACAAAGTGCCCGTGCCGGGATCGGCTACTTCTTTCCATTTTTTGGGACTCAACATGGGTCGATAGCGGTCAAAATGCGCTTCATAGCTAAGCAATTCGCCCAACAGGCCAGTTTCCACCACTTTTTTTACCGTCAAAAAATCACTGTCAAACCGGCGATTTTGAAAAACGCTTAAGACTTTCCCCTGACGTGCTGCTAAAGCAATGAGCTCTTCGGCCTCTGCTACCGAGGAAGTAAACGGTTTTTCCACCAGTACATGTTTACCTGCCAACAAGGCGCGTTTGGCATAATCAAAATGAGTGATATTGGGCGAGCAAATGCTTACTAGGTCAATCGACGGATCTTGTAGCACCTCCTCTAGTTGTCGGGCAACTTGAACAGTTGGAAAAATCTCCTGAGGGTTAGAAGATTGCGTGACCACGGTTTTGAGGTGGTAATGGGGACTGATTTGAAAAAATGGTCCTTGTAGGTAACGACCCGACAAACCAAATCCGACGAGAGCAACTTGAATCATGTGGTCATTTTTTTTCTTCCTTTTTTGGAAAAAACTTCAGCTTTCCTTTAGTATCGTACTCTTCGTAAATCGTCATTTTGCCGCTGGGGTTATAAAACTCCCAAGAGCCATATTTTTGCCAATTACCGATGCTGTCTAGTTTCCAATACCGTTTGTAAGCCATTTGGTGGTTGCGGAAATTATAGATCTCGAATTTGATCTGATCGCCATTCTTTTCTTTGTACTGACCGCCTTCTGCAAGATAGAGACCATCATTTTCTGGAAACCGGTACAAGAAATAGCTGGGAACGCCAATGCTGATCACAAACAGCAGAACGGTGCTCAAGAGATAAGCTTTTCCTAGTAATTCGGCACGATAGCGCATCGTAACCCGCACCATGGCATACAAGATAATAAACAACAAGATGGGTAAAACGCTATACACGATGATTGAACCCATGATGAATAAATACCCCAGACCAGCTAAAATGCCAGTGACGCCAAGAATACTAAAGGTAAGGTACAATAAGGCACGACTGATTTTCATACGGATTGTATTTCAGATTAAAAGCTAAAAATACAAAAAAGCCCGAAAGAGAATTCCTTCGGGCTTCATTCCTAAAACTGGATATAAAAAAACTATTTCACGATCAAGTGATCAGGTTTTACCAATTCTTTGATTTGTTCTTGAGCCCTACGCAAACGCGGGATCGATTCGCCTTGCACATAAGAGCTGCTAGGGTTGTTGGGCAAATAATCTTGGTGATAACCTTCTGCTGGCCAGAAAACGTCAAAGCTTTTAACTTCTACAACGATGGGCTTTTTGTATTTACCCGATTTCGTCTGGTTTGAGATATAGTTATCCGCCAGTTCTTTTTCCTTTGGGTTGCGGTAAAAAATGACGGAACGGTATTGGCTACCATGGTCAGGCCCTTGACCATTGACTTGGGTAGGATCCAAAGAGGCAAAATATACGCGCAACAAAGTAGGAAAAGACACTATCGTGGAATCGTAGTACACTTCAATAGCTTCGGCATGACCGGTAGAGCCCGTACCGACTTCTTCGTAGGTTGGTTTTTTCTTTTGTCCACCAGCATAACCGGAAATGACTTCTTTCACGCCTTTCACGCTTTCAAAAATAGCTTCTTCGCACCAAAAACATCCGGCTGCAAAGGTGGCCTTGCTGTACTTGGAAAGATCAACCTTTTCTTTTTTCACCACTTGCAAAGCGGCAGATTGGACAGCTTTGCTGGAATCAACATTATTAGAATTGCACTGCCAAATCAGGAGCGCTGACACGAGAGAAGAAAAAGCTAGATTCATCTTGTTCATTCATTTTGTTTTAGATATAAAATACGTAAGGATAACGTGAGATGAGGCTTGGAAGTTTTGGCATTTATGGGCAATTGTGGCAAGGATTGGTTTGGATTGCCCCTTTGAGCCCAATTTCTCTAAAGTTGTTTCCCGACGGACTTTTCCAGGCGAATTGCTATCTTTCGCCACGAACCACTTTTTCAACTTCAACCACACTTTCCATGAAAAAGCTTTTATTGGCTTTGGCCATTTTGACCATCTCGATGTCGTTTCTAGCCGCTGCGGTACGTTTGCCTCGACTTTTTTCCGACAACATGGTATTGCAACGTGATCATGC
>JBBRGN010000393.1:0-3136 GCA_038240665.1 Chitinophagales bacterium | reverse complement strand
CCATCAATCGGGACATTTGGCTGCCTTTTATTGACGCTTACCACCGTAAAAATCCTGAAAAATACATTGCGCTTCATGCAGCAGATTTCATCCGCGCCAATGGCGGAAAATCACTTCATACCGCTGATTTATCCGCATATGCCAAAGGGGTGCGCGCTAGCTTTGCTCGTTACGACAAAAACATCCAGGTTGATATTGATTTTTCTTTTTTTGAACGCATGGCGAGCAACACAACTTCTTCAGAAAGAGGTATTTATAAACTTATTTACACCCTTGCTAGCGGTGAAAAAGAATTGTATTATGGTCGCTTCCACGTTTTTCACCGAAAAATTGGCGGTAAATGGAAGATTGCGGTAGATTACGATACCGATGACGGCGAGAAGATCGGCGAGACACAATTTAAAGCTGGGAAAAAAATAGCGGAACTATAAGGATTAGACCGCATAATAAAAGGGGTGAAACAGCATTCATTCGCTTCACCCCTTTTACTAGATCAACTTGTTCAAAAAATCAATTTCGAATTACAATTCTTTGATTTTCAATTTTTTCCACCGCACCTTGATGCCACCGCCATCGTGGATTTGGAGGGCAATAAAACCTTCCCCTTTACCGATTTTTTCATCCTTGAGGGTAATCATTTGTTGGCCATTGAGAAAGGTGGTTACGACATCGCCATTGACGACAATCTTCATTTTGTTCCATTCACCCACTTTTAAAGCTTTTTCGCCTTCCGCTGAAGGCTGGATCAGCCAACCCCGGCCGTAGGATTCATAAACGCCACCGCTGTGGTTATTCAAGGGAGCAACCTCTACCTGCCAACCGCTAATTTTTACCCCTTCAATGCTAGAACGGAAAAAAACGCCGCTATTGCCATTTGCTTCTTGCTTGAACTGTAAGTTGAGTTCGAAGTTCTTGTAGGATTTGTTGGTAGAAAGGTACCCGTATTTCTTATCCGGACCGCTTTCACAAACCAGTTCGCCATTTTCAACGTACCATTTTTCTGTACCGTTGATCGTCCAACCCGTAAGGTCTTTGCCATTGAACAGCGGTGCTGCTTTTTGTGCCGACAGGCTCAGCGTTATGCTGAATAAACAAACTAAAAGGACCGTATTTTTCATTGATTTCGATTTTAGAGGTTAAAATTCAAATGTAAGGAACCAGTGAATAAAATGGAGCAAATAAAGCAGATAAATACATAGAGCCCCTTATTTGTGTGCGCGCGTGTTGCAAAATAACCCACCAAATTGATCAACTTTATTTTTATTTAGATTTTTTCTAAATAACTCTTTTCTATTCAAGATTCTTGTTTATTTTTGCTTTATTTTTAATAAGTCTAAATAAATTCAAAATGAAATCAACACCCAAACTTTGTATACTCTGGTTCTTTTATTTTAATTTTCTCTTATTCTCAAGCGCAATTGGGCAGACTGCGAAAGGGGTCATCATCGGAAAAGTCAGTTCAGCTGATTCCAAACCGGTTGAGTCGGTCAACATTTCCTTAAAAGATACCCAATTCGGAACCTTTTCGGATGCCAAAGGCGAATTTTCATTAACTGTTCCAGCTGGCAGTTATACCGTATTGGCTTCGGTTTTGGGTTTTGCCCCTCAGGAAAACATCGTGCAGGTCACTGATGGGCAAACCTTAAACATCCAATTTGCTATGATCGAAACGGCTGCCGAACTCAATGCTGTCACCATTACCGGCATCAGAACCATCACGGGGATGGGTTATCTGAATGAAGTCAATGACCATATCATCTATTCTGGAAAAAAAACGGAAGTCCTTCTGCTTGATAGCCTAGACGCCAATACAGCGCAAAACAACCCTCGCCAAGTATTAGGGAGAGTACCTGGCGCTAATTATTCAGAAACCGACGGCAGCGGTTTCCCCTCCAACGGAATAGGTTTTCGGGGTTTGGATCCATCTCAATCCATTGGAACCAATACTTTACAAAACGGCTACAGCATAACGGCTGATCTATATGGTTATGCGGAAAGCTATTATTTACCGCCTCTAGAAGCGGTAGATCGCATTGAAGTAACCCGTGGTGGTGCTTCTTTACAATTTGGTCCACAATTTGGAGGCGTTATCAACTACATCATGAAAAAAGGTTCGATTACCAAACCCATAGAGTTTACTACTCAGCAAACTGGGGGTAGTTTTGGACTCTACAATTCTTATCAATCTGTAGGCGGACAAGTGGGTAAATTCAACTATTTTTCGTATGTACAGTATCAATCCATTGATGGCTGGAGGCCAAATTCTGATTATCGCCGGGTAACTGGTTTTGCAAAAGTCAGTTATCAGGTTTCTAAAAATATAAAAATAGGCTTGGAATATTCTCTATTGCGCAACCGTATCCACATGCCAGGAGGGTTGACGGATAGTCTTTTTGCCTTGAACAGTAGAAGTTCCTTTCGCTCAAGAAACTGGTTGCAAACACCCTGGAACATTTTAGTGGCTTCATTGGAGTACAAATTAACCCCCCAATCAACCCTGACCTTAAAATCAAGTTTGAATGTCAGTAACCGCGATCTGGTATGGCGAAATGAAGAAGGAGGACCGCTAGCACTTGACAACATTGACCCCCAAACCAATGCTTTTTCAAATCGCGAAGTTGGAAGACAAAGTTTTAGAAGCCATACCACCGATATTAGGCTTTTGACCAATTACAAGTTCGGGACTATCAACAATACGCTAGCAGCTGGAGTTCGGTATTTTGGCGGCAACCTGGGGCGCAATGGCGGCGGTGTTGGTACTACTGGTTCAGACTTTGATTTGAGTTTGGTAGAACCTGAATTTGAATACAGCTATCGGTTTACTACGCGTAATGTGGCAGCTTTTGTCGAGAATACTTTTCGCTTAACGGATAAATTATCCGTTACTCCTGGTCTTCGCTACGAATACCTGCATTCAACGGTAAAGGGGTATAAACCAGATGAGGACGGCAATGGCAAACTTAACATTGGTCAGGCAAAAAATCGGCATCTTTTGCTATTTGGAATCGGCGCTCAATATAAGATGTCAGCATTTACCAATTTTTACACCAATTATGCGCAGGCATATCGCCCTATTGATTATTCGAACTTGACGCCGATCGGGTCGGTTTCCAAGGTCGATCCCAATTTGAAAGAC
>JBBRGN010000392.1:0-3181 GCA_038240665.1 Chitinophagales bacterium | reverse complement strand
GAAAGAAGCATCTGCAAAACCATTGACCTCATCGCCTTCAATAGCGGCTTCGTAGCTTGAAAAACTACCTTTTACTGTAGAAATCATCAAGTGGCGAACTTTGAAGTTCACATCAGAATGCAGCGGATCGATTGTCCAGTGTGCCATGTTTTTTTATTGAGTTGGTGATATAAAGTGCTTGTCGACTTGTTGTCCCTATACAGCTCTTTTTCATTGCTGAATACAGGTTCCATCTAATTAAACAGTGTTTAGACAATTAATGTTTATACATTAATTGTTTTTTCCACAAATTTTTAATTTCTGATTTATTTTTCTGGCGTACTTTAGGATAATGATTTTTTTGGGCCTAAATTTTTCAAAACCATGATGACTTTATACGGGATTCCCAATTGTGATACGGTAAAAAAAGCCAGAATTTGGCTTAAGGAGCAGGGCATCGATTATGTTTTTCACGATTACAAAAAAGAGGGCATCTCGCGTGAAAAACTGACCGAATGGCTCACTCAAAAAGACTGGACGATTTTGGTCAACACCCGTGGAACCACTTGGCGACAATTAACCGAGGAAGAAAAAGCCCTGATCACCACCCCGGAAGCAGCGGTAGAATTGATGATCAAAGAAAACTCGGTGATCAAGCGTCCAGTTTTGGAGACCGATCATATTTTGGCGGTGGGTTTTGATCCCCAAGAATGGAATGGATTCAAATAGAAATTAGCAATAAAATTTCACTTAGGGTTGTTTTTTCAAGGAAAAATTTTTATTTTGTGAAAAAAGTCAATGAATCTTTCGGTTTTGGCTTTTCCTATTTTTGTCATCTTAATCTAAATTTCCATGATTCGCGTAAACCACATTCTCAACACCAAAGCCCATAACTACGAAATATTCTCCGTTTCTCCGGACACCAGCATATACGATACCTTGGTTTTGTTGTCCGAAAAAAACATCGGCGCTGTAATTGTTATGGAAAACGATAAGTTGGTAGGTATTTTTTCTGAACGCGACTATGCCCGCAAAGGAATAATTCGAGACAACAAGGCTAAATCGACCTTGGTAAAAGATCTGATGACCTCTAATGTAATCACCGTTGGCCCCAAAGACCGATTGGAGGACTGTTTGGAGCTGATGTCGGAAAAGCACTTTCGCCACCTTCCAGTAGTTGATGAAGACAAAGTCATCGGCGTTATTTCTTCCGCCGACGTTATGAAAGCCATTTTGATGGAATACCGCCACCAAATCAATTCTTTGGAGAGTTACATCAGCGGCCGACCTGGGTAATATTGCTACAAATCGACGTTTACCATTCTATTTGTACTGATGACTGCACTTAAGTAGTCATCAGTACAAAATTCATTTTGCATAAAAAAAGTACCACCATCATTTCCATTCTTTTAAAACTTATGTACATTTGCGATCGCTTCAAAAAAACGGGTAATTAGCTCAGTTGGTTTAGAGCGCTGCTTTGACAGAGCAGAGGTCACAGGTTCGAGTCCTGTATTACCCACCAAGCCATGGGTATAGGCAGTCATGCCGAAAAAAGTCATTGAAGCATAAAAACGGGGAAGGTGTTTGATTTTGAAAAACTAGAAGTATACCAAGAGCTACGGGGTTTAAATTTAAAAGTATTGACTTTTCTCTTTGCCCAAAAAAACTTGGATCCCTATCTTCAAGATCAATTCAAACGCGCCAGTTTAAGCGCCTTACTCAACCTTGCCGGCGGCACGGGGCGCATGAGCAGCTCTGAAAAAAAGCAATTGTACATCACTTCTCGATCGTCGGTTTTTGAATGTGTGGCCATTTTACAAGTATTGCATGATACACAAATCGTAGAAAAAAGCTTTTACGATGAGTTATACAACGGGTTTGAAAAAGTATCGCGGATGTTGTTGGGGATGATTCGTTCTTTGGATTAATCAACAATTCAGTTGCTGTTCTTTATCTTACTTAGCTTAATTTCGGGATGTAGCGCAGCCCGGTAGCGCACACGCCTGGGGGGCGTGGGGTCGCAGGTTCAAATCCTGTCATCCCGACAGAATAAGAAGGAGTTACGAATGGTGAAATTTGTGGCTCCTTTTTTTATTGCTTCAACCTTTTTTTCTCCTCAATCAAATTCCACCACCGCTTTAATCACTTCTTCCTCTGGCAAATACAGCTGGGTAAACGTATCCTGTAAGGTATTAAAAGACAAGCGATGGGTAACGTACCCCTCAATATGTACCAAACCCGCTTTAAGCAAACGGATCAGTTTTGTAAAATCGGCAGCTAAGGCATTGCGAGAAGCCATGAGGGTAATCTCTTTGCGGTGAAAAAGTGGATCATGAAAAGCAACATCTCCAATAAAAAGTCCGATGTACACGATCGTACCGCTTGGCGCTATGTATTCCAAACATTTTTCCATGGAAGCCTTATTGCCCGTCGCATCTAAAATAACGGTCGGCAAATCGCCGTGTAGTAAGTCCTTCAAAGCCTGTTCCACTCCCTCGCTGCTTTGCAGACAAGCCACTGAAGGGAATTTTTCATGGATGTATGCCAGGCGGTAGGGGTTCAAGTCCAAGACCACGATTTTGGCCGCTTTGAGCAAAGCCATCATCACTGCGCCAATGCCGATTGGCCCCGCGCCAATGACCAAAACAACATCATCGGCTTGGATATTGGCCCTTTCAACGGCGTGACTGCCAATGGCGAGGGGTTCAATCATAGCGATTTGATCCAACGATAACGCATTGGCTGTAAACACCAAATGCGCTGGATAGGTGATGTACTCCTGCATTGCCCCGTCTTCGTGTACACCCAGTACCCGCAAGGTGCTACCGCAATTGGTATTGCCCCGTCTTACGGCTTGGTCTTCTTCCTCATTGCGGTAAGGCATCACCGCGCATCGATCGCCAATGGCCACCTGAGAAACGTTTTCGCCCAAGGCGATAACTTCGGCAGCGATTTCATGTCCTAAAATCCGTGGGTAGGTAAAAAATGGTTGTTGGCCTTTGTAAGCGTGTAGATCGGTTCCACATACCCCAAGGCGTTTGATTTTTAGCAATACTTCGTTTGCTTTAGGCGCTGGGGGCATTGCTTTTTCAATGACTTTGAATTGACCAGGTTGTTCTAATAGGATTGCTTTCATGGTTGTGGTGGCGCTTTTTTTTTGAAAAAAAGTGTTTTCAAAGATAGCAGCTATTGGGGAAAA
>JBBRGN010000391.1:0-3183 GCA_038240665.1 Chitinophagales bacterium | reverse complement strand
GCAGATCGGTTTTTTCATCAATCACGATCGTTTCGATGTCAAACATATCCGCGAAATCTTCAAAATATTCGGCAGTCAAATTTTGACTAAAAACGGTATGGTGTGCGCCACCAGCATAAATCCAGGCAGCAAGCGCCGTCGACATATCCGGCAAAGGTTTCCACAATACGCGGGCTACGGGTAAGTTGGGCAGCGGTTCCAGCGGTGCAATGGCCTCGACTTTGTTGATCAAAAGTCGGAATCGGTTGCCCATATCGATCATCGATACATTGAGCGCCGCGCCGCTGGCTACATCAAATACCAATCTTACTGGATCTGCTTTTCCGCCAATGCCCAAGGGATGTACCTCGCAAGATGGCTTGCCTGCGGCAATAGAAGGACAAATTTCGAGCATGTGTGCGCCCAGTACCAAGCTATTATCCGGGTCAAAATGGTAGGTGTAATCTTCCATAAAAGAGTTGCCACCCGGTAATCCACTGGCCATTACTTTTGCAGCACGCAGGAGCGCCGCGGTTTTCCAATCGCCCTCGGCACCAAAACCAAAACCATCGGCCATCAACCGTTGGGAAGCAATGCCGGGTAGTTGGATCAAGCCATGTAAATCTTCAAAAGTATTGGTAAAGCCTTTGAAGCCGCCATTTTCCAAAAAATGACGGATACCCAGTTCTATTCTAGCTGCTTCCCGCAAGGAGGAATGTGCAGCTGCACCAGGGTTGAGCGATGATGCCAAGGTATAAGTGGAAGCGTATTCTTCAATAAGCTGATTGATGGAGTTTTCAGTGACAGCTTGGATAAAAGCCGACAAATCGCCTATGCCGTAACCGTTAACCGAATAGCCAAAGGTCATTTCAGCTTCTACTTTGTCCCCTTCAGTTACCGCTACTTGGCGCATGTTATCGCCAAAACGCGCAAATTTAGCGCCTTGCCAATCGTGTCGAGCTGCGGCTACCCGCATCCAAACCTGGAGTCGTGCTAGGACCTCAGGATCTTGCCAGTGGCCAACCACTACTTTGCGATTGAGTCGCAAGCGCGAAGTCATAAACCCGAACTCGCGGTCGCCATGCGCCGATTGGTTGAGGTTCATGAAATCCATATCGATGGTTTTCCAGGGGATGTCGCGGTTAAATTGGGTATGCAAATGACACAGCGGTTTTTGCAAAATCTGCAAACCACGAATCCACATTTTTGCTGGTGAAAAAGTGTGCATCCAAGCTATAATTCCAATACAGTTGCCCTGGACATTGGCATCTTGGCAGACCCTGAAAATTTCATCCGGCGTAGTGACGATGGGTATGAATTTGACTTGAACGGGAATACCAGCAGATTCGTCAAAGGATTGAGCGATGGTCTGGGCGTGAGCTGCTACTTGTTTTAAGGTTTCGGGGCCATACAAATGTTGGCTTCCAGTAACAAACCAGACTTCTAAGTCTTTTAAATTTAGATTCATTTGGCGCGGTTTTAGGTGGAATGCTATCGAGTTGGTATAAGGTGATCATCAGTTCACTCCAGCTGGGTGCGGCATGAAATGCCAGAAAGCATAAAATTTATTTTTGTAGCGCTCGGTATCCAATTCATAGAGACTGGCTTTTTTTGTCGCGGCATTTTGGTCTTTTTCCCCCGTATTGATGAGCAAACTTGTAGACAAGATTTTGCGTGAAAAATTGCGTCGATCAAGCTTCATGTCGTAGATCGCCTCATACAACTTTTGCAGTTGGGGGATGGTGAATTTTTCTGGCAACAACTCAAAACCTATCGGATGCAAAGCAGCTTGATAGCGTAAATGCTCAAGCGCCAGTTGGGTCATCTCATCGTGATCAAAAATCAAGGGTGGTTTTTGATCAAGCCTTTTCCAGTGGGCGTGATGTGCTTTGACAGCTGCTTCATCCTGGTTGTTTTGGTTAATCAAGGCAAAAAAGACCACCGACAAGGTGCGCTCCACAGGGTCACGAGCTACGGTGCCAAAGGTTTTCAATTGTTCAATAAATACATTGTTCAGACCGGTTAGGTCGTACAAAATACGTTTTGCGCCAACTTCAAGGTCTTCCTCTTCTTGCAAAAAACCACCCATCAAAGACCATTTTCCTTTCTCAGGGGGGAAATTGCGTTTGATCAGCAACAGGTTAAGCGTCTCACCGTCAAAACCAAAGATGATACAATCCGTAGCGACCAAAAATCGACTTTGATGGGAATATCTCTCCATGAAAATTGGAATTAAAATGGGTAAAAATCAAAATTAAACTTTTGATTTTCTGTTATGGGCTAAAATACGGTTTTTTATTTTTATTGTGTCAAAACAACACATTATTTTGTTGAAAAAACTGGAAACCTCCCCTTTTTTAGCTACCTTAAATAATGAATCAAAAAGACCTGAAATTATGCGCAAGCCATTGTTGTTGCTGTTGTTGATCATGATGGCGATCAACTTAAGATCCCAAAAAACCTTTGGAGACCAGTGTTTAGGTATTTGGAAAGGAAAAATGTACCTGTATTCACGCGGTCAGCTACAGGACAGTGTACAGGTAAAGCTGACGGTGGCGGAGACCACTACTGAGCATGCCTGGACTTGGAAAACGGAATACCTTTCGGCTACTCAGCCCATGGTAAAGGATTACATTCTGCGGCTTAAAGATGTGGCAAAGGGACTTTATACAACGGATGAAGGCGAGGGATTGGATTTGGCCGACTATTTGTTCAACAACAAGCTGTATTGCGTTTTTGAAACGGAGGGTGTGATGTTGACTTCGACCTATGAATTACGGGGCAAGGAGCTGATCTTTGAAGTGACTTCGGGAAAAAAAGAAACCGACCCCAAAGCAGGTGTAATCAATTATTCTACGGATAATTTACAGCGGGTAGTGTTGAAGCGGTTGAAATAAAATGGGGTAAGATCTAAAGCGATTTTTGTTGCTTAAGATCTTACCTAGGGCAAACGCATGAAATTAGGGTAGTGTCGAATGGTGAGTGATAAATCTACATTTTTAAGAAATTCATCACCCAAAACTTGACACTACCGAAATTAGTACTGACCTCGGAGAGGTCTAAGATTTGCATGTTGGGGTGTATATGACAAACGTTAGACCTCTCCGAGGTCAAGAACACTTACCAACGGGCAAATTTCTACAAACGTTAGACCTCTCCGAGGTCAAGAACACTTACCAACGGGACAATTTCTACAAACGATAG
>JBBRGN010000390.1:0-3184 GCA_038240665.1 Chitinophagales bacterium | reverse complement strand
AGGCTGGTTTCAGCATCACAGGTTCGATCAACCGTCAGGAATACGGTTTGACTTGGTCGGCAGTGACGGAAGCGGGCGGCGTAGTTCTCGCTGACGAGGTTAAATTGGAATTGGAAGTTCAGATGATTAAGCAGCCATAATCATCTTTTTCCTAGGTTGTAAAGCGGCTTTCCAATATCGCTGTAGGGCAAAATTTGGAAAGCTGCTTTTTTTGCTTAGCCACGAGGGGTTAAAAGGCATCAACTGACGCCCCCTCAATTCCTTATTTTATCTCAAACTCCAACAAACTAATATTGATGGCGTTGATGGTATCCAACAATGTCCGTTGATAAAGCGCTTGGTCTTTGGGCAGCATTTTCCGCGTAATCATCTCTGGGTGTTTTTTATCATAATCCAACTCCAGCCCCCTCACACCGCCTTCTACTTTTACCAAGCGAATCTCCCAAGTCAGAAAGCGCTGGTTGATTGCTTTAATCTGTTTTTTGGAAACGTCAGAAATCAGTTCCATACCGGTTAAATTATCCAGGGTTTCATGAACGGTATCTTCCACCTTCATCGCCATTTGATGATAATTGAGTGCCTGCTGGATGTAAGCTTTGTCTTCTTCGCTTAATTCCTGCTCTTTGGCTGGTTCTGCGGTCTTATTTTTACAAGCAAAAGTTGTAAAACACACCAGAACCGCTATAATTGCTGTTCGACTAAAAATTGAAAAACGTTGCATTGACGATGATTTTTTAAGTAATGGGACAGTATACACAACGCGAAGATAAACGAATTGGCACAAATCCTTAATACCGGCCAAAGTTGTTCAATCGCGCGCGCAGCGAAACCCAGTAGCCGCATTGCGCTCCCAGCCCGGGGCTACCCGCAGCAATTTCTGAGCATAGTTCAACTCCCGCGGACCGCCTTCTACATACCACCAACTGCTGGCGGGAAGGTAATAACTTCCACCTTTCAAGATCAAAAACTGGTTGGTTCCATTGTCATATACATCGTTGGTCATTTGCCATACGCAGCCCACGAGATCTTCTAAACCATAGGGATTGGCGCCATTGGGGTAAGAGCCTACTGGGTATAATTTGCCATTTCCGGTATTACAAAGCGTGGAATCAACTTGTAGCTTGGATACCGTAAGGGTTTCGGTAATCACTTGTTGTTCGCGTTTCACCTCGGCAGTTTTGCTCCAGGGCCATTCCCGGCCATCGGGAGTTTGAGCAGCGAACTGCCATTCTATTTCGGTGGGTAGGCGTTTTCCGGCCCAACGGGCATAAGCTTGGGCGTCTTCGTAACTGATGTAAATTACTGGAAATTGTTCTTCTCCGGGTTTGATTTTACCCTTGGGCCAATG
Organism: Chitinophagales bacterium; assembly: GCA_038240665.1. Taxonomy (GTDB): domain Bacteria; phylum Bacteroidota; class Bacteroidia; order Chitinophagales; family Saprospiraceae; genus Haliscomenobacter. The sequence continues at coordinate 1,836 of JBBRGN010000390.1, read as the reverse complement.
CCGCAAAAAACGCAAAGTATCCTGGGGACGGTAATGGGATTGGTCTAAAAAAACCTTAAATGCCGCGTTGGTCACTGGGTATTTGTCTAGGTAAAAAGTGGGAATTTCAACCGGAGTCTGTGGGTATTCCCGAGGATTAGGAATAAAATTATCGCCAAAAGTAATTTTCATCTGCATCGATCCGCTAGGAATGCGCTGCATACCGGTTGGCGCTTTTACCGCAGGTAAAGTTTTAGTACTTTTACTTGTCAATCGTGCTAATCCCGGTTCAATGATAAAAACTATTTCGTCGAGGAGTTCCCCTTTTTGGAGAAGTTGAACGACAAATTTCCCTTCGGCACGTCCAAAGTTTTGGGTGATTGACAATTGTTGTGGTTTGCCATTTTGACGTATTTTGAAGGGCTTTTTTTCGTAACTAGGTGCTAACCCCGCCCAAATCAGGATTGTATCGCCGTGATCGGCTTTAAGCTCCAATTGATCTCCTGCTCTGGTCACCGAGAGCACTTGGGGAAGAACGGCAAGGGCTCCCACCGCGCCTTCATTATTGGTACCCAACCATTTGCTGGAAAAAGCCTCCAAATCAGCAGGGATAAGCCATTTTCCTTCCTGTTCTTTGGGGTTCAGCATTTCATGGTTCCAAAGGTCTACCACGTGGTGGGTAGCTATTCGTGCCGGTACGGAAAACAAAGTCCCTTTAAATCCAGCGGGCTGCAAACTCAACAAAGTGTAAATCGTTTTTTCAGCTCCCGGCCATTCATTGACATAAATGCTATCGCGCAGGGTGGCCACCAAAGGCGTGTACCCTGCGGAATTGAAGTTGCTGGTGTTTTCGCGCAGGATGCGCAAGGTACGCCCCCAAAAACGATAATCGTCCTCTATCCACGCTGGTCGGCCTGGTCGGAATTGGTTGATTTCCGTACCATACCCGTTAAAAAAAGATACCGCATATTCCCGACGGATGGGTTCTAGGTACAATTCTGCCACTCGAAAAATGGCAAAATCGGTTCGGATCAGTTTGTTTAGGTTGAGCAGTGGCGGGTAATAAAGGGCATTGTGTACTCTACCGGAGATGATGGTAGGCATATCTTTAGGCACGGCCATGCCCTCGCTGTACATGATCACTCCGGCACGCACGCGATCGGCGGCTTGTTGGCGTTCAGGCGTGCTTTTGCCCTCGGTATCCAGAACCACGCCATCAGCACTGATGGCCCCAATCATGGCCGCCATGCCATTGTGGTGGTCTTCCCAGCGGGTGCTTTCATCCCAGGGGTTGTAACTGATAAAAAAACGGGTGCCTTGCGCGCGGCTTTGATTGGCCAGGCGCTTCAATTGCGGCGTACCACCTGGTAAATCGCGCAACAAATCCCATTGATTGCGCTGATCCAGTCCCAACATCGGCCAGTTCGGCCAGATGCCTACCACATCATCGCCACCATACAGTTGTTTGCCTTTTTTCAAAAAATCCAGCAGGTGGTATTGGCGGTCTTTAGCGTCATAAAAATCCCGATCCCAAGCCATCATCAGATGCATGGCGTAGGCATGTTTGATCCATTGTTGATCCGGACGACGGTAAAGACTGTCGTTAAAGGTTTGGCCTTCGAGGTCGTAGAGGTAGCGCTGTTGGAAAACCCGGCGCAATCCTTCCTGCCAAGCACCCTGAAACGTTTCCAACCAAATCGTGTAGGTTACCGAACCGCCCGCATACAAAATCGTCTCAAAGCGACGGCGACTCGCCAGAGGCTCCGTCCAACTCATCCTGCGACTCAGTGCGCAGAGGTTGGAATTTGCTGCCAAGAAGTAAGCGGAGTATCCCAGGTTCCAAGCATTGTCCGGTAC
>JBBRGN010000389.1:0-3193 GCA_038240665.1 Chitinophagales bacterium | reverse complement strand
GCCCACGACCAGTAGATCGGCAACCTGATCCGCTGCCTCCTTTTACCCAGTACAATGCAACTACGCCAGGCTTTAATTTGGTCATCAATACCCAAATTGGCTGGGAAGAAGCAGAACGCATCGCTAAAGAACACATGTTGGGGGAAATCTATACATCTGGCAAACGCAAAGTAAAAGTGGAAGACCTTAACCTATTTGGAAACGCTGACAAAGTAGTGGTGGAAACCAAATTATCTGGAAGTTACAATGGCAGCATTTATCTTACAGGAAAACCCGATTACGACGCTTTTTCCAATAAAATTGTGATACGCGACCTTGATTATACCTTGGATACCAAAAATTTTCTGGTAAAAAGCGGCGGCTGGTTGTTGCGCAGTACCATCAAGAATAGGATTCAAGACAACCTGAATTTTTTGCTGACCTACAATCTTGGGGAAATGAAAAACATGCTCCAATCGGAACTAAATACCTATAAGTTGGCGCCAGGATTGCGCATGCAAGGGCTTATGCAGGATCTGAAAATAGGTAGTATTGTTTTGACCAAGGAAGGCATTGCAGTGAACGTACAATTGGAAGGAAATTTAAAAATTAGTGTTGCAAAATAAAAAGAAATGAATGACAAATCAACCATTCAAGATTGGCTTCTGTTACTGATGGAATTAAGAGAAGACGTGACTCCTAAATGGGGAATTATGGAATCCCAGCACTTGATCGAACACATCAGCGCCACTTTTGCAATATCGAACGGTAAGTTAAATGCCGAGATATTGACGCCCCCTGAAAAAATTGCCCACCGCAAAGGGCAATTTTTTCAGCCAGAGACGGTTTTTCCTAGAGGGATTTTAGCTCCAGGCTCAAAGCCTGAAGCACCGTTTCCAAAGCGATTTGCTTCCTTCGATGAAGCCAAAGTAGTGCTCGCTCAAAATGTGGAACGTTTTTTCAAATATTATGAAGATCAGCCCATTGCAACTCCCAGTCATCCTTTTTTTGGCCCATTAAGCGAGGAAGAATGGCTTTTTTTTCACGTTAAACACCTGCGGCATCACCTCACTCAATTTGGCCTGATTCCAGAACTAGAATAGCCAACTTGAGGTTTTTTGCCAATAGCCGACAATTTCTCTTGGCTTAACCAAAAAGTAATCTTTGACTTTTGGATAGCCGCGTTTTTTGACCTAAACTAGCGTATTCATTTTTTTTATTCATTTTAAGTTTCTTGTTCCGCATTTTCTGAAGGATTACCTTCCCATAACTTAGACGAATAGAAAAATACATAAATTTGGTTTGGGGCTTCGAGTCAAGGGCAGTAGGTTCCCTCAATAGACTGCTAGTGCGGTCAAATTCATCTACCTTATTATTTGTTTTTTTCTGCTTTTGACTTCGAAGTCCCAAACCAAATTCCTAAAATACCCTTGTCATGCGCCGAAGTTATTGTTGGCTAATAGGTTTAGCTATTTTTGGACATTTCTTTGGTCAAATGAATCCACTGGTTGAAAGGTTAAGTTTCTATTTTGGGCAACCTCAATCAATCGACGAAATATGCGACAATGCCATTGATGACGACGGCGACGGGCTAATTGACCTCAACGACCCGGATTGTGATTGCCCTATTTTTGGTCCAAAATCGTTGATTCCAAATCCTTCCTTTGAAGAAAAAAGCTGCTGCCCTCAGGCGGTTAGCGAACTCAGCTGTGCAAAAACTTGGATCCAAGCTTCCGAACCCACTACCGATTATTTACATACCTGCGGATGGATGGGGTGGCCTAATCTTCCACCGCCTTTGCCTTTTCCTGACGGTCAGGGATGTGTAGGATTCCGCAATGGCCGTTTTCGCGGAGGCATTACCAACGCCAATTGGAAAGAGTATGCAGGAGCCTGCTTGTTGTCGCCGATGAAAGCAAACACCAGCTACCGACTACGATTTAAGATGGGTTTCGTCAATGAAACAAATTCCCCTCCAACCACAATTGTACTGTTTGGCACTACAGATTGTGTGAATCTTCCCTTTGGAAAAGGCAATCCAGAATTTGGTTGTCCTACCAACGGGCCAGGTTGGGTACAATTGGGCAACGCTTACGTGAGCGGGAATCGCAGTTGGATTAATATCGACCTTAATTTTACGCCTAAAGACGACATTTATGCCATTGTATTGGGGCCAAGTTGTGCCCTAGAATCATCATCTGTTGATGTGGATATTTATTATTTTTTGGACGATCTGATCCTGGATGAACTTAAGCGATTTGATTTCACGATTTCTACACTTGGGAATCCTTGCGGAAGCGATTATTCCCTTCAAGTGCCAGCTATAGCTCAAACCAACTACCAATGGTACAAAGATGGCATTGCTTTACCCGGCGAAAAATTGAATAAATTACTCCTAAAAACGGGACCTGGGGATTACCGCGTTCGTTTGACCGGAACCAATGAATGTAGGTTACTCCAACCCTATAATTTCCAAAAACCTGTTGCAAGAAAAGACCTGAAAAAAAGGTTGTGCCTGGGGGAATCGCTTGCTTTTAATCGAAAAAAGATCAACCAAACTGGGGTTTATTTTGATACTTTGAAAACCATCCACGGTTGTGACAGCATCATTAACTTGGAATTGAGCATAGCAACCGATCTGATCGATTCCGTGAAAGCAGGTATTTTACCCGGGGAATCGTTTTCAGTGGCGGGAAAAAATTTCCAACAAGCCGGTAATTTTCAGATTCCGCTTACTTCCCGAGATGGCTGCGACAGCTTGGTGTTTTTGGAGCTATCCTTCTTAAGCATCTACATACCCTCTGCTTTTTCTCCAAATCAAGACAACGTCAATGATGTTTTCACCGTTTTTGGCGGGCAAGACATTAAAAAAATTCTTGCATTAAAGGTGTACGACCGTTGGGGCGGATTGGTGTATACGGCCAAAGATCTAAGCCCAAACGACCTTTCGACTGGCTGGAATGGCCAGCGCGATGATCAACCCTTACCGGAGGGAATATACACGTATTGGGCTATTCTGCTTTTAGATGACGAATTGCAGCACCAAATTAAAGGTTCAGTGCAATTGTTGCGCTAACCCTACTTCACGCGAGCTAGTTTCAGCAAGCGATCTTTTCCATTGTCGCGCATTTTTAGATGTAACGAATCATGCGTCAAGACAACAATTTCCACCGATTTTTCCGATGAGGCTTTGTTCAGGGTGTCGGTAGTGATT
>JBBRGN010000388.1:0-3218 GCA_038240665.1 Chitinophagales bacterium | reverse complement strand
ACTTGCTGATTGTAAGCACCAAATTGAGCCGCATAATCCATTAATGCCAAAAAAGTAGGATTGGCGGAGATGATTTCACCGCCGTGTAGGCCAAAAGTAAGTCCTGCCGCTTTTAATCCCTCGGTAGAGCCCGCGGTAAGGACGATGTTTTCAGGCTTTACGCCCTCTTTGGCCGCTAAGATAGTTGCCAACTCTTCTTCTTGAGAAAAAGGATAGCGACAAGCTACATCAAAGCTTTTGATTATGGCCTCCCGCATTTTGACAGAGGGGCCATAGGGATTTTCATTGGAGCTCAAACGCGCTATTTTTCCATCCAGCAAAGGGCGGAAAGGATACGGAATGGCTTCGATAGCCGCTTTGGCGGGTATCGCGCTCATCGTAGTGGCGGCAGAAGCCAAGCCAAGAAGCCTCAACCACTCGCGGCGATTCAACTGTTGCATGATTATATTGGTTTTGGTGAATGGAAATTTAAGAAAAAATCCATTCACCAAAACTATTTTATTATCAGCGTTGTGGCGACAACGCTAATAATCATTCCTTTACCACCATTCTGCGCAACAAACCACGATTGGTAGGCAATTGAAACAAGTACGCGCCGCTAGGAAGTGCACCCAATGAAAGCGCCTGACGATCAGGCAATTGCTTTACTTCTTTACCTTGTAAATCAAAAATCCTGACTGGGCCGGTAGATTGCACAGTTTCCGGTAATTCAATTTGCAGTACATCGGTGGTTGGGTTGGGATAAATTTTCACCTGTGCCAAAATGATGTCTTCGGTGGCGGTAAGCGCGCTATTTTGGGTCACTGAATTTTTTGCAGAAATCAATTGCAAATCAGGATCAAAAGTCACTATGGCAGGAACAAAAGAAAGGGTAGGAAGTAAAAATTGTTGTCCAGAAAAAAAGTGATCAAAGACCAGTAATGTATCTTTTCCCTGACCTGAAAAGCGAATGGGAACTGGCATAGGAAAAAAAGTAACCGAACTGGTTGAAGTGGTCTGCGACAACTTCACAACCCCTGGTTTGTTGCCGTTGGCTGTTTTCCATTCTACTTGATAACTAGGATAGCCTTCGCCATAAACCCAGTTTCTAAAAAATACATCAAGTTTTTGTCCGCTGACCAATTCCAGGTTACGCTGTAAATTAGCAGTCAACGCAAAACCATAGGTCACCGCCGGGTCTTTAAGATAATTCTGAACGCCTTTAAAAAAAGCAGCGTCCCCGAGTTTCCATTTTAGCATATTGAGCACCAAAGCACCTTTATTATAACTCAATCGGGAGTTAAAAATAGCATCCACCGAGCTGGTATCCTTACAATATACCGAACCGCCATTAGCTCCAACTACCGAGCCCAATTTGCCCGTCACCCAAGATTTCCAAGTATTACTGCCCAAGCCATATTGATAAGTCAGGCCCTCACAAAAAGTAGCAAATCCTTCGTTTAGCCAGATGTCGCCCCAGCTACCACAAGTTACTTTATCACCAAACCATTGGTGAGCGAGCTCATGTGACAACAAAGAATGGGAAAAGCTTACTACATAACTCATGGTCTGATGTTCCATTCCTCCGCCCCAGCCAAACTGGGCATGGCCATATTTTTCTTTAGCAAAAGGGTACAATCCAAATAGTCTACTGAACAATTCCAAGCTTTTAACCGCCGAGGGGGTACCTGCTTTCGCGCTGGCCAGCGATTCCGGGTAGATGTAGTTCAACACCAGAATGCTGTCTGCTCCTGGTACCCGGGCATATTCGGAATAGACAGAATAGTTGGTTACTGCTAAAGCAACCAAGTAGGTTGCAATGGGATATCGGTGTTTCCAATGGTAAATCTTCGTAGCGCCGGCGGTTATCTCCTCCACCATCACCCCATAACTGGTACCTCGGTAAGCGCCTGAAGTACGCAGATAAACATCTAAGGAATCAATTTTATCGGTGAGCGACTGTTTACATGGCCACCAATCTCTGGCGCCGTAGGGCTCGGAAAGGGTCCAAATAAATGGAACACCGGAATGGGTGGTTTGTACAAAAGATCCAAAACCAGAATCGAATGGCTTGCCTTCATAGCTGACCGACAGCGAATCCAATATGCCTTTGGGCAACACCGCAGGAAAGGTAATTTCCAACAGGTCATTGGAGTTTTGAACAAAAGCGAGTGCCTTACCGCGATAGGCCACCTTTGAAACGGTAAGTTGGGATGATAAATCAAACTGAATTTTTTGGAACCCTTGGTCTTGAGGGATAAAATAAGAGGTGACTGTTCCTTTGATGTAATATTTGGAGGGATCAATTTCCCATTCCAGCCGATGGTACTTTAAATCGTAGTTGCTTAAGTAATTGACCGCGCGAAAAGAAGCCAAGGCCTGCGCACGCCGCGATTCCGCCAAGCGCAGCGATTCTAGATCTTTGCACCCAACTTCATCTATTTCCTGAGCCAATCCCGTAAATACCATACAACAAACCTGAACGGCTACCAGCAGCCAAGTACTCCAAGGTAATTTTATCATCCTGCTTTTATTTTGAATCACAAAGGTATGAGATTATAAATGCCTTTCCCATAACGAAGGTTTTGTCTTTGGATGTACAAAGGTGGGGATTGGGATTTTTGGGTAAAAAAAGCGGCCTAAACGCATCAATCTTACTAAAATTGAACGCTATTCAAGTTTAATAAGTCATTAATCCTCAAAGGTTACCTGCTTCCTACATTCGCAATGAAAAGCTACTCAATTATCGTAGCTCGCAATTGATGTTCGCGATTGTAGCGCTGTCGCTTTATCCCCATAACAAAAATACAACCCCTTCCATGCTGTATTTAAATGTCCGGCCATAACCTCAGGCGTTTCAAATACCCGTAGCGCTCCGCCTGCAGTAGCGGTCAAATTGCCGGTCAATTGGTCCAGACAGGTTATGACCAGGTTTTTTGACGCCGTGCCTGAAAAATTGCGATCTGAATCCAATGCGTATTGGAGCAAATCCAGATCCAGTGGCGCTGCCCGCAGATGGCCTTGCCATTCGTTGTATACATTGGTTTCTAGAGGGTTAGGGATGTAATTCAACTCCAGGTCTTCATTGGACATAAACCCGATGCCGTGCCGGGTCTGGTAGGCGCGACTGATGTAAAATATTTCTGGCTGGGGCAATTGATAAGTCGTAATCAATTCCATTGCATTGCGCGAGGTGGTGTACGCACGGGTTACGTTGGGGAAAAAACCAAAATCACGAT
>JBBRGN010000387.1:0-3258 GCA_038240665.1 Chitinophagales bacterium | reverse complement strand
TTTGACTTTCTCCGGCAAGCTGATTCCCCGGATAAGGGTTGCCTTGAGCTGAATAAAATTTTTATTCAGCGTTGCTTCCAAATCTTTTTGGATGAGCTGTTGTACTTCATCGCGTTTGGTGCTGTACAATTCTTCCGGTGTGTACCGACCAATGATTTTGCGCACCGAGGAACGTACTTCTGGTCGAACCAGCGTTACTAGGTATTCCTTGCCAAAATTCTCGTGTAGATCGCGAATTTTGGTGTACAACGGATTGACGCGGACGGTGATGTCAAGCTGAATGTTCAGACCGTTATTCGAAAGCACTTCCATTTCTTCTTCCATTTGTTGCTCGCGAACGTCGTAAATGTACATGTTGTTCCAGGGTGCTACTACATGAAAACCGGGCATAAATACCTTGTTTTTTTCCAATCCACCGGAAAAACGACGAAAAAGTACTCCGCGTTCACCAGCTTCAACGGTCATGAAAGTAGCATTGGAAAAAATAATAACAACAATGAGAATGACAAATCCAATGACCAAGGTGCTGATCCAGCGACCTGAATTTTTACCTGGTACAAATCGGTTGCCACTTGGTTCTGAACTCATAGTAGATAATTTTGTTTAAGAATTAGGACAAACTATAGGGTTAACCCCATTAAAATTAAGTTAATTCGGCGAATTTCTTGAGAATATCGATGAGTTCGTACGTTGATAACCATTACTTCCTTTACCGAATTGTCAAGTTTTTTTGACAATTGTAGAGAAATACGCATTTTTTGCTACTTTTAACTTGCTTTTTTCACCCAAAAAAACTTTTTCCTAGATGAAAAATTTCATGGCGTTTGCTTTAGTTGTAATCGTCATTTTGGCTGGCGCTGCCACTTATGCTGATGTGGAGCCCATGCAAAATGGTAAGAATAGTGAAGGTCAAAAAATTTTCAAGCAATATTGCGTTACCTGTCATGGATTGTACGGTGATATGGGAACCAATGGTGCTTTCGACCTTACCAAATCTGTCCTCAAATTGGACGAGCGCATTAATGTGATCACCAACGGTCGCAATGTAATGACTAGCTTCAAAGCTTTGTTGGACAAGAACAAAATTAAAGAGGTGGCCAAGTACACCATGACTTTGAAGAAATAATCTTCGAGCCAGGAAACGACGATACTTAATTGAGTCGTCGTTTCATTTTTTGTTAGCGCGTACAGCCCTTTTTTCATTTTTACTTTCCCAATCCTTCATGCAGCCATCCATCCTTGTTACTGGCGGTACTGGTTTTTTAGGTTCCTATTTGTTGCGTCAACTGCTTCAAGATGGTCAGATCAAAATCCGGGCTTTGCGCCGACCCAGCAGCAAAATGGATCTGGTAGCCGATATTGTTGATCAAATTGAATGGGTGGAAGGGGATGTGCTCGACATTTTTGCCCTTGAAGATGCCTTGGAGGGGATTCACAAAGTTTATCATTGCGCAGCAGTAGTTTCTTTTGATCCCCGTGATCGGGAAAACATGCAGCGCATCAATGTAGAGGGCACAGCCAATGTAGTCAACCTTTGTTTGGATTTGGGTATTGAAAAATTGTTGTATGTAAGCTCGATAGCCGCCTTAGGTCGCATCAAACCTGGACAAACATTAGACGAAAAAAGTGCTTGGCAAGCCAGTCCTTACAATACCCATTACGGCATTTCTAAATTTTTGGCGGAGCAAGAAGTGTGGCGCGGCATCACCGAAGGACTCAATGGAGTGATCATCAATCCCTCCATCATTTTAGGCCCAAGTCGTTGGGATGAAGGTTCGGCTAAGTTTTTTCCTATGATTCATCAAGGGTTTAAATTTTACCCCGTCGGGAATTCGGGGTTGGTAGACGTACGTGATGTGGCCGCTATGATGATCCAATTGATGGATGGCCCAATTAGCGAAGAACGCTTTATTGCCAATGGCGCTGATCTTACTTACCAGCATTTTTTCACGCTAATTGCTCAGGCTTTGGGGGTGGTACCACCCAAAATAAGACTCAGCGCTTTTTTGAAAAACCTATCCTGGAGAATGGCTTGGTTACAAGCTCGATTTTCCAGCAAACGCCCCTTAATCACCGCAGAAACCGCCCGTCAATCAGCGCTAACTTTTCATTTTTCCAATCAAAAATCGATTGACACCTTAGAATTCCAATACCGCCCAATCGAGCAAACCATTGCCGAAACAGCCAAAAGTTATGTAGCAAGTCTAGCTAAATCTAAGGCTTAACCACCCAAGCACCGCCTTTCATGACCATTTTCACTTTGCGCAAGTCACTGATATTTTGCTCTGGATTTCCTATCACACCTACGAGATCGGCAAAAAAACCAGGTCGGATGTGTCCAAATTCCTTGTACAAGTGAAAAATACGGGCATTGACCGAGGTAGCACTGCGCAAAACGGCTAATGCGGGCATGCCATAATCTACCATCAGTTCAAGTTCGCGTACATTATCGCCGTGGGAAAAAACGCCGACATCGCCGCCAGCTGATATCGTCACGCCGGCTTTTAGCGCTTGTGTAAAGGTGTTTTTCTTTTGACGAATGGATTCTGGCTCGGAATCGATGCCTTTTTTCCAACCTTTATATTGAAGTACCGCATCGCCTGCAGCCAAAGTTGGGCACAAGGCCACTCCTTTTTCGACCATAAGTTTGAATATTTCCGGAGTACCTTCATCGCCATGTTCGATGGTTTCTACACCTGCTAAGATGGCGCGTCGCATTCCCTCAGGCGTACTCGCATGAGCAACCACGCCACGACCGCTGCTTTTTGCGGTTTCTACCATCCATTGTAATTCCTCCAAGGAAAAAGTAGCGCGTGCTTCATTTTTTAGCCCCCAGCGGTAATCGGCATATACCTTGATTAGATCCACACCTTTGCCAATCTGATTGCGTACTACCCGGATAATTTCGTCATGCCCGCTTGCCTCATCGGCACCTTGAGGAACGTCGACCTGAGGCGCAAATCCCTTTGGACCATAGCTTCCGGTGGCAACAATTGCTGGTCCGGTAGTCAACATGCGCGGCCCTGGTACGATGCCTTTTTCAATGGCAGTTTTTAAACCCACATCAACATATCCCGCGCCTTCCGTTCCTAGATCGCGAACGGTGGTAAAACCCGCTTCTAAGGTTTGGCGGGCATGTACAGTTGCCCGAGCTACTCGTTCAGCGACCGATTCACGCAAGACCTGATCGTTCCAGGAAGTTTCGTTATAAGGATGCAAAAAAAGATGGGAATGCCCTTCAATAAGTCCAGGCAGCAA
>JBBRGN010000386.1:0-3280 GCA_038240665.1 Chitinophagales bacterium | reverse complement strand
TGATCTACATGATGATAATCAGCGCCGCCAATGACTACATCAGCAGGGTATTCGGCATCAGCTGTACGCACCGATTGCGCTTTCCCGTTCACCACATTGATGGAAACGACCTCTTGATTTAGGCGCAAGTCTACGCCTTGTTCATAAGCCAGCGCCGTCATGGCCTCTACGATCCTAAACATTCCGCCTTTCGGATACCAAGTTCCCAAAGCGATATCGGCGTAATTCATCAAACTGTACATGGCCGGAGTTTTTTGGGGGGTAGCGCCCAAAAACAGCACCGGAAACTCCAACAACTGAATAAGCTGTTCGTTTTTGAACAACTTCCGTACATGTGATGAAAGTGATTGAAACATTTGTAGGCGGAACATGCTTTGTAAAATCCGTAAATCGGCAAATTCCCAAATAGAATGGCTGGGCTTGTGGACAAATTCCTGCATCCCTACCTCGTACTTATACTTCGCTTCGCTCAAAAAACGCTGGAGATTTTTGGTACTTCCTGGTTCGTAACGCTCAAAAAGGGCTTCAAATTCGGGCATGGTAGCGGGTATATCCATCACGTCGCCCAGGCCAAAAATTACTGAATAAGAGGGATCTAATCGAATCAATTCGTAGTAATCCGCCGCAGATTTGCCAAAGTGATTGAAAAAACCTTCAAAAACATCAGGCATCCAGTACCAACTTGGCCCCATATCAAAGGTAAAACCCTCGGCATGGAATTGACGAGCTCTACCACCTGGCACACTGTTTTTTTCCAGCACAGTTACGGAATACCCATCCTTTGCCAGAAAACTAGCAGCAGCTAATCCGGCAAAACCGGAACCAATGACGACAATTTTTTTAGACAAAGCTGATTAATATTATTGTGATACCCAGTTTCAACAGGGACTTAGGGGTTTTGTTTAAATTTTTTTACAAGTCGGCTACTGTTCTCAATTGCTTGTCCAGGCCATGTAACCCCCGTCCAGGTTATAAATCGTTTTAAAACCCATTTCTGATAAAATATTAGCTGCTCTGGCGCTACGTGATCCGGCTTTACAATATAAGGCAACGGGCTTATTTTTGTTAAGCTTGGCAACTTGTTCTTTGAACAGAACGTCGTTGACGTTGAGGTTGAGCGCACTGTCGATGTGTCCCAAAATAAACTCTGCTGGCGTACGAACGTCCACCAATTGTACGCCTTTCTTGGCCAGTTTGGTTTTAAATTCGGTTTTGTTCAGCGAAATGATATTGCTTTTGACTGAAGTTTGCGCACAGATATTTGCTGCTAAAAAAAGCAGGCAAAAACTCAACAACAAGGCAGTTTTTTTCATTGGTTTTTAATTTTTTTAACGTTAAGCGTTGGTGTTACGATGGCGATTGGGATCAAAAATAAAGTTTTTTCCCTTATCTAGGCTTGGGAAAGAGTCAATCTATCTACCCTTGCAACAACTCTGTTGAACAAAACAAGGTTAAAATGACTTTCTACCTCGAAGTCTTTGGCCAATTTAAGGTTTTTTCTGCCAAAATAATACCGGGAAGGAAAACCAATTTTTTAGCGTAACGAAGTTTAAAATTTGCTAGTGAATTTATTTTGGGTGGTAAGCTCGAAACTAAATCCCGAACAAAGGCTTAGCTTTGCAAAATAGAGTTGGCAATTGCCCAAGCATTTGACATCAGTAATCCTTGATTTAGCAACGTGAACAATCTCGATCCTTTACTCGACTTATACACCACCGATCGCCGTACGCAAAAAATTGTCGAGGCCTTGGCTCAAGAGAAGCCAGTACGCTTGGCTTTGCTGGGTATGACTGGCGCGCAACGCGCTTTTGTTGCTGCTGGGGTTTACAAAAACAGCCCCCGAACGCATCTTTTAATAGCGGAGAGTAAAGAAGATGCCGCTTACCTTCAGAATGACTTGGCCAATCTTTTTGAAAAAAAATCAATTCACTTTTTTCCCGATTCATTCAAACGTCCACTTTTTTTCCCTGAGCTCAATTCCACTAATGTGCTTCAACGCGCGGAAACCGTCAATGCCATTAGTAGTTCAAATGCCGCCGGAGAAATCATTGTCACCTATGCGGAAGCTATTTTTGAGCGCGTGGTGGATCCTGAAGTGTTGAAAAAATCGCGCATCGACATTCGGGTGGAGGAAGCACTGGACACCGATTTTTTGTTTCAGATGCTGGTGGAATACAAGTTTACCCGCGAAGATTTTGTCTATGAACCCGGACAATTTTCGATCCGCGGAGGGATTATTGATATTTTTTCTTTTGGCAACGACTATCCTTACCGCATCGAACTGTTTGATGATCAGGTAGAAAGTATCCGTACGTTTAATCCGCTCAATCAGCTTTCGGTTCAAAATATTGCTCGGGTATCAATTGTACCCAACATCAATACGCGTTTTGGGCAAGATGAAAAAGTGTCGCTTTTTGAAGTCATCAGTAAAAATACCACGATCTGGTGTACTGATTTTCAAATGGTACTTGATCGTTTACAAATGGCTTTTGAGGCGGCTGAAAAACACGGCAAAACCCTTTCCATCCTCGATGATGGCGAAGCTGCCAATCTTTTTCGCGAGCGCGCCTTCCTGTACCCCCGCGATGTGATCAATGCCATTAAAGATTACCCGATCATTGTGATGTCGGGCAATCAGCAATTGCTACCGATTTCGCAGACCATTAAATACAATACCCGTCAGCAGCCTAGTTTTAACCGCAATTTCAATTTACTGATTGAAAACTTGCAAGAGAATACGACACAAAAACTGGAGAACTACCTTTTTACCGACAGCCCTAAGCAGGTGGAGCGTTTTTACTCCATTTTTGAAGACCTCCGGGCCAAGGTGCAATTTCATCCCATCATTAAGGCCATTCAAGAAGGGTTTATTGATTTGGATTTAAAAATTGTCTGCTACACCGATCACCAGATTTTTGACCGTTTTCACCGGTACAAACTTCGTCAAGGATTTACCAAAGAGCAAGCGCTCAGTCTCCGCTTACTGCGCGAGCTGCAACCGGGCGATTTTGTCACCCACATCGATCATGGGATTGGCAAATTTTCTGGAATGCAAAAAATTGAGGTGAACAGTCAGGTACAGGAATGCATCCGTTTGGTGTATAAAAACAACGACCTGCTGTACGTCAGCATCAACTCACTTCACAAAATTGCAAAGTACATTGGAAAGGAAGGTACCGAACCTGCGGTCAACAAGCTGGGGTCGGATGCTTGGCGCAACCTTAAAAATAAAACCAAAAAACGCGTCAAAGACATTGCAACTGAGCTGATCAAATTGTAC
>JBBRGN010000385.1:0-3284 GCA_038240665.1 Chitinophagales bacterium | reverse complement strand
ATTGGAAGCGCAACAAGAAAATCAATAGCTCAAAAAAAAGCGTTGGAAACATTACAGTTCCAACGCTTTTTTTAGGCTTTGTTCAAAACGTTCCCAATGCATAAAGCCTCTGGCCAACAAGAAGTATTTTTCGCCTTTTTCCAAAACCACCGTTGGGAATCCTCCGATACCAAATTCAGCGGCAAGGTTGAAATCCGCCTGAGCCAGTTCTTGAAAACGCTCTTCCTGCATTTGCGCCAAAAACAGATCGGGGTCAATGCCAAAATTGGCAGCATAAGGTACATAGGCGCTGAAATCTGCTGGTTTGATGCCATCGAAATAAATGGCTTTTTGCAAAGCTCCGGCAAATGCAACCGTTTTTTCTGGTAAATGGGTTTGAAAAACGGCCATGGCAATGGCTGCGGGTATGCTGGTGAAAATGGCGCTTCCTTCCTCCAAAATGTCTTCTAAGAAAGCTTTTCCAAAACTAACACCAGCGGCGTTTTCCACATCCTTGTATGCTGTGCGGATGTAAGGTGCCACCGTTCCGATCGGACCAATACGCTCACCAATGATCATTCCTCCGGAAATGACTTGAAAATCAAATTGATCGCTGTAGGTTGCTGCGGTTTTTTGCATTACCGGACTAAATCCGTAACACCAGCCGCAAAGTGCATCGTAGAAATAGAGGAGTTTTGGTCGTTTCATGTTGTTTATTGATGTACAATAAACGACTCCAGCGATTCAGTTGTTCAAGCTAATGCATAAAGAATTGACCACCACCCTAAAAGTAAAAACCAATTTTCAAACTTTTGCAGGCATTCAAAATTCATCATTCTTTATTACCAGCTGTTCCAGCGCTTCAATTTTCTCTACCAGCCAACTCCGATTAAAGATGGTTCCCCCTTTGTCCATGGCTTTTTTGATTTTTTCCAACTCCTGCTGTGCTCGCTCAAGAGGGAGATAATCCAAACGAAAACGCAAGTAAGCTGCCCGACGGGTAAGTTTAAACAGATTGTAATACCCTTGCCTGCGGATGTCGGCCATGAGTTTGTTGCGCAGCAGGTATTGACGAAATGATTCGGTAAGTGAAAAAAGTGTTTCGTATTCGTTGAGTTCGTAATAAGTGCGAAGGAGGAGCGTTTTGGCACCCCAGTTGTAACGGCGGTCGCTGTATTCTACCCGAATCAAGAGATTAAGTACCTCATCGTAGTTTTTTACGGCATAATAATAAGTAGCTAAATTAAATTGGTAAGCGTTTTCTAGTACATCGGGTTGAAGGTGCGTTTTGTATTTTTCGATAAAAAAGAGCACCCAATCCATTTGTTCCAAACGAATTCCGGTAGTGACGATGTTTTTGTAATCCCATTCCGATAAGACCCCTTCCTTGAGCAACAATCCTTGATCCAACTGAAAACGGTACAATTCAAAGATTTCTTGAAAAAACTGCTGATTGCCTTGGTTGATTTTGGCGATACAATAGTTCATGAAATAATTGTAGAGGATAATCAATTCCTCGCGGGTCAGCGCTTTTTCCCATTTCCGGAGGGTGTCGAGCGCCTCTTGATAATGAGAAGCTTCTTCTTGGCGCAACATCTGGTAAACCTGATAATACACGATGACCGGCGGAATCTCTTGGTAGGCGGCGATGTTGTGGCCAATTTCGTCCAAGATACCATCCAACAAACGGGGCGTGTAATCTACTTTAAGCAATTTGCCCTGAACCTGAGAATCGCAAGCATCGCGCAGTTTTTCCGCTATGTAAAAAAAATCAAGAAAAGACTGTTTATCGCGCAGATTCTGGTAATCGTCATGGCTATCGATTTGGCTGTAATAATCCTCAAACTCCCTAGCCAGCTGGTAGCGCCACGAATAAAAACTGCTATCCCGGAGCTCTTGTTGATTGCTTTCGGCAATCACGTCCTCCATAATGCGTTCATAGGCAGGATATAGATTGTGACTGCGCAATTTTTCTAGCAAGTTTTGCCGCTGTTGCCGTTTGTTTTCCCGAAATTGTTCAATGGCCCAAAATTCCTCAAGCAGCCTTTGTGCATAGGTGAGGATGGGCGCTAATTTTTTTTCGTTAAAAGCCTCCTTGCCATAAACCTGGTTAAAAAGGAGTTCCTTTTTGCAATGTTTTTCGTCAAAACGCGGATAAATTTGTGATAGGTAATCCACCAATTGCTGAACTTCTTGGTGTTTGTTGTGGTATGGCGAAGAAATAAACTCACGAAAACGGGTCATTTCTTTTTTCGACAATTTTTCTAGGTTACGGATAAGCTTGTTGCTGTTCACAAAAAGTCAATTTTTACCAAGAAATTTAAAAAAATAAAACCTTGATTAATAGAGTCTTATTTTAATTTAGCCTTCAAATGTAAAGAAATTTTTGCCAAAAATCCCCAGAAATAGTTTTTTTTAACATTAGTATTTAGTTGGACTTTTGTATCAACCAAAGAGTTATAGGCTTTCTAAACACACTACCATGGACTCAATTTGCAAACCGATTAGATTTTTATTGTTACTTTTTACCCTTTCTGCGGGTTTTTTGGCTGCTCAAAAACCTCGTATTACCCTTGATACCTTGCCCAAAGAAAAGGTTTTTGGGGTAGATACCAAATTGAAACCCGGCGCAACCATGCTGGTACAAGATGGTACTTCTTTTCAGTTAGCAGAATACAAAAACGCCAACGGCGCAGTTACTTTTGGAAGCGTCCATTTAGTTGGCGTTGGCGACGTTTTCAACGGCGCATTTAAATTAGGCTCAAAAAGAGTCGCTTTGCTCAGCAACATCAACTTAAAGCTGACTTTTCCCAATTACACCGAAAAAAAAGTTAAACGCATCTGCTTCAATTTTTATGAAGGCGGCAGCATTAAAAATCTAGCCATTAATGGCGACTCTATTAAAGTAATCAAAAGCTTTTTTGAACTCCAGGGACTTGAAATATCCAAAGGCGTAAAAGTTACAGTTGTACGCGATACTACCAATAAAACGACCTCCAAAACGGGTTATTTGTGTTTAGAAGGCAACATTACTTCCTTAGTTATCGGCGGAGATGAACTCGCGCTCGATAATTTTTGCATTGAAGGCGATGATTCTACCGACTCAACTTGTAGTTTTAACAGCTTTGGCGTTGCGCCACGGCCATGTAATCGAGATGGTAGTTTTCTAGTGGACATCAAATTTCAAATTGAAACTCCAGGAAAAACCGGTTATTATATTTCTATAGGGGAGCAAGTTTTTGGCCCTTACAGTTATAGTGCTCCATTTCCAGCCATCGGGCCCATCAAACCCAATGCTGATGGTG
>JBBRGN010000384.1:0-3342 GCA_038240665.1 Chitinophagales bacterium | reverse complement strand
AGAACGCTACTACTTTTGGCCTAAAACAGGTGCTCATTTGTTTTCCAAAAAAGTACTAGAAAGCTACTTTTCGGTATTTCAGTTGTTCATTTCTGATCAAATCTATGATAAACAACATGCAAAATCTTCAAGACCGACTGGATCACCTTTTTCCAACTGCGGAACAGGTTCCTACTGAATTTCAGCTACAGGGGCCGCTTCACCAACGTGAAATGTTGCTCAACGGGGAAATGATTCCTTGGAATGGCAAAACGCAGGATGTATACTCTCCCGTGTACATCCAAACGGAGCAAGGGCTTACGCAAACCCTCATCGGAAGTTATCCTATGGCAGGTCAGGTAGAAGCGCAAGCTGCCTTGGATGCTGCCGTAGCTGCTTATGACAATGGCCGCGGAGAATGGCCTACCATGCCAACTGCCGATCGTATTGCTTGTATGGAAAATTTTACGGGCAAAATGATTGAAAAGCGTGCCGAAATCATCCAATTATTGATGTGGGAAATTGGGAAATCGCAAGCAGATTCGGCGAAAGAATTTGACCGTACCGTGGAGTACATCTACGATACCATCGACATGCTCAAGGATTTGGATCGCAATTCTTCCCGGTTTAGAATCGAGCAGGGCATTATTGGGCAAATTCGTCGTTCGCCGCTGGGAGTGGTATTGTGTATGGGACCTTTTAACTATCCCTTGAACGAAACTTACACCACACTCATTCCGGCTATTCTGATGGGGAATACCATCTTATTTAAACCACCAAAACATGGTACTTTGTTGCATTACCCCTTGTTGGAAGCGTTCAAAGAGTGTTTTCCCAAAGGTGTACTCAATACGATTTACGGCAAAGGCAGCGAAGTGGTGCCACAATTGATGCAATCCGGAAAAATCAATGTATTGACTTTGATTGGTTCCAGCAGGGTGGCCAACGATTTAAAAAAAATGCACCCTAAAGTAAACCGTTTGCGAGCTGTACTGGGGCTAGATGCTAAAAATGCAGCCATCATTCTCAATAATGCTGATCTGGAATTGGCCGTGAAAGAATGTTTGCTTGGAACTTTGTCGTTCAATGGTCAACGCTGTACCGCTATAAAGGTAGTTTTTGTACACAAAGATATAGCTGATGCATTTTTACAACGTTTTTCTGAAGAAGTCAATAAGCTGACCATTGGTATGCCTTGGGATAAAGGCGTATCCATTACCCCACTGCCAGAACCACAAAAACCAGACTACTTGACAGATTTGGTACAAGATGCGATTGCCCACGGCGCTCAGGTGATCAATGAAGGCGGTGGGTCAACCAAGGCTTCCTTCTTTTTTCCAGCGGTATTGTACCCCGTCAATAGCAAAATGAAAGTATACGCGGAGGAGCAATTTGGACCCGTAGTACCCGTTATCCCTTTTTCCAGCAATGAAGAACCCATCGATTACTTGATCGAATCGCCACATGGCCAACAAGTAAGCGTTTTTGGCAATGATTCTAACGAAATAGGGCATTTGGTGGATCAACTGGTCAATCTAGTAAGCCGTGTGAACCTCAATGCCCAGTGCCAACGCGGACCGGATAAGTTCCCTTTCACCGGTCGCAAGGACTCGGCAGAAGGAACCCTTTCGGTAGAAGACGCCATTCGCGCTTTTTCTATTCGTTCGGTGGTCGCTACCAAAGATACTGCTATCAATAAAGAAATCATCAATCACATTATCGAAGGACATGAATCACAATTCTTGTCTACCAAGTTTATTTTTTAAGAAAAAAAGGGGAGGCATCTAAGTTATGGTGTCTCCTCTTTTTCATCCAGCACCAAAACCAACAAAAAATGGAAACTTGGATCATCTACGCTTTTCTATCCATGATTTTTGCTGGATTGACCTCTATTTTGGCAAAATATGGGCTACAAAACATCAACTCTGATCTAGCTTTAGGCATTCGAACAGCCACCATTTTTTTTATCATTACCTTTTTTGACGTTGCTACCAATAAGTTAAAGGATTTACCGCTGCTAACGCGTAAACAACTGATTCTCTTAATGCTTTCCGGAGTTACAACCACCTTGAGTTGGGTATATTATTACCGGGCAATGAAAGATGGACTGGTTTCCTACGTGGCTGCTATTGATAAAGGCAGTATTTTAATCACTTTGGTGCTTTCTTTTTTACTGCTCAAAGAACCGCTGACGCCTAAGATCATCATGGGTGCTGGGTTGATATTCTGTGGTTTGGTGGTGCTGATTTGGAAGTGAACAGCAGAGGTTTGGCGGCCCTTTATGTCGTTTTTTTTGAATAAGTTGATTGACAACTTGATTGAAAGCCGCTTTCGTCCTATCTTTCCCCCTACAAATAAACGCTTCGCTCTTGAGCCAATTACACCCGTGGCAAGGGAAACAGTTTCCTTTTTAGCGGGTTTTAATACAGTATCCATTTTTAAAAAAAACCATTATGAATTCAACCATCCGTATTTTCACCTTTATTTTATTGAGTATTTCCATGTTTTCCTGCGTTGTGCCAAAAAAGAAATACGATGATCTTAAAGTGCTGCTTGATGCTGCAAACAAAGATGTCGGTAAGCTTGGCGTTAGTTTAAATGAATACATGGCAAGATTGGCTTCCTGCGAACAAGACAAGGAAAGACTAAAAGGCGATGTAAAAGGCAATCAAGGTGCTTTGCAATTGCGCGAAGAGCAAATCCGCGACCTAAAAGCGCAAATTGCTGATATCCAGTCACAACGCGATAAACAGCTCAACCAAGTAACTGACTTGACCAAGCTATCCAAATCTTCCACCGATAACATCAAGGAGACTTTGTCACAGTTAGAGAAAAAAGACAAATACATCCAATTGCTACAAGCAGCGAAAACCCGCGCAGATTCTGTTAACCTGGCTTTGGCAGTCAATCTAAAAGGAGTTTTGAAAGACGGCCTTGACGATAAAGACGTAGAGGTGAAGGTGGACAAAACCGTGGTGTTTATCAACCTTTCCGATAAGATGCTTTATCAAAGTGGAAGTGCAAATTTGACCTCTAAGGCCAATGATGTACTGGGCAAAATCGCTAAAATTATCCAATCTCGCCCCGATCTGGAGGTAATGGTGGAAGGCTATACCGACAACTTACCCATCAAAAATGCTTGTTTGGACGATAACTGGGACTTGAGCGTAAAAAGAGCGACTTCAGTGGTTCGGGTATTGCAAAAAACGTATGCCATTGATCCTAAGCGTTTGATTGCTGCGGGTAGAGGGGAGTACAACACTTTAGCACCAAATACTACCGAAGAAGGCCGGTCAATCAACCGCCGTACACGCATCATCATCTTGCCTAAGTTGGATCAGTTTTATGATCTGTTGAATCCAA
>JBBRGN010000383.1:0-3345 GCA_038240665.1 Chitinophagales bacterium | reverse complement strand
TCCGCGAGGACAAAATTGGGTATGCGGATTCGACTTTGTTCGAGGTGTTTCAAATTCCAGTGCTTTCCGGCAACATCAAAACCGCTTTGAGTGAGCCCAATTCTGTAGTGATGAGCAAAAAAGCGGCGATCAAATACTTCAATACGGTTGATGCTGTAGGAAAAACCTTGGAAATTGGCGTCACCAAAAAAACGGCTTACAAAGTTACTGCTGTGTACCAAGACATTCCCGATAACTCTCATTTCAATTTTGACCTGTTTTTATGCATGAAAAATGTTGATTATAATTTTGGGAATTTTTTGAGCAACAATTTTTACACCTACCTGCTCCTACGCGAAGGCACCGATTATAAACAATTTGAAAAAAACTTTGACGCTGTTCTTACCCGTTACGTTCTCCCGCAAGCCAAACAGTATATTCAAATCAACTCCATGGAGGAATTCCGAAAGGCTGGAAACAAATTTGAGTACAGCTTAATCCCTCTCACCGATATCCACCTAAAATCCGATAGATTTCCCGAAATCCAGGTCAATGGCAGTTTACAGTATGTGTACATTTTTTCGATAGTCGCTCTATTTTTGCTATTGATCGCCTGCATCAATTTTGTAAATCTGACGACCGCCCGCTCCGCGAATCGTGCGAAAGAAGTAGGGATTCGCAAGATGCTCGGAACCCAAAGAAGCAGTTTGATTGGTCAATTTATTGCCGAGTCTACGCTGATGAGCTACCTAGCTTTTGTTTTTGCCTTGGTTTTTACCTTATTGTTGATTCCTTATTTCAATGATATCGCAGCTAAAAGTTATACGTATGCTACCCTATTCAATCCCGTTTATTTACCATTTTTGTTGCTTTTTCCACTGGTAGTTGGCATTATAGCTGGTTATTATCCTGCCATTTTCTTGTCTTCATTTCGACCATTGGAAACGCTAAAAACCAAATTTAATGCCGGTTTCAAAAGAAGTAGTCTACGCAATAGTTTGGTCACTTTTCAGTTTGTAACCTCCTTGGTGCTGATCATTGGAACCATCATTATTTACCAGCAACTCGATTACATCCAAACCAAAAACTTGGGCTTTGTAAAAGATAAAGTGCTGATCGTAAACAACACCAACACCTTAGGAACCCGTGCAGGTGCTTTCAAAGATGAAATTAGTCAACTGACCGGCATCACCAATGCTTCCTTTGCTGGCTATCTTCCTATTGACAACTCCTCCCGTAGCGATAACTCCTATTATTTGGATGCGACCATGGATGCTAAAAACAGCCTCAACATGCAGACTTGGCAAGTAGATGACAGTTACCTGCCAACGATTGGTTTAGAACTAAAAGAAGGTAGGAATTTCTCAAAAGATTTTGGCACCGATTCCAGTAAAGTCATCATCAATGAAACAGCAGTTAAATTACTTGGGTATACAAACCCCATTGGGCAAAAATTTTACACGGTCGGCGACAAGCCTGGAGGAGTAAAATCTTATGAAGTGATCGGCGTGATCAAAAACTTTCATTATGAATCGCTGCGCAAAACGGTAGGCCCGCTTTTCCTGGTATTGGGCGATAGCAAATCGGAAACTGCTTTCAAGATCAATACGGGAAATGTCAAAGGCTTGATCAAGCAGATAGAAACCAAATGGGCGCAGTTTGCCCCCGAGATTCCTTTTAGTTTCAAATTTATGGACGATGCCTTTGACGACATGTACCGGGCAGAGCAACGGGTGGGCAAAGTCATGCTCATTTTTGCCGCCCTCACGATAATCATCGCTTGTTTGGGCTTATTTGGTTTGGTGACCTACATTGCGGAACAACGCACCAAAGAGATTGGCGTACGCAAAGTACTAGGAGCGAGCATCTTCAATATTGTGAGCTTACTTTCCAGAGAGTTGTTGTTATTGGTGCTCATTGCTTTGTTGATTGCCACGCCGATAGCCTATTATTTTATGTATCAATGGTTACAAGATTTTGCTTTTCGCATATCCATTTCTTGGCAGGTATTTGTAGCTGCGGGCATTGGCGCTATGTTGCTGACTTTTTTGACCATTAGTTTTCAAGCGATAAAGGCGGCGATGGCCAATCCAGTGAAGAGTTTAAGAACCGAGTAGTCACTTAAGGAATCATTTAAAACCAATTGTATGTTCCAAAATTATCTAAAAATAGCTATTCGGAATCTTACCCGTAACAAGGTATTTTCCGCCATCAACATTTTAGGCTTATCCATTGGGATGTCGGTGAGTTTATTGATTATCCTTTTTGTTTTTCATGAATTCAGCTACGATCGTTTTCATGAAAAACAGGCTCGGATTTTCAAAGCTAAAGGCGCGCTTCAATACGGCGGACAGGCCGTCTACATGGACGTATTTTCGGCAGCCACAGCGCAAGCCACCAAAAATGCCAATCCGCAAGTAGAGGCGGCCGTTCGTACTAGTGAGCTGGATCACGTGCTGGTAGGCAGGGCAGGTGGAAAAAATGAAACCTTTTATGAAGACAAATTACTGTTTGCCGATCCTTCTTTTTTGTCGGTTTTTTCCTTCAAATTACTCGCTGGAAATCCTAAAACGGCGCTTTCCGAACCCAATAAAATCCTAATTACGCCAGCAATGGCTAAAAAATACTTTGGCAATCAAAATCCCATTGGAAAAACGCTCGCCTATCAAACAAAAAGTCACATGGATTTTTCTAACGGAAAAGCGGTTCAGATTCCCGGAGAAAAACACCTCTTCAACATCACCGGAATCATTCAATCGCCTCCTTCTAATTCTACTTTGGAATACAATTTTGTCGCTTCCTTCAATTCTTTAGCTACCATCGATAAACATGGCTATTCTTTTAACAAACCAGGGTTGGGCAGTTATTTGCACTATTTTTTATTAAAAAACGAGGCCTCGGCTAAAAAACTAGAAACCACGCTCAACCAAGTGATTGTAGCTCCTATTGAAGGGATGAAAGTAAAGTTTTCAGCAGCCCCTTTATCAACGCTCCATTTCGGCGACAGCAACCAGCAATTGGTTTATATTTTTCTAGGCATCGCCTTGATTATCCTACTCTTGGCACTTATCAACTACATGAGCCTTACCACCTCCCGCTCGGCTACCCGCGCGAAGGAAGTAGGCGTGCGGAAAGTAGTCGGTGCTGGAAGAGGTCAGTTGGCCCGACAATTTTTTGGCGAAAGCTTATTTTTCACCTTCTTCTCCTTTCTGATTTCTTTGGTATTGATGCAATTGATGCTGCCCACTTTTTATGCATTGGTACAAGTAAAAATTCCGCTTTCCTTTTTGTGGCAACCCCATTTTTTGTTGGTAGTTTTTGCCGTATTGCTTACTAGTGGGCTTATTTCAGGAATTTATCCGGCAT
>JBBRGN010000382.1:0-3366 GCA_038240665.1 Chitinophagales bacterium | reverse complement strand
AAAATGCGCCATATTTTTCTGCCCATAACTTGTTGTTCCATTTTTTTACATTTTCATATCGCCCATGTCATGGCCTGCCATTGGGTTACGTCCTTTTTTAAAAATATATTCGCTGTTCAGCAGATAAGCACCAGTAATGACTACCACATCTCCAGGTTTTAGTCCGGTTGTTATTTCAATGCGGTCATCGCTTTCTAAACCCGTTTCTACCATCAAGCTTTTGAATGAACTGGGTCCTGTTTTGATCCAAACCGTAGCTCCTTTGCTGTCGCGAATGACGGCATCAATAGGGAGCGTAAGCGATTTTCTTACCGGACTTTTAAGTATTACGTAAGCCGGCATGCCTGGAATCAGTTGATTGTCGGGGTTGGGGATGGAAACTCGGATGAGGTTGATCCGGGTATCTGGGTTGATTTCTGGGTTGACGAATTCAATTTTACCCTTGATTTCCCGCCCTGCAAAATCAGGTAACTGGACAACAGCCACGCTTTTTTGATCAAGTTCGGATAGTTGGGAAGTAAACACCTGTGCCTCCGCCCACAAAACCGAGAGGTCGGCCAATTTTGCAATGATCCCACCTTCCTCGGTATAATCTCCTTCGCGAACGTCCAAATTGGTGATGTACCCGCTGGATGTACTGTAAAAAGTGGTGGTAGGAAGCGCTTTTTTTGACTTACCCAAGTCCTGAATTTGCTGTTCATTCATTCCCCAGAGCAGCAATTTGTTTTTGGCACCTTGAATCAGTTGCTCGAAGTCGATGATTTTTTCATTCGCAAAAACCCGTTGTTTGTCCAACACCAGAAGGTATTCTTGCTTCGCGTTATTCAGCTCCTCACTATAAAGATCATACAGCGCCGCGCCTTTTTTTATATAATCACCCAAGTTTTTGAAGTACAATTTTTCAATTCTCCCCATCACCCGGGCACTTACGGAACTCGTTTTCATTTGATCCACATTTAGCGTAGCTGTTAAGATCAATTTATCGCCAATGCTTCCAGATTGGATGGTATCGGTATGGATATTGCCCAATTGGATCTGCTGATCACTCAGTTGAATTTCGTCGTCATTGGTGCTGGTGCTCTTTTTCACCGCCGTCAAATCCATGTGGCAGATGGGGCATTTCCCGGGTCGGCTTTCCACCACCTGCGGATCCATAGAGCAGGTATAATAAACATCGGGATCGGCAGCTGCCTGGTTTGCGTTTTTGCATGCTGCAAAAAATAGCAACACAACAACTAAGCTTAAATACCTCATCATCAATTTTTTATTTTAATGAAACTTTCACTGTCCATCAAATACTGAGCATTGACGGCTACGGAATCACTGAAACCTAGGCCACCTAATACCTGGATTTGCTGAAGGTGGGTGATTCCGGTATTGATTTTATGGGCATTAAAACCACCTTCCTTTTTTTGAAAAACGACCTTGTTCATCCCCAGGGATACCACGGCTTCTTTGGGCAACCAGTAGGCATCTTTGGGTTTGCCAAAAACCGTAGCTTTTACCTGACTGCCGATGGGAATCTTCAAGAGGCTGTTGTTGAAATAAACCCTTACGCTCAGGGTCTTGCTGTTTTTTTGGTAAAAAGGCTCGATGAAATCAATACTGGCATTGAAAGCCTTGCTGGGCGCAGTTTCAGGAACAATCCTGACCCGATTGCCTTTTTTTAATAAGTCTTGGTTTTCGCCAAAAATATTCAGAATCGCCCAGGCGCGATTGGGGTTGTAGACGGTAAAAATCGATTGCCCTTTTTGTAGGTACATGCCTTCCTTGAGCGACAACTCTTCGGTAACCAGCGAAATGTCTTTCATGGCCCCTGGAGGTGGATTCATGCCTTCGCCTTTAGCTGATTCGTGGATATGGCCGCTGTAATTGCTGTAAACCGCAATGGTCAAAGCCGGCTTGTGGGATTGTACAACTTGCTGGAGTTGTTGGGGACTCATGCCCAGCAAAAGCAGTCGTTCCTGAGCAGCTTGGATCATGGTGGTATTTGAGGTGTCATTTTTTACCAAAAAAAGTAGATTCTGCTGCGCTGTCAGCAACTCAGGACTGTAAATGTCGAGGATGTGTTGACCTTTGGCAATTTTTTGATAGCGGTAGCGGACGTAAAGTTTTTCAATTCGGCCAGCTACTCTGGAGGAAATGCTTCCTACCTCTCGAGTGTCATAGGCAATGTTTCCCAAAGCTTCGATTTCAATCTCCGCTGCTTTTTTTTCAATTGTGGTCACCGGGATCGAAGAGACGACAAATTCGTTTGTGGGTTTCAACAGCGATTCTAGGGTTACGTCGGCTATTTTAGGGCTACCTGTTTCTTTTTTGACTAAATCCATGCCACAAATGGGGCAAGAACCTGGCTTCTCGCGGATGATTTCTGGGTGCATGGGGCAGGCGTATTCCCCGGTTTCCTGGGACAGTGGGGCGGTGGTTGTTTTCACCAGCTCCATATTGCACTTCGGACAGCGGCCGGGATGATCGCTGAAAACGGAATCCTGCGTCATCGGACAGGTATAGGTCAAGTGCTCATGTTCTGGCTCCATGGAGGCCATCTTTACCAGTTCCATTCCACATTTTGGACAGGTCCCGGGATGATCGCTAAAAACGTAATCCTCCTTCATCGGGCAGGTATACATCACTTTTTTTTGATCTTCCGGTGCCACCTTTTTTTTGTTGCAAGCAAAGGCCAACAGCAAGGAAAACAAGGTGACTAGAACTATTAATCGCTTCATAATGATTCGCTTAACTTAGGAATGATGATTTTTTTACTTACCGCTGTTCCATGATCCGATCCAAAGCCACTTGTAGGCTAAGTACCCGATTCAATAGCTCGGTATATTCCAGTTGGGTCATGTTCAGGGTCTCCCAGGCATCATACAGCATGAACAAGTCTTCGGTGTTTTGCTCGTAACCCAGTTGCATGGTTTTGTAGTTGTTTTTCAAAGCTGGGAGGATCGTATTTTGATACAGCAGCAATTGTTTTTGCTTTAATTCCAGTTCATTGCGCATGGAATAGGCCATTGCGCTGTACTCGTTGACCATCATTGCTTTTTGCGAGTGCAAAGCTTCGGATTTCCATTTCAGGCTTTCGATGTTGGCTTTGTTCATTTTTGACGACCAACTGGCAAGGGGCAATTTCATCATTCCCATCAAAGTGTATTGCATCGGTAGCCCGCCAAAACCAAACATGTGATCGTATTTGATGCCAAATTGGGGTTTTAGGGTCTGTCTTTCGGTTTCTTGTTTGAGAAAAGTCAACTTAATTTCCTTGTCGATGGCTTTTAAATCACTGCGCTGGGCGTAGAAAAGGGTACTGTCAAAAATGGCTGTTGCGTATGCTTTGAATTGATAAACCGTATCGATATCAAAATC
>JBBRGN010000381.1:0-3385 GCA_038240665.1 Chitinophagales bacterium | reverse complement strand
CCTAATTTTTGGTCGGGCATTTTGCTGATTCCCCTGGGCTGGTTTTTGTTCTATTCCATTTTTGATCAATACAAGGACATCTACCGTTTGTCGCGGTTTGCTACCTTTACTAGGACTTTTTTCCTGAGTTTTTTTGGGGTTTTGTTTTTGTTTTTTACGCTCATATTGGATGATTTGGTGTCCAATTACCGTACGTATTATGCTTCGTTTTTTGCCCTTTTTATTTTGCATTTTGTGTTTACCGTCACCGTGCGGATGATTTTACTTACGCGCGCCAACCGCCGCTTGCGAGCCGGGAAAATCAGTTTCAATACCTTGATCATTGGCGGAAATCAGAATGCAGTCGAACTGTATCGGGAATTGACCGATCGTGAAAAAAGCTTGGGGAATAATTTTTTGGGCTTTATTGATACCAATGGCGGTAGTCAAAATGAACTCCAGACCTACCTACCTATCTTGGGCGGGGTAGAACACTTGAGCGACGTCATCCTGAACAACAACGTCGAGGAAGTCATCATCGCTACCGAAACCAGCCAGCACAACTGCCTCAGCGATATTCTCAACATCTTATTTGATTATGACAAACAAGTGTTGGTGAAAATCATCCCGGATATGTACGACATCATGCTGGGAACCGTGAAGATGAACCAGGTATTTGGGGCGGTTTTGATTGAAATCAACCAAGACTTGATGCCGAAATGGCAAGTGCTGGTCAAGCGTTTCATCGATGTGGCGGTGTCTGCTTTTTGTTTGTTGCTGTTGTCGCCGGTTTATGCCTATACCGCTTTTCGGGTACGTGTTTCATCGCCGGGGCCCATATTTTTTTCCCAAGTACGCATCGGGTTGAATGGAAAACCCTTTTGGATCTATAAATTCCGCTCTATGTATGTTGATGCCGAAGCTCAAGGTCCGCAGCTTTCCAAAGACGGTGACAACCGTTGTACCCCTTGGGGATCGCGGATGCGCAAATGGCGTTTGGATGAGTTGCCGCAATTTTGGAATGTATTGATTGGTGACATGTCTTTGGTAGGGCCGCGACCCGAGCGACAATTTTTTATTGATCAAATCATCCAACGGGCACCCCATTACAAGCATTTGCTCAAAGTAAGACCCGGAATCACTTCTTGGGGGCAGGTGAAATACGGCTACGCTTCCAATGTAGACCAGATGATTCAGCGCTTAAAATTTGATATCCTGTATATTGAAAACATGTCGCTGGCCTTGGATTTTAAGATTTTGATTTACACCGTCTTGGTATTGCTTCAAGGCAAGGGTAAGTAAGGAATAGAGCAGTTTTATTTTTTTCTTCAAATCTTTTGCCGTTTTTTTTGCAAAAAAGGAAAAATAATCATCGGTTTAGTGAAATTCTACGACTATATAATTTTTCCTTTTCGAAATTAAACCTAATTTTGGTCGGCTTCCAAAAACACAGTTTTCATCAATATTCGGCTGCAATCCTGCCACACCTCTGCAACAGACAACTAGAAAACACCACGCTACATGAAGAGTAATTTCCTGTTATTTCTAATGATATCCATTTTCATGCTCTTCATTCGGGAAAAGGGAATGGCCCAGAACAAGCCAAGTTCCTTCACCATTTATGGGACAGTGATCGATTCTGTTACCAAGACGCCTATCAGCGGCGCTGCCGTTTTTTTAAGAGAAGTACGTATTGGTGGAGATACCGATAAAAGCGGATTTTATGGTTTGGCCGCTCCTGTCGGCGAGTATACCTTACGCATCAGTTACCTAGGTTACCTACCCAAGGTCATCAAGGTTAAACTAGATAAAAATCAGATCCTCGATATTTCGCTCATTAAGGACATCCAGTTGTTGCAGGAAGTGATCGTGATGAGCAGCAACCCCGAAGAAAACATTAAAAACACCGAAACGGGTTTGGCCAAACTCAATATTCGCAGCATCCGTAAAATTCCCGCCTTTATGGGTGAAGTGGACGTGATGCGCAGCTTGCAGATGTTGCCCGGCGTGAGCAGCGTAGGGGAGGGGTCGACTGGATTGAACGTAAGAGGGGGCAGCATTGATCAAAACTTAGTCTTGATGGATGAAGCGCCGGTGTTCAACAGTTCGCATTTGTTTGGCTTTTTCTCCATCTTTAACCCAGATGCGGTCAATGATGTTTCCCTCTCGCGGGGCGCTATCTCTGCGGAATATGGGGGGCGTACTTCCTCGGTACTCAACGTTAAACTAAAAGAACCCGATTTGGAAAAAGGGGGACTCTTTGGCGGTGTTGGTTTGGTTTCCAATCGGTTTGGGTTTGAAACACCCATCATCAAAAACAAGCTTTCCATATTGGTCGCCTCGCGAGGTTCCGTCAATGATTACTTGTTCAAGTTAGGCCCCAATTCCATCAAAGGAACCATCGCCAATTTTTATGATTTAACGGGAAAAATTTTGTACAAACCCACCAAAGATACCCGCTTGAGTTACACCTCTTATTACAGCTATGATGTGTTCAAACTTCCGGGTGACTCCCTCAGTACGGTTCAAGTAAATGCGAGTTCTTCCACCTTTCGCTACCGCACCTTTAACCAAACCCTGAAATTTAGCTGGTTCATCAATTCCAAGTCTTCTTTTTCGATTTTTGGGGTACAGAGTTTGTACCGTGCCCAAACCAGTGCGCCAGATTCGAGCGTCGCTTTTACCTTGAAATCCAGTATCCGTTTGCGGTCGATCAAAGCGCGTTACCTGCATACTGGCGTCAAGTCCAACTTGTCATTTGGCTTGGAAGCGAATTCCTATCAGATTCACCCCAACCTATTGGAGCCCGGACCTTATTCCAATGTGCTGCGCCTGGAAATTGCGCCAGAACTGGCAAGAGAAACCGCGCTGTATGTTGAAGATGAATGGAAGGTTTCGTCGAAGCTATCGGTCATCGCGGGTTTACGGTATTCCTTTTTTCAACGCCTGGGGCCGGATACGGTACGATCCTATGATGGGGTGATCCACCGCGAAGAAACGGTCATGGCCACCCAATTTGTAGGTGCAAATAAAGTGGCGCAGTCCTACGGCGGTTTTGAACCACGGCTGTCCTTGCGCTACAGCCTTGACGACAATACCTCGATCAAAGCCAGCTACAACCGGATGCGCCAGTACATTCAGTTGTTTTCTAATACCACTGCTGCATTGCCAACTGCCCGTTGGGGAACCAGTGATTTAAACATCAAACCGCAGATTTCGGATCAAGTGGCCTTGGGTTTTTTCAAAAATTTAAACAAAAACGCTTGGGAAACCTCGGCGGAGATTTACTACCGTAGATCCAGCAATTTCCCCGATTACCGGGATTTGGCCAATTTGATTTTTAGTCCAAAATTGGAGCAAGAGGTGATTCAAGGCAAAGGCAAGGCTTATGGGATTGAGCTATTGG
>JBBRGN010000380.1:0-3402 GCA_038240665.1 Chitinophagales bacterium | reverse complement strand
AGGTTGATTTGATTTTGTAGCTGAGCTACATTGGCGATCAACAGATCCGTAAGCGTAGCCAATCCAGCTTTAAAGCGGTTGTTGGTGACGCGGTAATTTTCGGTACTTTGCTCAACGGCAATTTTAGCTACTCTGATTCTTCCCAAAGCTTGATTGACGCCGGAAAAAGCTTGGTTGACTTCCATTTTGATTCCATCGGCCAACTGGTTTTGGATGGCCGTTACTTGATCAGTTACCGCTTGTGCTTCGGCAATTTGACGTTTGGCGGTGTAAGCACCCGTTAGGTTGTAATTGATCGAAAGACCAATTTGCCAGGTTTGTTTGTAGAAACTTTTGGCCGGTACAACCCGTTGGTTGGGATTGTCCAAAAACAAGGTTCCTCCTGCGCTTAGGGTAGGAAACAAAGCACTTTTAGCGATGGCGATATTGTTTTGAGCCGATAATTTGCGAATTTCATTGGCCTTTACATCGTTGCGATTAGTAGCAGCTTGAGCAAAATATTCCTCTTTTGAGCGCAACTTAGACGCCTGAAACGCTAAAGTAGTATCCACCAAAATGGCTTGATCAGTAGGCCGTCCCATCAATACATTGAGGTTAAAAGTAGCTACACTAATGCCGTTTTGGACATCGATCAATGTAAGTTCGGTATTGGAGCGTTGCAATTTTAGGCGAAGTACGTCATTGTCTACAGCAATTCCTGCACGAACATTGTTCTGTACATCCCGAATGTTTTCATCCAGCAGGCGGATGTTTTCTTCTAGCAATTTCTGGGAAGCATTCATTTTGTACAACTGGTAGTACGCTTGAATGATCGTGTACCGCACATCTTCGCGGTCTTTGGCATAATCCAAGCGAGCTACTTGCTCCTGAAGTTGGGCTCCTTTGATGGTGTTCTGGAGCTTGTGGCCGTTGTAGATTCCTTCGTTGATCGAAATACGGTTGTACGATTGGTTCAGCAATACGGGTGAAACAACAATGCCACCTTCGGGTCCTCCGGGGACGTTAATCCGAAAAGGATCTACATTGTTGCTCAAGCGATTGTATACCAGACTAGCATTTACTTGGGGTAATTTTCCAGCTTCAGCTTGGTCTACTCGGGCGGTGGCTATGGCAATTTTAGTGGCAGAAACGACCAGCTGACGGCTGTTATCGATGCCCAGCTTAATGGCTTCATCGAGTGGGAGCGTTTGGGCAAAACTGGCTAAGGGAATTAGGCTGATCAATACCAGCAGGGGTTTGATCAAACGATTGATTAATGGTTGCATAAAAAAAAATTAATTTTTAAAAATTTGAGTGGGCGGGATAAGATCCTTCCCAATCAACAGTCGGTTCACAATTATGTATTCCTAATGAGTAAGTGCTGTCGGAACAGATCCACCAAAAAGGCGTAGACACGATCGCGAATCATGCTTTCAGTAACCTTTTCGCTGGAATCTGGTTCAAAAAACGTCAATACTTGATCCGAAATTCGACGGTATTGGAGGATCTGTCGAATGGTGCCCACCATCATCGCTACCGTCATCGGCACGTCAACCTGACGAAAAACGCCAGCTTGAATGCCTTCTTCTAAAATCTGACGGATGGCGCTCATGTTACCGGCAACCATTTTGGCAATTGATTCTGCTACCTCACTGCGTTGTGCCAAGGCTACTTCGCGAAAGACAATGCTTTGAAAATGAGGATTATTGGAAAACATATTGACGTAAAACTCAATTACCTTTTCTATTTTCCTCCAAGGATCAGCATTTTCCACAGGATCCAAATCACGGATGTAATTTTGGAATCGCTGGCCTTTGGTCTCAATAATGGCTTGAACCAGCTTTTCTTTTGATCCAAAATAATAAGATATCATGGCAATGTTTACGCCTGCCTCTTTGGCCAACTGACGGATCGAAGTCCCTTCAAATCCGTATTGCCCAAACAACTGCTCCGCAACTTCAATCAAATGTCCTCTTTTATCCTGCATGCTTTTTCCATTGACGGTGCAAAACTAAACAATCGTTTGATTGAATTCAAGAAGAAGTTTATTTTTTCGTAAAAAAATTAGCCTTGGGAAAGTAAATAGGCTCAATAAAAAAAATACCCTTCCGCTAGCGGAAGTGCTCGCGGAAGGGTAAACAGTTGTAAAATAGTATAGTTAACTATTTTTGATCGTCAATTTTTAATACAAGAAGTTCAACGCCGTGATATCGTTGGCATTGAAAGGGCGATTGGTATTCCCTGGGGTACAAGCCAACATCCAAGAATTGGGATCTGGACCAGAAGGAGTACCCGGAATCAAAACCGCTCCAACGGTACTAGCACCTTCATTGGATGGGCTACCGCCACAGCTATAAGAACGATCGGCGTAGTCGGTGTGGCGCATTCCGATGCAGTGACCCGCTTCGTGTGCCATAATGGAGGCGCAATAGTTGATAAAAGTACTACTCGTACCTGAGCCAATAGCGCTAGAGTTAACTTTTACGGAGTTGAAAGGCGCTCCAGTAGCCGTTGGAAATCCAGCAGAAGCCAAGTAGCTTCCTGATGCACGAGAGAAAACAATATTACCGCCCGATGCTACGCGTGAAAACGTGATTTGAAGCCCCAGTGCATTATAGCGTCTCACTACCTCATCCAATGCTTGTATATAACCAGCAATACCGGTCAAGCGATTGTCTAAGGATACGGTAATGCTGCGGGGAAGCCCAGTGACCAATTGTGTGGTACGGTACTGTTCAACTTCGGCAATTTTGAAAAACTGATACGCAAATGTACGATTCAAATCGCTTTCCGAAAGAAAAATGTCTCCTTCTACCAGGTAGCCACCATCAACTTTTTGCACTTCTGCAGTCGTAAATCCAAGTTTTTTGATCAGGCTAATTGCTGCTGGCGAAACTTCGTCATTCGCTGCGGCAGCGTTATCCGTTTTTTCGCAAGCAACAAAAAACATCGTAGCAAATACTGCGACTAATAGGATTGGAAACAACTTACTCATGTTTTAAATTTTATTCGGTTAAAAATGTGTCTGTTTTGCTAAGATACTAAAAAAATTAATGTTTTTATAACTCCACAAAATTAAATTAAACATTTTAATAATTTTTTATTTTACAGAATAAAAAATAAATTTAATTGTAATTTACAAAATTTAATTTCAATCC
Source organism: Chitinophagales bacterium (assembly GCA_038240665.1). Taxonomy (GTDB): domain Bacteria; phylum Bacteroidota; class Bacteroidia; order Chitinophagales; family Saprospiraceae; genus Haliscomenobacter. Next base: position 265 of record JBBRGN010000380.1, on the reverse strand, counting down.
TGCGGAACAAAATCCCCAATTTTTCAAAAAGACCCCTTCATTGGCTACAAATCCTCTCAAATACCCTATTATTGTAGAAAAACAGTTGAATATTCTGCCAATATATTTGCGTCACCAGTCAATTAGGGCGAACTTCTTTGTAAAGCACCGCCTATTCCTAGTGATTTTTTTGACAATAGCAGCAATGTGCAGTTGTTGCTTTTCGTCAGTTTACGCCCAAGCGCCATCGGCCAAATACACGCTCTCCCTGACCAGTAAATTAACT
>JBBRGN010000379.1:0-3427 GCA_038240665.1 Chitinophagales bacterium | reverse complement strand
TAAACCGGGAGCTCCTAGACTTGCTGTAGCCAGCAAAAATACCTTGTCCGTTGATGATGTTATTGAAGAGGATGACCGGTTCCGCATAGGGGACGCTGGGATTGGTTTTTTGCCTCTTTATGGAGGATAGGTACAAATAATATTCTTTGCTCACGGAACGCAATTCAACATCGATGTTGCCCAAGATGGCCTGTTTGGTATCTATGATTACCGACATGGGGAAAACCAGGCTTTTTTCTTGCCCATTGAAAGGCGAATCATCCAGCAGCAAGCCGCCAGTTGGGCTACTCACCTCAAAATAGCTATTGGAAACAGGGATGATATCCGTAGTTGTGCTTTGCGTACTGGTAATGATGGTATCTCCTAATGAAACCCTATAGAGATTGGTTTTTTGGTACAAATTTACGTGGTAGTAATTATCCGTATCGATTGGATCAATGAAACGCAAAGATATGTTATAATTGTACTGTTTTTCTCCTGGTTTGGTGGTGGAAAAGACTTGCAGATCCTTAATAGAAACTTCCTCTAAAGCAATGGACTGCGGGATTTTATTTTTGGCCTGGATGCTAATAAAACCCTCTGCTCTAGCTTTGATGGTATACTCTACCCCTACTTTTGGTTTAACCTTATCATTGGTAAAATAAGGTGGATCGCCATTGGGACCTTCAACCAAAAAAAGCGTAGTAAGCAACTGCTCGCCCTCCCATACTTCTACATTAGCATCGCCAATGTATTCGGTTACGATATTTGAGCTCAATGCTCCTTGGCTTTTAGAAACAGCTACTTTAAACAAGTCATCATCCGTAAAATTACAGATCAGAACCAGTTTGGGATTGGGTTCGGCAATATTGATGTCTACCGGCTTTTCACAAGTAGCCGCCATAAACATCAATCCCACCAAAGCCAGAATTCCATTTCGGATCATAACTGCCGGATAATTTTATGTAATGTTTAAAACTTGTCGGTTAGCAACTTTCAAAACCAAGAAGCTAAACACTTACTAAGGTAACTTCATCACAAAAGTACCTAAAATTTTATCGAATAATTTAACGAAGGTAAAATCGGCAACAAATGAACACCGACATATCGCCGTGTTAATTTCAATTGGCTGTTTTCGACAGAATACTGGCTGTCCAATTTGTAATAGAGCGGGTTGTTGCGATTGAGGAGGTTGTAAACGCCCACATTTAGCGTGTGTTTCAGCGTACCTTTGGATTGGAAATACACATTGAGGCTAAGATCAAGACGGGTGTAGGCCGGAAGGCGGAATTGATTTTTCGATCCATAATCAATGGCCGTAAAGTTGCCACTGACATCGGGAATTTTAATGGTATAAGACTCTATAGGTAAGCTGTAAGCTAGGCCTGAGCTAAAGATCCAAGTACCGCTAATTTCAAATACTTTAGAAAATGAATGGAGCGCGGCCACTTTCAAATCGTGCCGATGATCAAAACGAAAAGGGTAAGGATTGCCAAAATTAATTTTATCAAAAACGCGATTGGTTCGTGCTATCGAGTAGGAAATCCAGCCTGTAGTTCGTCCTTGGGTTTTGCGAAGAAAAAAGTCAACTCCATAAGCTTTGCCTTTCCCGATTGTAATGTTGTTTTCCCAATTGTCTAAATAGCTGGCACCTTCGATGTAGTTCACCAAATTATGCATCGTTTTATAATACCCTTCTACCCCTATTTGCCATTGCTGATTGAGCTGAAAATCGCTGCCCAAGGTTCCTTGTAAAGCCACCTCTGGAGCAATCTGCCCAGTTGAAGGCACCCATAAATCGGTAGGCAACCCAATATTGGAGCTGGTCAGCAAGTGCATGAATTGCGCCATCCGCGTAGCTGAAGTCTTAAATTGGAGTTTAGAATTGGGTTTCCAATATGCGGCAAAACGGGGCTCAATGGAAGTATAAAACCGAGCATCCGTCTTCCAACCCGATAAGTTAAAACCGTAATCTACCCGCCAATGTTGATTGGGTACATAGGAATCCTCTAGGTAAATGCTTCCGCCCAAAGTACCAATGTGACGCCCGATGATTTTGGTGCGATCCGTTTTTTCAGTACCCGTTACATTGAATTCCTTTGCTCCTGGCTGAAAGGTATTGAATTGCGTATTGATTCCAAAACGGACTATGTTTTGAGGCGATAGTGACCATTGAAAATCGGATCGTAAAGAATACCCTTTAATACTGGATCGATATTGGCCATAATCCCATTCATATTGGTAATACCATTTGGGCGACAATACTTTAAAAGAATCACGGGTATCAAACCCTACTTCTACTTTAAGTTGGCTGTAGGTGGCCGTGGTATTGACAAACAAGCGCTTATTGATCACTCGATTCCAGCGCAAGGCAGAGCCGATGTTTTCCCAAAACAAATTTTCGGTGTAGGAGCTAAAATGATTGTAACGGTGGTTCAATTGATTGGCCAAAAATTGAAAAGAGTCGCGTCTCATCCCTGAGTTATCGTATCTGTCCATACCCCGATAGTAACTCAGGTAGATTTTATCCTTGGGGGACAATTCATAACTTACTTTGGCATTAAAATCGTAGAATCGGTAAGAGCTCGTCCCATCTTCTCCACGTCCAATTTTAAATTGCTGTGCCGCAGGTTGCAAATAACCATTCAAAAACGAAAAACGACCCGAAAGCAAAATAGAACCTTTCCCTTTTGAAAATGGCCCCTCAACCGTTAACCGAGATGCCACTAATCCTACTTCGGCGCTACCTTCCCAATAGTTTTTGTTGCCATCACGGGTACGTACATCCAATACCGAAGCCAATCGGCCGCTATAACGGGCCGGGAAAGCACCTTTGAGCAACTCTGCAGATTTGATGGTGCTGGTATTGAACAATGAAAGCAAACCTGCTCCATGGTTGAAATTGTAGACTGGAACATCGTCGATGATCACTAAGTTATGCCCCGCTTCACCTCCGCGAACATAAATACCCCCGATTCCGTCGGCACCGGTTTGCACGCCGGGCAACAAATGTAAGGCGCGAATAAGATCGGTTTCCCCCGCAAATTTTGGTATACGCCCCACTTGAGCCAACTCCAGCTGGCTGTTGCTGCTTTGTCCTGGAAAACCATCTACCAGCGTGTATTCATCTAGGGTTAAGTCGGTAATCATCTGAAAAGTGACTACAGTATCCTTAAGCAAATTCAAGTGGTTAATCAAGGGCTGGCAGCCCAAATAAGAAACCGTAAGATCGGTTTCCCCTTCCGGCAAAGTCAAGGAAAAATAGCCAAATCCATTGGTTAAGGCTCCTATTTGATTTTTCACCGAGTATACGGTAGCGCTTATTAGTCTTTCGCCCGAGTTGCTGTTTTCAATAAACCCACTGACCACATAACGGCGGCGGCTGTGGCTGATCTCGGCAAGGTCTTTAATCAGCACAATTTGGCCGTTGATCCATTGATAGGTAAGC
>JBBRGN010000378.1:0-3428 GCA_038240665.1 Chitinophagales bacterium | reverse complement strand
CTTGCGCCAATTCAGCTCTAGTTTTTTAGACTTTTCGCCATTTTTTGATACAAAACATTGGGGTCGAAAGGTTTTGAAACGTATTCGTTCATTCCGCTTGACAATAATTCATTTTTGGTTGACTGATTGGAGGAGGCAGTTAAGGCTATAATGGGAATATTTTTGTTGAATTTCCGAATTTCAATGGTTGCTTCTTTGCCATCCATGACGGGCATTTGTAGATCCATCAATATGAGGTCGTAATGTGCAGCGGCAACTTTTTCCAGGGCTTCTTTACCGTTTTTGGCAACATCGATCCTGACGTTCCAGTCGGAAATAATTTGTTCCAGCATAATGATATTGAACTCCAAATCATCTACAATCAGGACAAGAACGTTGTTCAAATCTTTTTCAAGTACAACTTGATCTTTCTCATCGCTTGCTTTCAGCTGTCCTTCTTTCAGAATGATATCAAAAAAGAAGGCCGAGCCTTTTCCTTCTTCGCTATTGATTTCGATCTTACTGCCCATCAAATTCAGCAGTAATTTGGTAATCGACAGTCCCAATCCAGTACCCCCATATTCACGGGTTGTATGATTATTGGCTTGCGTAAAGCGCTCTAAAACTTTTTTTTGATTGGCTGGTGAAATGCCAATTCCGGTATCTTTTACCTCAAAGCGCACCAACTGACTATCATCATAAGCTTCAAGCAAAGAAACGGTGATTGTAATCGTACCTTCTTTGGTGAATTTCACTGCGTTACTCACCAAGTTAGTGATGATTTGATTGAGTCGTACGCTATCCGTACTGACCATTTCATAGACTTCGGTATCAAAGTACAATTTGAGGCTGTTGCCTCTTTCCTTGGCATTATTATCATTGGCTTTTTTGATATCATTGACCAATTTCACCAAGCTAAAATCATGAAACTCTAGTTCAATTTTACCTTCCTCAATTTTGTTAAAATCAAGAATATCATTGATCAAGGTCATCAAATTCCGCGAAGCAATGCTCAATATCTCGAGGTTCTTTTCCTGTTCAGGCAAACATTTACTTTTCTGAAGTATGTGGGTCATGCCAATGATTACATTCAGCGGAGAACGGATCTCGTGACTCATTACCGAAAGAAATTCCGATTTGGCTTGTGATGCTTTTTGAGTTTGATTGATGGAGCGTTGAAGTTGTTTTTCAACTTCTATCCGCATCTTCACCTGATTATTCAGGTATTCAGCTACCCAAAGTAAGTCGTTGAAATCATTGCCGTTGTTGGTTCTACTGTTGACATCCAATGCACTAATGGTATGGAGCATCGTTTCAATACCCTTTTCGCGCATGGTTTTTTCGGCCAACAAACGTTGGTGAACTACATGAAACTCCTGTTCGGCAATAGAAAAGGCTTGAGAAGAAAGGGCTTTATCCTTTTCAAAGCTAAAATAGGACTCATTTACTGCATTTAAAAATTGAATGAGCCTAGCATCAAACTCTTGGATTTCAGCCTCAAGAAACTTTCTTATTTGGCGTTGTAAAAGTTTGTGGTACCCTTCAAATGTCATTTTTCAAAGATTGTAGTGACCGTCATGGTCTGGTTATGCAGTTCGCATTTGCTAAACGCTGAGAATGGGGAAATTTCGCCGTAGGAATAAAATCCCGTAATCGTCGTTTTTTGCCCCAATACATCTCTTGCCGCATCGTGTTCTTCCTCAATGCGGTTACCAAATATAAGTTTTCGGCCAACACAACTGATCAAAATTGACAATTTTTCTTGATCTTCATATTTTGTTTGGATTTCATTGGATTGCATGACGGCATCGGAAGCGGCGTCAATGAGTTGATCCAAATTGGCCTTCATTAACCTTACTTTAGATCCTTCCGGAATATTGCCGGCAAAAGTCATGGTTTTCTGCTCATTATCAACGGATAGCACCGTTCTTACTACTTCCCGGCCTTCATCATCGGTGATAGAAAGGGGAAACAACAATGCCGAACCCGGCAATTCTTTGGCATATTCGCCCAAATAACGGGAATAAAGATCGAGGGCGCTTTCTCCGTCTATTTCGTGCAAGACATTTTTGTCGGACTTGGTCACGATGCGGGTTAAACCAAAATTATCCCAACCTCCTTTTGATCCAAAACCAAAGTTTAAATCATCCCCGTAAAAACCAATGGCGGCTATATTCCCCGATTGGAGGTCATTCCCCAAACCTACCACCGTTTGCTGAAAATCTGCTCCGTCTCCTGCTAATCCTCCGGATACAGCGATTTTATCTTCCAGCGCATCATTCATCCCTTCCACCAATTCGCTGCCATTAACAAACTGGCCGTCAGACAGCACAAAAATAAACTTCAAGTCGTTTTTTGGCAGTTTTGATACCAGCAATTTACCAGCTTCAAAGCTGTTTTCTACCTCCTTGATATTGACCAAGGCGGATTTTATGGTTGATTTTTGAAACTTTACACCCGTAAGTACAATGCTATGGTCGGTTATGGAATCGTTATTGATCTCTCCGGCTGTAGAACCTCCAATAATGGTTGCGTTCGGAAAAGCATCAACAATGGCTTGGTAACCTCCAGAAGTGAGCAGACTCCTTTCTCCAAAACAGAGAACAAAATCTGGTTGGATACCCGGATTTAAACCCGAAAGGTCATAATTGTCTTTGGAGAGGGCGTGTTGGAATACGTTCATGATTTAATAATTAGCGGTAGTAAAAGAAAAGCAATTTATTTCGTTTAAACAGATTTATTTCCTATAAGTAAAAGCGATTTAACCATCTAGTCGACAAAAAATTAGCGAAAATCTTAAGATGGGCAAATACGCAACCAGGCAAACTTAGTGCATGAAGCAGATGTAAGGCTAGAACGAACAGTCTAAAACTAGAAAATCTTACGAAAAAATTGGGTGAAAGTTACGCGGTGGGTGAAAAAACCTTGAACTCCGCATGATTGATCGAGTGTAAAAATTAAAGCTAAATAACCTTTTAAAAAAAATTGTTTGCAATTTCTAGAAGTTTAAAAAAAAATTTCAAAAAAAACAACCTAATGCATTGTAAACATTAGGTTGCTTGCGACATAAAAAGAAAAATGGCAGTCTTTTCAGACCAGCTCTTCCACCTTGACTGGCACTACCCAGCCGTGGGTATCGGCAATGCGACCAGAGCGCATACCCTCGATTTCAGCTTTTACGAAATGGGCGATGCCGGTTTCGATAGGCGTAGGAACAATTATGGTTTGATCATTATAAGCAATTTCTGACACCAAAGAAACCACTGCGGCCGTTCCTGCTCCAAATACTTCTTGCAATAAACCTTTGTTGGAGGCTTGTAGCAATTCGTCAATCGTTACCGGACGTTCCTCCACCTGATGTCCTTTTTCCCGCAGAATGGTAAGGATGGTATCGCGGGTGATGCCTTTGAGAATAGCGCCATCGGTAGCGGGCGTCACCACCGTTCCAT
>JBBRGN010000377.1:0-3485 GCA_038240665.1 Chitinophagales bacterium | reverse complement strand
AGCTTCATCGAAATAAAAAAAGCATTATGGCAAAATTATGCATACTTGGCGGCGGTTTTATTGGCCGTTTTTACGCTGAATCATTGATCGGAAAACGCAGCAGAGACGAGGTAACCGTTGTTTTTTCCCGCAGCGAATCATCAGCAACCCGTTTTGCTAAGGATTACGCGGTACCCCACAGTTTTACCGATATGGACGCGGCGGTGCAACATCCCGATGCCGAATTGGTGATCATCGCCTTGCCCAACTACCAACATGAGGATGCGGTCAATCTTTGCGTGAAACACAAAAAGGGAGTGTTGTGTACCAAACCCTTGGGTAGAAACGCTGAAGAAGCCCTGCGCATGACCACCGCCTGCGAAGAAGCGGGCATTTTTGCGGGATATTTGGAAGACTTGTGCTACACGCCCAAATTTTTGAAATCCTTGTCGAATGTAAAAAGCGGCGCGATTGGCCGTATTCTTTGGGCCAAATCCCGCGAAACCCACCCCGGACCGCATTCCGACTGGTTTTGGGACCTGAACTACGCCGGTGGCGGCGCGATCCTGGACTTAGGTTGCCATTGCATTGAAATATCGCGCAGCTTTATCGGTAAAGATGTAAAGCCCGTTGAAGTCATGTGTTGGGCCGATACCCAAGTAAAACCCATTGAAGCGGAAGACCACGCCATTGGTTTGGTGAAATATGAAAATGGCGCCATTGGACAATTTGAAGTGTCCTGGACTTTTCGTGGAGGCATGGATCTGCGCGACGAAGTGATGGGAACCGAAGGCACCATCTGGGTCAATACCTGGTTGCGTACGGGTTTTGAGATGTTTACCAGCGGTGCTGGCGAAGGTTATGTAGCTGAAAAAGCGGAAAGTTCCAGCGGTTGGCAATTTCCGGTAGGGGACGAGGTCCATGAATTGGGCTATACCAACATGTTCATCGATATGTTTGATGCGTTCGAAAAAGGACTACAACCCAGCGAGACTTTTTACGATGGTTATGTGGTGAATGCAGTGATTGACGCAGCGTACAAATCGGCCAAAACCAAGTTGTGGGAACCCGTTGAATTGCCGATCTGGCGCGGTCAAACTGGGTTGAGCAAACCTTCCGTTTACACCGAATATGATCAAGATCATTGGTTCATCAAGGAGGAAATACTACCCAATGGGGATAAAAAAGTGATTCTAAAAAAGAAATACACGGGAGAGATTTTGCAGGTTGTAACGCGGAGTTAACACATAACTTATGAAGATCACCTACTTTGACGATTACGCCAAAATGAGCCAACAAGCGGCAGCGCTTTTGTTAGCGGATTTGCAGCAAAAAAAAGACCTCTTGGTATGTGCTGCCACCGGTGGTTCTCCGGAAGGGATGTATGCGGAAATAAGCACCGTTTTTCAGCAAGAGCCTACGCTTTTTGCCGATCTACGGATCTTAAAATTGGATGAATGGGGAGGTATTCCTTTGAGCGATCCCAATTCTTGTCATTCGTATTTGGAAACGCACGTTTTGAACCCTTTACAAATCAAGGCGGAGCGCTACACGGCTTTCAACAGCGAAGTTGATGACCTGGAAGTCGAATGTAGGCGCATCCAATCGGCGATTGACCAGCTGGGGGGCATTGACGTCTGTGTGCTTGGTTTGGGCAAAAACGGGCATTTGGGTTTCAATGAACCCGCCGATTTTTTGCACAAGGACTGCCATATTGCCCACTTAAGTCCGCTTACGTTGCAACACAATATGACGCAAACCATGTCCCAGACCCCTACATTTGGCATGACGGTGGGTATGCAGGCCATTTTGCAGGCAAAAAAAATCATCCTGCTGATAACTGGAACAGGGAAGCAAGCAGTCGCTCAAACTTTGTTGAGCGGTAGGATCAGTACCCAATTGCCAGCTTCCCTGTTGTGGTTGCACTCCGGGGTGGAATGTCTAATTGATCACACTTGTATCTTATAACGCCAGCTCCTTACTGGTCGTTACTTGCGTTTATTCCACCAAATCACGTATCCGGTAAAGCCCATGATGGCCAATCCCAAGCTTCCCAAGGCGTAAATCAAACGGCTGATCCAGCCGCCATATTTACCAAAATGGATTTGTTCGATACCGGCTTCTACGCTGGCTTCAAATTCGGCGTCTTCTTTGTGTTCAATGCCTTTCAGTTCGCCAGTTTTGGCATCAAACTGGATCTCGGTATTGAATTTTCCCAACAGGGGATTGCTTTCTGGCCGTGTACCCCGTATCGCAATCGGGTCATCTCCGCCGCGCGGTAGGGCGACAAAACAAGGCACAAAACCAGGAACCAAGGAAGGCGTTTTTTGCACCAAGGATTCGATGCTAAAGCTGGCTGGAGTTGGTGCAGGTGCTGGCAAATCGGCAGGTTTGGCTTTGGCTTCAGGTTTTCCACCTTCAGGGCGACGTTCTTCTCCGCCCAAGAAGCGTTCTACCTTTTCCCAATGCATAAAAGTACCCGTAAAACCAATCAAAAGCAGGAACAAGAAAATGCTGATTCCCGTCAACTTGTGTAAGTCGGCGTTGAAAACCAGGTTGTTGCCACCGCGCACCCCAATTTTGAACACGGTGAACAAAGAACGGCGGTAATACCAAAGACCGGTAACCACCAAACCCATAAAGCAGATCCCGACGATGAACAAGATCAAGTGCCCTACTGGCCCAATGGTCAAGTGTTCGTGGATTTTCAAGATTTGACGGTGGATCGTTTGATCTCCTAAGCGACTACCCAAAACCAAGCCAGTATAGGGGTTTTGAAGAATCTGCATCCGTTTTTTGCCTGCTGAAGCATCGGTAATGGTCGCGTAGCTGGGATCATTGGTTTGCAGCAACACGCCTCCAATCTCCAGCTTTGGAAACTGTTTTTTGGTTACACTCAAAAGTGAATCCACTGGCAAGCGCTGTTCGGCAGCCGTAACTTGCGTCAGCGCTGGATTGAACATTCTGTCCAGCGATTCATCATAGAGTAGGATAATACCAGTTACACTCAGCAGCAGTAAAAACAAACCGCTGATCAACCCAAACCACTTGTGGAGGGCATATATATTCTTGTCAGAAAATAGATTCATGTTTAGCTGTTTTTAAATCAAGCTCAATGATACTAAAAACTGGCAAAAGCTAAAAATAGAAAAGCGCAAGGGGCTATTTTTTGTACGTTTACTTCCAGGGAGGAGTCGATAATAAGCCAGCAATTGAGCGGACAACAAGTCGTTATACTTCACTGCAATAGGTTTTGTGCAAAAGTTTGAAATCGGGGTGTAATTAAAGACCTCATTTTTGCTTTGGTTTTGGGGTTTTGATTGATATCGACTACCGCTTGTTTTATTGCTTCATGAAATTTGTGGGCACACTCGTAATATTTGTTACCCAAAACATCCTTTTCAATATACCGCCAAACCCGTTCAATTAGGTTTAAATTGGGCGAGTAGGAAGGCAAAAATATCAGGTGAATACCCAATGAGATGGCCAGGTTTTTGATAAAATCA
>JBBRGN010000376.1:0-3498 GCA_038240665.1 Chitinophagales bacterium | reverse complement strand
TATCCTAAGCATCAAGGATTACATGGATCCCGCTTTGCGCGGCATGAATGGTAAGTTTAAATCCGTGGAAGGATTGCGCGGTTTTTTTGACGAAATGAATTACCGCGATTTGATGGTGATGCGTACCCATTTTTACCACTGGTTTGAGTTGGCGCGGCTCCAAAAGGAACCTTTAGACAACCCCATTCGTCAAACGCCTTTGTTGTACAACATCTTCGACAACCGTGCCGAAGGACTGGCAACCGCGATGGAAGAACTGATGATGAATGCCGGTGCTTTTACCAATCGCCCCCGAGCAGAAGAACTCATCTTGATCATGTTGGCGCAACGCGCCGCCCGCGGTCTGGGGAGTTTGTACCAGCATGACCAAGAAATGGATTACCAGGCGGCCTGCGCCTATGCTTCCAAATGGGTACCCTGGAACTTGATGCCCGCTGATGGCAGTACCATCACCTTTGAAGAGCATTTTTACCTCCAACAACCGGGTTATGGCAGCAGCTACGTGACCGGTAAAGTGGAATTGGATCGATTGATTGCCGAGTACGCGCGGCAGCGCGAGGGAAGTTTTGTGTACAAGGAATTCATGGATAAACTCAACCGCGTGGGGATAATTCCAATGACCTTGATTTATTGGGAAATGACGGGCGATAAATCAGAGTTGGAAAAGGCAGTTGGGGGGAAGTGAGGATTTTGCGGTAATTGGTCAAAAGAAACAACCTTACTGTGGATAAACTAACCCAATTCGCCGATGGCATAAAGCAGGCGATTACTTTCTATGCCACAACCCGTAGAATGGTCAATGGCGTTAACACGGAATTTTAATTAATTTTTGATTCGGATCACCACCACTACCTGCTGTTCCGGGTAGGATGGGAGGAGTTACAACGGGTCCATTATTGTGTTTTTCATATCGATATCATCGATGAAAAAATATGGTCTCAAGAAGATGGTAGGGATTATGATATAGTTGGGGTCTTGGAAGATGAATACCATATACCTAAGGAAGAAGATATAGTTTTGGCTTTCCATGCACCATATAAGAGACCTTTTACGGGGTATGCGGTGTCGTAGTGTTTTTAGAAATTTAAATTCATTGACCCAAAGCTTTCAAGACGGGTTTGTCCTGAAAGTAAATTCAATGATTTGAATCGACTTCAAAATGAAGGTTTTTTTACTGTTCTAAAACCAGCCTCAAATCAATAGCGCAGCCCTCAAAATCGCTCTCCATGCGTCAACCCAATTAACTGCTGGGTCAATCGCGGAGCGCGATCCAATACCTTCAGCGCCAGCTGTGTACTGCCATTTTTGCCAAACAAATGCTGTAAGTACCGACCCACCCAAATCCGGGTGTTGAAATTAGCTTTCCATGCCTGGGCGTAAAGCTGGATCAATTCCTCCCGCCTCGTTCGTCCTTGAATATGTTGTATCAACAGCGTCGCCAGTAGTTTGGAAGCCCGCATCGCCATGCTCATGCCGTTGCCGCAGAGGGGGGTAATGGCGCCAGCAGCATCGCCCAAAAGAAACAGGTCATTGAGGTAAGTAGTTTTGGGATGGAAATATACATTACTGATCACCAGTGGCTTATCGTAAAGAAAGGTCGATTCATTAAAGTATTTTTTCAGAAAAGGATTTTTGTACAGTACAGCCTCTTCCATAGTCTTGAGATCGTTGCCCCAGCGTTGTAGATTGCTCGCTTTGGATAAATAGCACAAGCAAAAGCGGTCGTTATCCACTTTTGAGATGCCGCAGTAGCCATCTTTAAAGTTGTGCAACTCAATGCGATTGGGCGCTAAATCCGTTTCAATGTGGTATTTGACGCCGATGTAATTGGGTAGATCTTTGGAAAGCGTTGAGGTGGATTTGGCAAAAATGGGCGCGTATTTTCCAAAACTTCCGCATACCAGTTGAGCATGATAGTTTCCATTGCTGGTGCTGATGAGGGAAAGGTTGCTTTCTAAAGGTTGGACATCAATTACCTTACAATTTTCGTGGAGTTCCACGCCATGTTTGCGTGCTACTTGACTCAGAAGATAATCCAATTGGTAGCGGCTGATGCCAAAACCGCCCAGCGCCAAAGGGCTTTCCAACATAAACCCGCTGGGGGCGGAGATGCCCAACTGGTTGATGCGTGGCAGTTCAAGATCGGCTAAAGGAATACCTAAGTCGGTCAAGAAATCCCAACTTTCCATGGAAATGTATTCGCCACAAACCCGGTGTTGGGGGTAGTTGTTTTTTTCAAACAGGATGACTTCCATGCCTTGTCGGGCCAGTTGAATGGCCAGACACAAACCGCCCAAGCCGCCGCCGATGATGGCGCAAGGGTATATTTTGGTATCAGTTGTTGCTTCCATAAACGATGATTTCATGGCGAAATGCCCATTTGTTTTTGACGGAAAAATGGGCTGCTCCCGCTTTTTGAAGGAGCGCTAACCATTCTTTTTTGGTAAAACCCCGCGCTACGGACAACGGGGCATCGTTTTTCACCAAGTAGGATTTGGAAAAAACGGCAGTCAATAGTTTGATGGCAAAATAAGCAAAAGTATTGCGTTCCAAATCGTTAATGATCAAGGTGATTTTTTTTTCTCTCGCAAAATGAACCAACTCAATCAATTGACTTTCATTCAAATGATGGCAAAACAAACAAGCGTGGATGATGTCAATGTGCGGCACATGGCGAAACATATTGCGATAGTCGTCGCAAATGAATTGGATGTCGGCAGCCGAATCTTGTCGTGTAGCATATTCAATACAAACGGGTTTTAGGTCAATGCCGATGAGCTGGATGTCCTTTTGCTGGTGATCCCGCCATTTTTTGATGTGCTTGAGGGTGTCGCCGCCGCCACAACCAATGTCGATGAGGATGTACGATTTTTGGGGTTGAACGACTTTTTTTAAAGCAGAAAAAGTAATGTTGTAGCCACCCAAAAGCGTGTTGATGCGATCCAATTCGCGCAGGTTTTGGAAGAGATCGGCGGCAGGAATATCCTCTTCATCCAACAACTCTTTTTGATGACTGCGTTGTTCAAGCATGGGTTCTTAGTTGCATGGTTTCCACGGTCAGCCCAGGACCAAAAGCCGCCGCCAAGATTTTTTTGCCCCGGTCGCCTTCGCCCAACTGATCTAAAAGGTGTTGCAGGACAAAAAGCACAGTGGGCGACGACATATTGCCATAGTTATTCAATACATGATAAGAGGCGGCTAAATCTTCGGTATCGAGTTCCAAGGCTTCCGCGAAATTGTCGACGATTTTTTTTCCTCCGGGGTGTACTGCCCATAAATCAATGGCGCTAGGTTCAATGCCGACATTATCCAGCATCTGTTTGATGTTGTTTTTGATCAAATCACCCACATAAGAAGTCAGGTTCATGATAAAACCTGTTTCTGAAAGCTGCCAAGCCATCTCGTTGCGGCTATCGGGGATGCAAAAAGAATCAAAGTGGGTAATCTCTGCGTTTTTACTGCTCGGGTCGTCCAGCGCTTGGCTGCTGAGTAGAACAG
>JBBRGN010000375.1:0-3595 GCA_038240665.1 Chitinophagales bacterium | reverse complement strand
AATTTTGTAAAAAGACCCCTATTTTAGAACTCCATAACATTGAAATACAAGCTATTGCACAGTATAAAGGTCAAGGTAGACCAAGTAAAAAAGTACTTCCCAGCCATTACGTATACTGTATTCAAGCCAATGCTTGTTCAAGCATTACTCATTTTAAAACCTTAGAACAACACAAAGGTAAGTTCATTATTGCAACCAATAATTTAGATCATAATAAAACGCCGGATGATCAAATATTAGCCACATATAAAAGTTTATCCAAGGTGGAAAGAGGCTTTCGTTTTCTGAAAGATCCACAATTTATTGCCTCCTCCTTCTTTGTTAAAAAGCCAGAAAGAGTAGAGGCCTTGCTTTTTATTATGACGCTAAGTTTAACGGTGTATGGTAAGCAATCGAATACCAGATTAGACAAGAACTGCTTGGATCAAAGCAAACGCTACCCAATCAGCTCAAAAAAGAGGTTACAAATCCAACTGCAAGATGGCTCTTTGCATTGATGGCCGGAGTTCATACACTCTATCTTAATGATAACCAAATGGTTATTCTTAATCTAAACGGTACCAAACGAAAGATCATCGACTTACTTGGTGCCTCTGTCCAAAAATATTATTTCCGCATTTAGGGGGTGGGGAACGGCGGATAGTGTATTTTCTTGCGTGGATAAATAAGCACCTCGCGGGCATAAGCTTCAAAAAGACTCAATTTCAGCATCTTTTGCTGGAATTTTTTTATTCTCCCCTCTAAGGAATGAAAGCCGCAGGAAAGCATGTCAACGTTTGCTGTGCATTAAATAGCGCCAAAAAAAGATCGGAAAAAACGCCGTTTTTCGTACTCAACCCCCCTCCCAGGGCGCCCTTTTTCTCCGGCAAGCCACTCCTTCAAGCGTTAAGAAAACGTTAATAAGATCATAAATAGTTATAGACTTCGAAAACCAATTTCGATATTTGGTATTCATGGTAGTAATACCTCCAAAATCCAAAAGAGGATTAGGAATTTTTTTGACCAAAAACCGCGTTCTTTGTAACTAAAAGGCTTGCAAAAATCAACTATGACAACAATTTGATGATTCTATCGTCTAATTTTTATTGATTTTTTTTGGAATACTGGTTGGCGCTGCTATTTTAGCAAAACTACACCAAAACAGCATAGCTTTTATTTAAAGGGGCGTAGTACTAAATCTAGCTCTTGGGGACGCAAAACCAAGCACTGCTAGTTTAGGTAAAAATGCCTAGATCAACCGCTCATGGGAAAAGAAAAGTTTATTTACAACCTTCACACGCTCAGCTACGAGAAAGTGGAAATCAACTGGGTTACCACTCTTTTTAGGGTTTTCGTTTTTTTATGTACTGCAGTCGTTACCGCTTTCCTTTTTGCAACGGTATTGTACCGTTATCTTCCTTCACCAAAGGAAAAAGCGCTTTTACAAGAAATTGAGGTGATGAAAACGGAATACGCCAAGTTGGGATCTGATCTCAGCACTCTCGGTGAAGAAATGCACAACTTACGTGATCGCGATGCTTACGCTTACCGAACAATTTTTGGGATGGATCCCATTGACGAGGATGTTTGGAAAGGTGGTACAGGGGGAACGGATCAATATGCGATGTACCGCGACTGGAAACATGCCGGAAAAACGATGATTGAAGCCAAAGAAAAGATGCGCCAGTTGAAGTTTCAAATGGTATTGCAATCCAAGTCTTTGGATACCATCATGTCTACTGCACAGGCCAAAGAAAAAATGCTGGCTTCAATCCCTTCCATCAAGCCGGTACGCGCCGATAA
The DNA here is from genome assembly GCA_038240665.1 of Chitinophagales bacterium. Lineage (GTDB taxonomy): Bacteria > Bacteroidota > Bacteroidia > Chitinophagales > Saprospiraceae > Haliscomenobacter. The sequence goes on along the minus strand of JBBRGN010000375.1, from coordinate 1,813 downwards.
GTTGGCGAAAAATGTGGGTTTGCTTTCTGGTTTTGGCTACCGTATTCACCCGATCTACAAAGTTCCGCGTTTTCATGCAGGCATTGATTTCACAGCGCCTAAGGGTACGCCCATCCAAGCTACTGGCGATGGGGTTGTGATCAAGGCGGAATCCAACAGCGGTTATGGCCGCTGCGTGATCGTTGATCATGGTTTTGGCTATCAAACGCTTTATGCACACATGAGCCGCATCGACATCAAGCAAGGGCAGCGGGTTAAACGCGGTCAGAGATTGGGCTTGGTAGGCAGTACGGGGGCTTCTACCGCGCCACACTGTCATTATGAAGTGCATCTCCGCGGCGAACACGTGAATCCGGTACACTACGTCATGGATGGCTTGTCGACAAAAGAATATGCTTCGTTGGTGAATATTGCTCAGGCTGCAAATCAATCAATGGATTAATAGAATTTTACACCATTATAGAAAAAGAAAGAGCCTTTCCTTGTTACAGGGAAAGGCTCTTTCTTTTTTACTGGTTTTTCGCTATCAATCGTTTTCCACCTTTTTGAGGTTGTCATCAGGAATTCGATCTACCATCAGGAGGTAAGGGTCTATCCCCGCTTTAACAGGTTTCTTATTGACCACAATTTTGAAAGTGTTGTCCTTCTTGGTAAACCTTTGTCGGATGCGGTAGATGAGTGGCCCTTCTTTTTTCCCTTTTGGAGCTTCGCCTAGGATGCCGATGTCCAAGTAATCGCCTTTTAGGGGGACTTGAATCTCTTTACCCAAAGAATCGGATTTGAATTTTTCCACCGTTACATTCAGCGTTACCTCGTATTTTCCATTGCCCAAGTCCTTGGATTTGGCGGAAACAGTGCGGTTGCTGTATAAAGTAATGTCTTCAAAAAGATCTTTGAGCAGGTACTTTAGCGAATCAGGGGTATGCGCGGCCAAGTAGGGCATAAAATCCAAGGTAGTAGGGTAGGGGGCAGGCTGGTAAGCCCAATCCTGCAAAAACGACTTCAATGCCGCATTTACTGCCGTATCGCCCAAGAAATCACGGATCGCGTACATCACCACCGAGCCCTTCCGGTAATGGATGTAGCCTTGGTTTTCCCCTTTCATCAAAGGGGTTTCCTTTTGCGACTCGGTTCCGCGGCCACGTAGGTAGCGGTCCATCTCGTACTTAAGGAATTTTTTCATTTGTTCGCGACCATATTCTTTTTCCATCACCATGAGTGCCGAGTATTGGGCAAAGGTTTCGGAAAGCATGGTAGCGCCTTGTACATTGCCGCCACAAACCTGGTGCGCCCACCATTGGTGTCCCATTTCGTGGGCAACCACGTAGTAGACCATATCGATGTCCTCTGGGTCTTTCAAATCCGCAATAAAGCCAATGCCTTCCGAGTAGGGCATGGTGCCTGGGAACGCTTGGGCAAAACTGGAATATCGCGGAAACTCAATGATCCGTGCTTGTTGGTGCCAGTAAGGTGAAAAATTAGCGGTGTAGTAATCCAACGATTTGCGGATGGATTTCATCATCTTGGACACGTTGTATTCATGGCCTTTTTGGTAATAAACCTCCAAGTTGCGACCCTGCCATTTTTCGCGTGCTACTTCATAGCGTGCCGAAATAAAGGAATAAAAATCCCATGAAGGGTGATCCAAACGGTATTGGTAATAATTTCGGCCTTTATCGACCCATTTTTTGACCAATGAACCTGGCCCGATCGCTAGTTGATCGGACACCGTTGAAATGACCGATTCCACTTGTACCCAATCCGAAAAATTACTGAGGTAGGTATTGTTACAAGCTGGTCCGCAGGGCGCTTT
>JBBRGN010000374.1:0-3601 GCA_038240665.1 Chitinophagales bacterium | reverse complement strand
ACAAAGGATTCTTAAGCGTAGGTGTATACCAATGGACGCTGGGGCGTGATGATCGCGGCGGAGAATTACCGGCTCTGTTAAAAAAGCACAAAGCTACTTTCCCAAGCGCTTTCAACTCCTTTTTTAGCAATTTTGGAATCGATGTTTCTGACGATACCAATACCACTTATGGTTTTCTTACTTATAATGGTCAACCCATCAACTCCCCTACACTAAAGGATCAGTTTCGCGATCCTGCTTGGGCCTATCGGTTTTGGCGTGCCGCTCAAGATATTTCTTTTCAATCAGTTGAAGTGGAACATGCTTTGAGCCGTTTGAAAAACTTTTACTGGAAAGACAATTTTGCAGTTTTGGGGAGTAAGTTGAACCTCGTCATTACCTCTGCTTATGGGGTTGCGCTTTTGCTGGACAACCACGTCAATCGCCCAGCTTGGGTAAAAGGTTGTGTTGAACAGGCCATGGTGCAAACCAATCTTACCAATCCGCAATACTGGACAGATCGAGAGGAACAAAACGTACTTGCAGCCTATTTGAACATCCGCGAAACCTATACGGATGGCACCTATGCTCCGATGAGTAAGTCTCGCCAAAGAGCTGATGCCATTTATCAAGAGGTGCTTGCCGGACGAATCTCCGATAAACGAGGCTCTTTTCAAGCTTCCAATACCATGGTGAGATCTTATGATTCGCGCTCTTCTGGGGATAAAACCGTGATCCCCCCTCCCTTTTATGCTCAACAGGATTTCCCTGATTGTGTCATTGATCGGGATTAATCTACACGATTGTTTTTGCTAGGTTATGTCAAGACATCCATTTAGACCTTTTTATCGACTCATTTCTTAATGACATTGTGGCGCTAGAAATAAATTACGAGCTTACATTTTTAAAATGTAGACTAATTCCAAATAGTTAATCTAGAGTAAATTAATTTTGCATGCTCTATACGAAACTGTAATTTTGTAGCATGAAATGGTTTTGTCGTGTATTTGGGTTGTATTTTCTGGGTCTCGCCTGTATCCCTTGTTCGGATGCTGAGCAGCCTTATCTCTTCCCAGCAACTACGGTTTACATTACAAAACCATCCATGCCTAAATCAGGTACTAATTGTTTAGATTTTTGCTCTCCTTTATGCAGCTGTTGTTGCTGTGGTGCACATGTACAACCCAAATCTGAACTATTCGCTCAAATCATCCCCCTGTCGGGAAAAGTTCAAAATAGACTTTGTCATTTTTACCAACTACCTTTTACATCTCCAGCCTTACAATCCCTTTTTAGACCGCCACAAGCGGCATAATGCGACCTAATGCTTTGCTGCAATTAAGGTTCCGCTATTTCTCCTATATAAAATAATGATTTAACACACTATCTGGGACGCAAAACGCTCATGAAGACAAGGGTACAATCTAACTCATTGGTCTAAAATGGGCAAAATGCATCTACCCAAGGGGAGTGTTCTAATTTTTTCTATCCATTTTTTACAAGTTGAAGTCTAATGCTCAATAATATTTTAAATTTTTCTATCCGCAACAAGCTGTTGATCGGATTATTCACCTTGGGGCTTATCGCTTGGGGCAGTTGGTCGATATCGCAATTGCCGATTGATGCTGTACCCGACATCACCAACAATCAAGTTTTAGTGACTACACTCAGTCCATCCCTAGCAGCCCAGGAAATGGAGCGATTGGTGACTTTTCCCTTAGAAATGGCAGTAGCCAATATCCCGAAAGTGATTGAAGTACGCTCTATCTCGCGTTTTGGACTGTCATTGGTAACCATCGTTTTTTCCGACGGTACGGATATTTACTGGGCCCGCCAACAGGTCTTTGAGCGCATGCAAATGGCCAAAGCTCAAATCCCACCTGGCGTAGGAGAACCGGAATTGTCGCCTATATCTACGGGGTTGGGAGAAATCTATCAGTATACCTTACATGCTAAAAAAGGGTACGAAAAACTGTTCCCCATCATGGATCTACGCTCGCTACAAGACTGGATCGTGCGGCGGCAATTGCTTGGTACAGCAGGAGTTGCCGATATCAGCAGCTTTGGCGGCTACCTCAAACAATATGAGGTTGCGGTGAATGCGGATCGGCTCAAAGCGATGGGACTCAGCATCAGTGATATTTTCAAAGCGCTGGAAGACAACAACCAAAATACCGGGGGAGCTTATATCGAAAAAAAGCTCACTTCCTATTTTATCCGCACCGAAGGCTTGATTAACTCGCTCAGCGATATTGAAAAAATCGTAGTAAAAAACACGAATACTGGCGCTCCGGTGCTGATTCGGGATATCGCTACCGTACAATATGGCACGGCAGTCCGTTATGGTGCCATGACCTACAATGATGAAGGCGAAGTAGTGGGCGGTATCGTATTGATGCTCAAAGGCTCCAACTCTTCCTTGGTGATCAAAAACGTAAAAAAGCGCATCGCTGAAATTCAAGCTATTCTTCCTAAAGGAGTGGAAATTGAGCCCTACTTGGATCGAACTAAGTTGGTAAACAACGCCATCGAAACGGTAGTACGCAACTTAGCCGAAGGAGCCTTAATCGTCATTTTTGTACTGGTACTCTTGCTGGGCAATTTACGTGCCGGTTTGCTGGTTGCCTCGGTTATTCCGTTGGCCATGTTATTTGCCATTTCAATGATGCAGGTTTTTGGCGTTTCTGGCAACTTGATGTCGTTGGGCGCGATTGACTTTGGTCTAATTGTCGATGGCGCGGTGATCATCGTGGAAGCAACGCTGCACCACCTTAGCTTGCGCGAAAACATAGGCCGAATTACCCAAGCAGAGATGGATGACGAAGTGTATCACTCTGCTTCCCGGATGAGTACTTCGGCAGCTTTTGGCGAAATCATCATTTTGATTGTGTATTTGCCGATTTTGGCACTGACGGGAATAGAAGGTAAAATGTTTGGCCCGATGGCGCAAACCGTTTCTTTTGCGATTATGGGTGCCTTTATTCTTTCCTTAACCTACATTCCAATGATGGCTTCCTTGTTTTTGAGTAAAAACATCCAGCATAAGAAAAACTTCTCTGATCGGATTATCGATTTTTTTCAATGGCTGTATCGTCCTGCGATCAATTTTGCGCTACACCATAAAAAAATTGTGGTTGCCGTTGCGATGGTGATGCTGCTTGCGGCTTTTGCTTTGTTCAGTACCTTGGGTGGCGAATTTATTCCCACGCTAGAGGAAGGTGATTTTGCCGTGGAAACCCGTCTTCTTACCGGGTCTTCTTTGCAAGCATCCATAGATATGAGCAACCAGGCTGCGAAAATCATACGCGCCAACTTCCCCGAAGTGAAAGAGGTAGTCGGAAAAATAGGTACTTCCGAAATCCCTACCGATCCCATGCCAATTGAAGCTTGTGACCTGATCATTGTTTTAAAAGACAAAGGAGAATGGACTTCCGCTAAAAGCCTCAATGAGCTGGCTGAAAAAATGCATAAGGCCCTGGCCGTTATTCCTGGCGTAGAATTTGGTTTCCAGCAACCTATTCAAATGCGTTTCAACGAGTTGATGACCGGCGTTAAGCAAGATGTCGCCATTAAAATCTATGGTGAAGACATTGATATCCTGGCGTCACAAGCTGCGAAAATC
>JBBRGN010000373.1:0-3606 GCA_038240665.1 Chitinophagales bacterium | reverse complement strand
ACCAAAAGTGATCGCGCCAGCTAAGCCATACCAGCGGTAGGTATAAAACCAATCCCAAGAAAGATAACCACAATAACAGCATAGTCCCCAAGTAAATACGACTGTAAAAAGCACCAATAGACCATTGAGGTGATAGCGCAGTTTTTCAGTGGAATTGGGTTTGGTCACGTATCCAGCAACCCAGCGACCAGGCAATACAGCATTGAGCATGGTGATAAATAGGTAGACCAGTGCAGGCGAGAAAAATCCGGCAATTTTTTCCATGAGTGTAATAAGAAATTGATTTATAGTGTATTTTGAAAATAGAATTTCAGCGCTTGTTGAGTCAGTTGCTCTTGATCCTCTGGACTTCCAAACAAGGTGAAATAATACATCGAATAAATGTACTTCGTATTTGCTTTTTGACAAATTTTTTTTGAAAAAAAGAAGCTCCTAACGAATGGAAATCGGTAAGAGCTTCTTTTAATGTCGCCTAATTAAGAACAAGGATAGAAACGAATCGAACACGGATCGAATGGATTGGACGCGGATGGAACGGATTTTTCAAATCTTAATGATTAAGATAGTATCAAAAAAATCCGTGTTTAATCCCGTTCGCTCCCCACCCTATTCAATTAAAAACGATCTTCAATCCACAAACTTATAGACTATCATCTAAAAAAAATCCGTGTCCAATCCGTTGGATCCGTGTTCTAAAAAAAATCCACACTTGTCTTTAATCAACGAACTATCAGCTAAAAATGTAAAATAGAGAAGTAGTTGGGCTATGATCCTAAATAGTCCATCAAAAGGGAAAGAGATAGAGATAGTTTAAAGTCTTACTCCTGCTCCGATTGATCAAAAAACATCCCATCCAAGCTCCACTTACCCGGACCCACAAAAACAAACAACAAGCCCAGCAAAGCAAAAAGAAACGGATGTTGATCTTCGTACCAGAATTTTCCTTGTCCTACAAAGAAGGTGATGTACAGGAAGGTAATGGCGCATAACAAGGCACCCAAACGAGTAAAAACACCGAAAAGCAGGGTGATTCCGGCAATGAATTCAGCCGTTTTCCCAGCGTAAGCCATGAATTGTGCGTACGGCCCTTTGAAGGCGTCCCAGGTAACGTATTGTTGCATCAAATCGGGTTGAAAAATCTCCTTGCCGTGGTAAATCAAGAATGCACCTAAAATCATCCTCAACAAGGCAAGTACAGGTAACAATAAGAAAGGAGCCGTTGAAAAAAGGGTCTTATTCATTTTTGGGTCTTTTTTTACTAAAGAACATGCGCTACAATTATACCAAAAAGCGATCAAAATTGGTGCTAAAATTCAAGGTTTTCAATAAATTACCTAAATTTAGATCCTGGTCAAAAATGTAACAACCATGCTTTAATCGGCACTTCATGAACAGGACTGGATTTTTTTCTATAAGGTTACGACCCGCATATCTATTTGTCGGCTGTTAACAAATGCCGATAGGCCATGCAACTAATCGTTGAATCTCCTGTTTGTCTTAAAGGTTTACAATGCATTAACTTAGCGCTAAATCCTCCTGTATATCCCTATAAAACCAATCAACCGATGAGAAAATACCATGTTTTAATCCTTGTTACCTTTTGTTTTTTTGGAACTCAACTGGCAAAAGCGCAAAAAGCCTTGTCCTTACAAAGCTACCGGGTGGAATACAAGATCAAAAATGCCGGACTCAACACCAGCGGGCGTTTTGATAAAGTAAGTGCTGAGGTCGTTTTTGATGAAAATAATTTGGATAAAAGCAGCATCTCGGCCACAATTCAAGTCAATTCGCTCAACTCCGGTATCGGGATGCGCGACAAACACCTCAAAGGTGATGACTATTTTGACGCTGAAAAATACCCGACTATAACCTTACGCTCCACCAAGTTGACAAAATCTGGCAATATCTACCTAGGTACTTTCAACTTGATCATCAAGGGGGTTACACAATCGATTCAATTCCCTTTCACCGTGACCAAAAAAGACAATACCTTCGAATTTGAGGCCACTGAATTTAGTGTGGATCGATTGACCTACGGCATCGGAAAATCCAGCGTTGTTTTGAGCAATATGGTTCACCTCCGCATAAAAGCCACTTTTTCAATGTAAGCCTATGTTAGATCAAAACACCTTAAAACTCCTCCGCATCCCTTTCTCGATTTTGCTTATGCCCGTATTTTTATTGGCGCTTAGTCAAGTGGATACTCCCTTTACCTGGTTGGATTTTTTGTATCCTTTTTTAATCATTCATGGTTTCGTATATCCCGCCAGCAATGGCTACAACAGCTATATGGATCGCGACCAACACAGCATTGGTGGACTGGAAAAGCCGCCCATGCCCACCATTCGTCTGTTTTATGTCACCTTGATCTTGGATGTAATGGCGTTGTTTTTTGCGGTTGTCTTAGTGAGCCTTCCTTTCGCATTGTGTTTACTCTTGTGCATCAGCGCTTCAAGGGCCTACAGCGCTCGGCAAATAAGGCTAAAAAAATACCCCGTCCTTGGTTTTTTGGTCGTCACCCTTTTACAAGGCGGTTTTACGTTTTATATGTCTTATCTGGGGATTTCGAAAATGTATTTAGACATCAACGCCACCAGCATTTGGGTTTTAGCAGCCTGTACTTTCCAAATGGCCGGCGTTTATCCCTTGACGCAGATTTACCAACACCAACAGGATCTCGACGACGGCGTAGTGACCATCAGCTATAAATTGGGTTATCGCGGTACTTTTATCTTTTCTGCGCTGATGTTTGCCGCTTGCAATATTTGCTACTACCTCTATTTTAGTAAAAATGGGCAAGTGGAAGATTTTTTTATCCTGCAGGCTTTTTTTGCCCCTATCGCTATTTTCTTTGTTTACTGGTTCATACGAGTCATCAACAATACGGCTCAGGCCAATTTTAGAAATACCATGCTGATGAATCTAATTGCGGCGTTTTCCATGAATGCTTGTTTTATTGTTTTATTTCTAAAAAACTAAGCGATGAGTTACCTCGTTAATATAGCCACTGCTGTTCCTGATTACGGCTACAAACAACGGGTGTTGACCGAGTTTTACAGCAACTCCACCAATGACCTAGGCGTCAAGAGAAAAGTCAAGATTTTGGATGCCAAATCGGGTACTTCCACCCGCTACTCGGTGCTGGAGGATTATGGATTACCGCCCGAGGAATTTACCTTTTTTCCCAAAAATCGCCAACTACTCCCCTCTCCAACGCTTACGCAGCGTATGGCTATTTTCAAAAAAGAAGCCCTGCCGCTGTCGATCAAAGCAATCCAAAATTTGCCCAATTTTGCAGATTTTAGGGATAGCATCACCCACTTAATTACCGTCACCTGTACTGGTTTATCAGCGCCTGGACTCGATATTGAACTGCTCCAAGCTTTGCAATTACCGCCCACTACGCACCGTAGCAGTGTCAATTTCCTGGGTTGTAATGCCGCCATCATTGCCCTCAAACAAGCCGATGGCATTTGCCGCAGTTTGCCCAATGCCCGGGTGTTGATCGTCTGTACTGAGCTCTGTACGCTGCATTTCCAAACCATTTACAACGAGGATTATTTGCTCTGCAATGTCCTTTTTGGTGACGGAAGCGCCGCTGTTCTA
>JBBRGN010000372.1:0-3676 GCA_038240665.1 Chitinophagales bacterium | reverse complement strand
ATTTCGCCGTTTTTCACGACCGGTTTTTCGATAATGCCACCTACTGCCATAATACAGGCATCTGGTGGATTGATGATAGCGGTAAATTCTTCAATACCAAACATACCCAAGTTGGAAATGGTAAAGGTATTGCCCGACATTTCATCTGGTTGAAGTTTGCGCTCTTTAGCTTTACCGGCCAAAATCTTTACTTCTTGGTTGACTTGGGAGAGGGATTTGCGATCTGCATGGCGAACCACGGGTACCAACAAACCATCTTCTACGGCAACGGCAACGCCAATATTGATGTCGTGATTGATGCGAATTTTATCACCCAACCAAGATGAATTGATGTTGGGATGAGAACGCAAAGCAGCAGCTACTGCTTTGATCACCAAGTCGTTGAAAGACAATTTTACGGGTGCAATCTCATTCAATTGCGTACGTAATTGCATTGCTTTGGACATGTCCATCTCGACAGTGAGGTAGAAATGCGGCGCAGTAAACATGCTTTCCCCTAAGCGGCGGGCAATGACTTTGCGCATTTGGCTCAAAGGCACGTCTTCAAAGTTAGCCCCTTCACTGGCCATGTTAAGCGGCGCGCTGACCGGCGTTTCCATCTTAGTTGCTACAGGATTAGGCGTTGCAACCGGCGTCGCTACTGGTCCGGTTTGCAGGAATGCTTCAATATCGCGCCGTACAATCCGACCATGATCCCCAGAACCTTGGATCTGCGACAAGTTAACGCCTGATTCTTTGGCGATGCTTTTGGCCAATGGAGAAGCTTTTACGTGCTGGTCTTCACTGGCAGCGGCGGCAGGTGCAGCAACCGCTTCTGCAACAGCAGGAGCAGCTGTTGTTGCAGCGGCAGCAGGAGCGGCAGCAACGCTACCACCAGCAGCACCGGTAATTGCAGCTTGCCAATCTTCACCAGGCTTGCCAATGACAGCAATAACGCCATCAATAGGCACAGAGCCTTCTTTAACGGCGATGTGTAGCAATACGCCTTCCACGTAGGCGTCAAGCTCCATGGTAGCTTTATCAGTTTCCACTTCGGCCAGGGTTTGTCCTGGTTCGATCTTGTCGCCCTCTTTTTTAAGCCAACCAATGATGTTGCCTTCTTCCATTGTATCGCTCATACGGGGCATGCGAATGACTTCAGCCATAGTGTTATCGTTTAAAGTTTTTTTTATTATTGGACTTTATGGACAGAAGTACTTGACGCCAAACGGAGCTATTTTTAATCTGACTGAAGCTTATCTTTGAGTACGTAATTGTGCTACGGACTAAAAATAGTCGAAAGGCAGCCTAAAAAAATCCCATTATAGCCGAGTAACTTACTGCTTATAAAGCCTATTAACACCCCAGATCGAAGTTCTTAGCTCCGCTCTGTATAAATTACGTTAATTTTCGCTTGCGAATATACAATCACAATTGGCTCTTTTGGTAAAGATGGTCAAATTTAAAGTAATACCAATTGGCTACCAATTTTGTGGGGATTAAATTTTTGCGATTAATTTTGTGCTATGAACTTTTCATCCAAACTTATTGAAGATGCCGTCAACGCTTTTGCCATTCTACCAGGGATTGGTAAAAAGACGGCTTTACGGCTTGTTTTGCACCTAATCGGTCGAGAAATCGAGGTCAGTGAGCAATTTGCGGACGCTATTGTAAAGCTACGCCGCAACATTAAATCTTGTACTCGCTGTCATAACTTGTCTGATTTTGAAGAATGTACCATTTGTGGCGATCCTCGGCGCGATCGATCGGTGGTTTGCGTGGTGGAAAATATCCGCGATGTGATGGCCATTGAAGAAACCAGCCAATTCAGGGGTTTGTACCACGTTTTGGGCGGCGTCATAGCGCCATTAGAAGGCAAGGGGCCGGCAGAGTTAAATATTGATTCGCTGGTAAATCGAGTGGAATCGGGTGAAGTACGAGAAATCATCATGGCCATCAGCCCTACGATCGAGGGGGAGACCACTATTTTTTACCTGTATAAAAAACTGCAAGGCTTTCCGGTTCAGGTGAGTACCATCGCCCGGGGTGTATCTTTTGGCGGAGAGTTGGAATATGCGGACGAGCTTACACTTGGGCGCTCCATTGTAGCACGTATACCCTATAAAACTGAAGGCGAGTAAGTATGGATGATTCCGGATCGGTACAACTGAGCGTGGTGGTGGTCAACTACAACGTTAAATACTTCTTGGAGCAGTGTTTGCTTTCCATTCGGCGTGCCCAACGGGGCTTGAATGTGGAAGTCTGGGTAGTAGACAATCAATCAGCTGATGATTCGGTTGTGATGGTGGAGGAAAAATTTCCTGAGGTCAGGCTCATCGCGAATGCTAATAATCCCGGTTTTTCGATGGCTAACAACCAGGCCATTCGTCAAGCAAAAGGGAAGTATATCTTGTTGCTCAATCCAGACACGGTAGTAGGGGAGGATACGTTTTCAAAAACGTTGAATTTTATGGAAGCGCACCCCGAGGCCGGCGGCTTAGGGGTGAAAATGATCGATGGTGCTGGTGTTTTTTTGCCTGAATCGCGGCGGGGGTTTCCTTCCCCCTTTGTAGCTTTTGCCAAAACCTTTGGCTTGGCACGGCTTTTTCCCAAATCAAAGCGCTTTAACCGGTATCATTTGGGATACCTTGATGCAGAGCAGACCCACGAGGCTGATGTGCTTTCGGGCGCCTTTATGTTGATGCGCAAAAGTGTCTTGGATGAGATTGGTTTGCTCGACGAGCAGTTTTTTATGTATGGCGAAGACATCGACTTGTCGTACCGCATCCAATTAGCGGGCTATAAAAACTACTATTTTCCTGAAACCACGATCATTCACTATAAAGGAGAAAGTACCAAAAAAGGCTCACTGAACTACGTTCGCACTTTTTATCACGCCATGATCCTTTTCGCCCGCAAACATTTTCAAGGGCAGCAAGCTTTTTGGTTCATCCGCATGTTGCAAGCAGCTATTTATTTTCGTGCGGGGTTGACGCTGGTCGCCAATTTTTTCAAAAACGCCTACTGGCCACTGGTCGATGCCGCTTTGTTGTACGGCGGTTTGGCTTTTTTGAAAAACATTTGGGCGCTTTACCGCTACGATGACCTTCATTATTTTCAGCCAGTATTTTTGTATTTCAATGCGCCGCTGTATGTGTCCATCTGGTTGATTGCGCTTTTTTTTAGCGGAGGTTACGATGCCCGCAGTAGCGTGGGGCAGCTGGTTCGCGGCATATTGGCAGGTACAGTGACCATTGCTGCCGTCTACGGGTTTCTCAATTTGGAGTACCGCAGTTCGCGCGCCATCATCGTATTGGGAACCCTTTGGGCTTTGGCTCTTTTGCCTTCGCTGCGTTTGTTGCGTCATTTCATCAAGGAAGGTAATTTTGACCTGAGCAATACTACTGAAAAAAGACTGCTCATCATTGGTTCTCCGCCGGAAATTCGGCGTACCCAGGATCTATTGAACCAGGCCAGGGTGCGGAAAAACCTGATTGGCGTGGTTGAATTGAATAATGCCGTTTTTTCTCTCCAACATCTTGGATCTCTTGATCAGTTGGAAGTTTTGACAAAAATCTATCACATCGACGAGTTGGTTTTTTGTGCCAAGGACATGGCCAATCAAGTCATCATGCACTGGATGATGCAATTGGGGGCAAAATTGGAGTACAAAATATTGCCAGAAGACAGCCAAACC
>JBBRGN010000371.1:0-3678 GCA_038240665.1 Chitinophagales bacterium | reverse complement strand
TTTCGGCATTTGAAATCAAACGGCTTTCATTTGGAGGACATCAATCTGAAGGATGAGGACAAAAACAAACTCATGCTGACCTTGGTCGCAACCGCTTACATCTTAGCCATCCGCAAAGGGTTGGAATATCAGGGAAGAATGCCCATTAAGCAGTATAGTAATGGGACCCAATGGGCGGCAGAGTCAATTTTTCGCAGAGGTATCGCTTTTATGACTACTATTTGCTACGATTTCGCCGAATTCATCACGTTTGTCCTAAAGGCATTGAAAGGACGAAAAAACAGTGTTTTTAAAAATGTCCAGTAGTGTGACAAATTACTCTAAAGAAGCCATTTGGACGGTGCCGGGTTACATCGAAAACTATCAAGTTGTTTTTGCAGGAAAGAGTAAAAGTAAAAAATACTCTGGCAGATTAAGTCTACAATAAGGGTACAGCAGTTACTGGCAACAAATGGGAGCTGAGTTGAGTAAAAATGGAGAAATAGGTGAAATTCTGCAGCAATTTCCGGTATACCGGCGCGGGGAGGGCAGGTGAAATTTTGGCGAATTTATTTTTTTGACCTGCAAGTCGCAAAGCGCAGACGTAGCCAAAGCTACGGCGAGCATTTGCAACGCGGCAGGGTGAAAAAGAAAGAGACAAAAATCACCTGATCATCCCGCACCGAGTATATAAGCAATCCACGTATTTTTAAACGCTCAGCATGGTCAGGTTAGTCAATCAAAAACCCTGAAAAATGGGGATTCTCGATTGTAGTTCCAAACCGAAAAGGTACGTGTACACTTTAAACTGGAAATTGCTGAAATCATGCCTGCTACTAAGCCTAAATAATTGATTTTCTTTTCGGTTATGTCTTCTGTTATCCCATAAAGTTAATTGTTTTTTCACTCTTTGCGATGGGGAATGGCGGGTTATCAAATAAGCTTTAAAATCGCCATCTTGCTCCAACTTCTGCCGCGACGGCGATGTTCAGCGATACATCCAGCGGTTTGTAAAACGGTGCTATCGCCTGCGCACGAAGCCCGATCAACCCATCCAAATGTGGCGTGATTTGCCAACCCAAGTTGATGCGGGGTTGCACCATCCAGCGACCGTTTGCGGGGCCAGGGGCATTTTTGGTTTGCCATTCGCCATTGTTGTAGACTTGGTATTGATCGTTTTTCCAGGCCATTTGTCGGCCGATACCCAGGCGCATACCTAAAATCAAACGATCCCAAAAACGATGTTCATAGCCAATCTCTGAGATCAGCGAAGCGCCATAATCAATATAGCGATAGGAGAAATATTGCAATTCCAAAGTCTGGAACCAACGATTTTTATTGCTTTTGTTCCAGTCACGTTCTACAGCTAGCGAAAAACTGGGATACAATTTATTGCCAAATAAAGGTTCTTTTCCACCATCTTCACGTACGTTGAGAAAAGGGTAGCGCATGTTGGCAAAAGTCAATGACGCATTCCAGCGGCTATTATCCTGCTGCGCTTGGAGGTTGACAAGAACAAAAAAAGCAATGATGATTGCGATGCTATTCTTCATGAAACTATTTTTTTACGTAATAACCAAAAATAATGTTCATCTCGTCGTCGGTGGTCAATCCAAAGCGGAGTTCCCGGTCGGTGGTATTGTTGAAGGTGACGACAGAGCGCAATCCTTCCCCTTTTTTCAATTGAATGGGTTTAGCGAAGTCAATTACTTTGGGGTGCTGCCAGTCCGTTTCCGTCAATACGGTTTCACCATTTCTAGCACCGCCAACAATCTGGATTTCAAATTTTTCCATGCGCGCATGGGCATGTGAAGTCAAGGAAACAATCTCTACGTCGCTTTTAAAGAGGAAGTCTTTTTGTTCTATTTTGCGCGATTTGGCAGGAATTACAATGTCAAAATTGTACAGATCCAGCGGTTTGCACACTTTTTGAATCTGGCTACGCGGTTTGGTGTACATGTTTACCACCACCTCGCCATAACGGGTTTGGTTGGTGAGATTGAAATAATGGGCATTCAAGTCAAAAGAGGCATTGGCCTCAATTTCCAGACCATAACCTGGAGGCAAGTTGTATTTGAAATTCGTACCACCCGGCGACAACATAATATACTGTGACAGTGCCATTTGACTAAAAATATTACTGTAGCGCGCACCGCTTTTGTCATAATAGCGAATGTCGCGGAGGCGTCCGACTTCCGGTAAATTCTTGTTGTCTTTGAATCCATAGACCAACAAGTGGTGGCTGCCCGGGCGCATAAACGTTTCAAAAGAAGTGATGTAGATCGGCTCGGTATTGCCCACGTCCTGGCGAATGAAAAACTCGCGGTTGGTGTTGGGGTCAACGCGGAATTTAGGAATCCGCATTTGGTAGCCCAATTGTTTGGCCAAGTAAGGCGGCGCTACCCAAGTTTCGTTTTGTGGCGTGTTGTTTTTGAGAAGATTAACATCGGCTACAATGCCTGATTTTGGCGCTCCAGCGGCAATCCAAGCTTCGATGAATTCCACTTGACCTTCACTTAATGGATCTGCGCCCAAAGGCATAATCGCGCCATACAATTTACCGCCGTGATGCCCGGTATCGCCGTGCAGCTTGTGTAATAAAAAACTAGAATCAGGATGTTGAATGTCTACCAATTTAAGTCCTTCTGCGCGCGCATCAGGGTTTTTGGCCAAAACGCCCACCAGGTTTACCCAGGCATTTCCTGTGGACAATACCAGGCCGTGTTGTTTGAAGCTGGCGTCGCTGGCAGCGGCATGACAGTCCGAAGTGGCGCAGGATTTGTCAAAAATGTGTTTTTGAATCAAATCGTAGGTGGCGGCATTCGCGTCAATCACTTCCTCGCTGGGCTTGGCGGAATCGTATTGACAGGCAATTACAAACAAGCACAAATTCAATAAAATAACAGTCGCGGTGATTATTCTTATCTTCATTTAGAAAAATGGTTTAGGTTATGAATATGATCGGGTGAAAAAAAATCAATTGACGTTGTCGAATCATTCTTTAGATGTAGAAAAGAAGGATTTACCCTCATTCCGCCAGTGTATTTTGGTTATTATCCCACAAACAAAGCCCTTTTGACGTTGGAGGAAAAGAAAAAATGACCAACCGGCTAAAAACGGGATAGAAAGGAAGCTATTAGGGATGGGCTTGCCAATGTAGATTGGAAATGTAAATACCCGAATCAGTCCTGATTAATAGCG
Organism: Chitinophagales bacterium; assembly: GCA_038240665.1. Classification (GTDB taxonomy): domain Bacteria; phylum Bacteroidota; class Bacteroidia; order Chitinophagales; family Saprospiraceae; genus Haliscomenobacter. Next base: position 498 of record JBBRGN010000371.1, on the reverse strand, counting down.
TTTTCGTCCGTTTAAGCGTGAAAATGCAAGAAAAAAATGTTTTTTGTGCAAGTAAAATAGTTGAAACATTCAAGATCTGAGTAATCGGAACAAAATAAAAATGGCGACCACTTCAAACCAAGTCAATATTCTCCTTCGGATATTCAATCGCCGCTGGAAATGGCATGCGGCCTTTTGGCTGGTGTATTTTGCTGCTACCTTGCCCGGGGAGTTTCGTTCCATTTGGTTCTTACCAGGAACCATTGAAAGATTAAATCAGCTTTCCCATCTACAGGTGGACATCAGCGCATTACAGGTGACCTTTGTCATTGCTTTCAATGACCTGACTATTATCTTTTATACTTATTTTATTATTTTTTACTTGTATCCTGCTTTCTTTGCTCGACAACGGTACATTTGGTTTACGATCCTTGGGTTTGGCTTGGCTGTTCTTTTAAATGCAATGATGGTAAATATTGCCTATAGCGTATCTCCATTTTTGATCAATAACGATTGGGT
>JBBRGN010000370.1:0-3682 GCA_038240665.1 Chitinophagales bacterium | reverse complement strand
CCTTACAAAAGCACTTAAGCTCCAGTAACAATCACGGAAATGGCATTTCCGCCAAAACCCATGGCATTAACCATAACCGAGGTGATTTTTTCGGCCTGTTTTCTTTGCAAAAAATAGGGTACCGGAAAAAATACGCCTTCTTGGAGCATCAACAGCGCTAGATCCAAGCTTAAGCCACCAGAAGCGCCGAGCGTATGTCCAATTTTCCATTTGTTGTTGGTCAGCAAAGGAATACTGCCGCCAAACACGGCGTCGATGGCGCGCCACTCCGCCAAATCCCCCCGCTGGGTACCTGGCGAATGGGTGACAATGGCGTCGACGGTCTCTAGATCAGCTTCTTGCAAAGCCATGCGCATGGCAAATTGAATGCCTTCGCCGTCAAACGAAATTCCTGCTGCGCTTCCGCCCCATTCGGTACCGTAGCCGATGCCAGCGATCCAGGCAAGTGGCTGAAGGGGATCCATTTCAATACAAAAACAAGCCGCTCCTTCCCCCAGAATCATGGTATTGTTTTTTTTGGTCAATTGCATCGCCTGACAGGGGTATTCTAGTTCGTCCGGGCGGGCATACAAACGCAACGCCATCATTTGAGCGATCGAAAAAGGGGTGATGGGCGCTTCTGCACCACCTACTAAAAACCGAGTAATGCGACCGCTTTCCAACCAGACCACGGCATTTAATAAAGCATGTAAGGCGGTACTGCAAGTGATGGAATGGCTGATCAAGGGATTTCCTGATTTGAGGTAATAGGCCGTCCAACTGGCGATGTTGCCTAGCGTAGTCAGCGGTGATGAAAGCGGAGACAAGCCGGTATTGGAATCTTCCAGGAAATGCTGATGAAAATTTTCCCACAGTTCAGTCGCTCCGCGCGAAGAACCAATCTGGATGCCCATGTCCATCGGTGTATACCAATTGGCCTGTTCACATGCTGCTTTGGCAGCCAAGATCGACAACAGTGCAGTACGGTCAATGGGCGCTAAAGATCGATCGGATTGGCGCAAGGTAAGGATTGCCTCCTCGATGTCTGGCGTGACTTTTCCTGCCCAATCCCCCGAATCTACCCGACCCAAAAGGTGCTGTGCCGAAGCATAGTGACGTAAACGATCCGCAATTTTGGCTCCAGCTGCTGAAATACTCCCCCAACCGCTGATGCCAAGGCGTTTTTTATCCATGTATTTCTTCCGCTTTTTTGAGCGCAAAAACCTCTAAAGCTTCTAAAATGGCGGTGTATACCGTTTCCAATTGCGCATCGGTAATGCAATAAGGCGGCAAAATATAGATCACATTGCCCAATGGACGCAATAAAACGCCCTTGTCCAAAAAGAATCGGTAGAGCCGATCACGCAGGTCGTTGAAGTAGCCGGTTTTGCCATTGTTTACAAAATCCATGGCCAAAATCGTCCCTTGTTGGCGTACGTTCATCAGGCTTGGGTGGCCAATGATTTGGCCCCGAAATCGCTCATGCGCGGCCGCAATGCGCATCCGATCGGCCTTAGAAGCTTCGGTCAAAAGCAAATCCAAGCTTGCCAGGGCGGCCGCACAACCCATTGGGTTTCCAGTAAAGGAATGGCCATGAAAAAGTGCTTTGTGTTTGTCGGTACTCAAAAACGATTCATAGACAGCCTCGGTACAAACGGTCAGTCCCATGGGCAGCATTCCACCGGTCAAACCCTTGGACAAAGCCATTAAATCTGGTTGTTGCTGGAGGTGATCACAAGCAAAAAGTTGACCAGTGCGACCAAACCCGGTCATGACCTCGTCTGCGATACACAGCACCTCATTTTTTTTGCATTCCAACATCAACTCGTCCAAAATTCCCGGCTCGTACATCAACATGCCGCCCGCTCCCATGATCAAGGGTTCAAAAATAAAAGCGGCTACGTCTCCGGCGGCTAGATGCTGGCGTAAAGCGCGTAGACTCTCCGCTTCTCTACCTGGCAAGGGAGAAGGAATGCGTTTGACGTCAAACAAAAAGGGTTTGTAAGGATTGTTGAGGGACAGATCGCCGCTGATCGACATTGCACCAAAGGTTTCACCGTGAAAAGCATCCTCAAAAGCGATGATTTGTCGGCGCGGAATGCCTCGATTGTAAAAAGATTGGATGGCCATTTTGATGGCGATCTCCACGGCGGTGGAACCATTATCCGAGAAAAAAACTTTGGATATCGCCGAGGGCAAAAGCGGTAATAAGCGTTCAGCCAATTCGATCGCCGCAGGATGGGTAAAGCCAGCAAAGATGACGTGTTCCAATTGTAGCGCTTGCTCGGCAATTTTTTTTGCCATATAAGGATGGCCATGTCCATGAATGTTGGTCCACCACGAAGCCACCGCATCAATGATGACTCGCCCATCTTCAGCCAGCAGCAGGGCGCCTTCCCCTTTTAAAATGGCCAAAGGCGTATCAGCGGTTTTCATTTGCGTATAAGGGTGCCAAATTACAGCCCGATCGCGTTCAATCCAATTCATAAGCATTGTTGATCTTGAATAAAAAAGTAGCTAAGGTAGGTTGGATGGTTTTGGCATAAGCGGCCACTACGGCAGCATTTATTTCCGGAAAAACCGGGATTCTAAACCAAGCTGCTATGCGACCTATTTTTTCAATGGCTTCCTCGGAAGCCGGGTTGGCATCGCCGTTAAAGATCAAGCCAGCAATGGGGAGGTTGCGTTTTTTGAGGGCTTCGATGCTCAACAGGGTATGATTGATGCTGCCCAAGTAATGTTTTGAAACCAAAATCACCGGTAAACGCAAACGCTCGATGAGATCAATAATCGTATCATAATCATTGAGCGGAACCATCAATCCGCCAGCGCCTTCTACGATTAAAGTATTTTCAGTAGCCGGTAATGAAAAATCGGATAGCCTAATGCGTACGCCGTCTACCGCGGCAGCGGCATGGGGCGACAAAGGAGCGCTAAGCATATGCCGCTCGGGGTAAAACACGGAACGTTTATTGAGTACCAAATCCTTTACTTTCATGGTATCGGTATGCTCTAGATCCCCTGATTGGATGGGTTTCCAATAATCGGCTTGCATGGCTTCAACCAAAGTGGCGGCTACCAATGTTTTGCCTACATCCGTACCTATCCCGGTTAAAAAATATCCATTGCCCTTCATGTGTCCGTATTTTTGTAAGTTAGCATTTTCTCCAAGGTACTCAGCAATCCCTTAATTTCGTCGTCGGTATTATAAGTATGCAAACAAATTCTCAGTCGCTCTTGCCCTAAAGGTGCTGTTGGGTGCAAAATAGGCAACACTGCATATCCAGTATCCTGAAGTTGTTGTGCCGCAGCTTTTACCGTGGCATTACCCGGCAACAACAGGCACTGAATAGCACTACGACTCGGAATAAATAATGGGCGAAGACGCATTGACAGCTGTTCCAAAAAAAATCGGATCCGTTCTTGAAGACCCTCCGTCAAGGGCTGTAAATGCATCATTTCATAAGCCTTCCAAACCCCCGCGAAATGACTACTTGGCAAAGCCGTAGTATAAATAAATGGTTTAGAGAAGTTAACTAGGTAATCCCTTAAATAGTTCGCGCCTACAATCACTGCCCCGTGACTTCCTAGTGCTTTTCCAAAAGTATAGATTCTTGCCCAAATGGCTTTTTCCAAGCCTAATTCCGCTACCAAACCTCGACCCTCCTGTCCAAAAACGCCGGTAGCGTGGGCTTCATCCACG
>JBBRGN010000369.1:0-3766 GCA_038240665.1 Chitinophagales bacterium | reverse complement strand
ACTCACCGCTTCATTGACCAGGCGATTGAAATCCGTTTCGTTGTCCACTCTTTGGAGCTTAGGCAGGTTGCGGTGACGCACTTCGTATAGGCGCAGCGCGCTGTGCGAGCGCGTGAGTTCTCGCTGTAGCAGCTGTACTTCTTCGTCCCAATTATAGGGCATTAAGTGGACGTTTTTTACATACCAATCGTAGTTGTCTTTGCCAATACCGGAAACTTCAGTCTTGGTTTTTGCTTGACTTGCTAGCCAGCCAGCAAATGCATCCGAAGCGTCGCGTGCTTCCAAGGCGGCGGCGGCAAGATCAGCATGTTCGGTTTTTATACTTTCAGCAAAAGCAGCCAGTTCTTTACTTTGTTCCTTGATGCTCCGCGTGCCCAGCACCCAGAGGTCGCGCGCTTTACCGGTGAGGTTTTTTGGGGCTTCAATGTAGAGCAATTTGGCCTTACGCAAACGGGTAGCTATCTCCGCAGCATCTTGGTCAGACAATGGTTGCGAGTACTTTGGCAATTCCACGCAGCCATATACGTTAGGGCCTTCGCGATCAGGCACGTCGGAGGGTTCGGTAAAAAACCAGACATAAAAGGCCGGGTCGCGTTCCCAAGGTTTCAATACGCGGTGGTCAAAATCCAAACCGTTCATCTCCGCCCAGATGAGGTACCAGTCCACTTGTTCCGGAACCGTCCAACCCGTGGTATCGGCCGCTTGCAAACGTTTTTGCCAATTGCCCAATTCCTGGTATTGCTGCTGCATGGCCGCTACCGCATAATCGGGAACGCCATCGATCATTTTTGGCGCTTGAAAAACCCGCCAATCTTTAAAAAACTGGACAAGATCGGCGTGGGTTTTAATCGGTTGGCCGAGGTTTTTTTCTGCTGGTTGACAGCTAAAAACCAAAGCAGACAGCAGCAGGGCAAAAAAGCGGTAAAATGATTGGCAATGGCGCATGGTAGGGCAAGGTAAAATGGGTTTTCACCGATATTGGTTTGGGAAATTAACATCAAAATCCGAAAAGACAAAATTGAGAAGTTTTATTTTATAGCGGTGATCGAGGATCTTCAATAAAAGGGGTCAAGTAAAAAAGTTAAGTAACGGGATAAGCCGAAGAGTAAAAAACAAAACCGGCAAACGCCCAAACCAGTTTTGCTGTTTTTTCAATTGATTCGAATCAGCTTTTGAAGCAAAAAAGCTTGTTCCGATCTGATGCGACAAAGATACATTCCAGTTGGTAATGCTTGCCCATTATCCGCAGAAGCATCCCAGGTCAGCTGAAGATCTTCAGCTGAATTGGCATTAGCCAACCTTCGTACTACCCGCCCATTGATGTCTAATACTTCTACATCCAATTTGAGCTGTTTGGTATTTTTAATCTGTATAATCGTTTGTTGTTGAAATGGATTGGGGTAACACCGAACCGATACCGGCAAGCTCTCCAAACGATCATGAACAGCAGTAACTTTATCGGATACCGTAAAAATCTGCGGTTCTGACCAGCCTCCCGTATTGTTCAATCCATTGATAGCCCTTACGCGCAAGGTATGAATGCCATTGGGTAAGGTAGCTGCATAGCTTGCCAGCACTGGGTTAGCAATGAGATTTCCATCCAATTCCAATTGATAGTTTTTTATCCCGGTAGGGTGAATTACTTCTGACCAGGTCATTTTTACATTTACTCCGATGGTTTCGAGATAAACTGGCCGGATGACATCCGGTATAGGCGGTTGACTTAGCGCCGCAAAATTGGGCATGATTTTCGGTAATGGTTGTTTCCCCGCGATAATAGACGTTGCCAAGCCCGTCATCAGTAGATAAAAATCAGCAGGCAAATCTTCATATGTAGCGAAGTAATTGTTGACAGGGATATTATTGGTATTTTTAAAAATGGCGGTACTTTCATCAATTTCATCAAACATGGCTACATATACAGCGCTGGCACCAAGTTGTTTGGCTGCTACAATCTGATTCCATAATAGCTCGCCTTTGCGCCGGGGGACATAGGAAGTGCCTGGCTTTAATTGCATCAGATTTTCCCATCCAAAACCTGGAAATACCAAAGGCATATAGATCGATCCCGCTTTGGCCAATATAGATTTGTCGTCACTCCATCTTAGCGTCGCAGCATTGGCCGTATTTTTGTCGGGGCTATCGTAATGCCCTACATTCCAAGGCGTATAGGCGCCCATCCTTTGGTAAACAGACAACCAACTGGGTGTCCATCCTGGTGGGTTGGCGTCGTGCCAAAATATTTCTCCCGAACCGATGACGAAAGCTTCGTAGCCTTTTTGGGTAAAAATATCCAATACCTGATGTGCCAAATCACTGCTAAATCGCTCCGGATAAAATCCAAACATAGACACCACAGGTTTGCCTTGGTGGTACAAATAACGGTTGTCTTTGGTGATTTTCATGCTATCCACCATGTATTTCCAGTCGCTGCTTATTTTGGCTACCAAATCAGGACCAGTTACTCCTGATTGGTCATACATAAGGTAAAAAGTTCGCCCTGTGCGGTTGGCTGCTTCGCGGGCGTAGGCTGGGATTCGGTTGTATTCCTTGGGGTTATTGGCTTGGAGCCCCCCTACAAATCGTTGTACCGCAACCCCATCAATCCCATAAGCTTGCATCCACTGAAAATGTCTAAGCACCGTCCGTTTGTTGGCGCTGCTGAACAACGTTGCTCTGGTACCGTCTTTGAGTGCCCAGCCCGGCACCGGATATTTTTCGTCGGCAGTGTATTCGGTCATATCCGGCCACATATCTACGGTCGGGTTAGCGAAAGTTTGGTTTCTAAAATAATGTACCCATCCTTGATTAACTAAATCTCCAGCGGCACGAAACCAACCCTGATATCCGCAGATGATCTTGCCATTCAACGTAGTAGCGTCTACTACATCCTTCCCAGTGTATTTACGACCAGTATAAAGGCCATTCCAGTTTTCATCAAATTCCTTCCACAAGGGGGTGGGTTCGAAATACAAAGTAGCGGATATCAAGTGTTTTTGAATGGTTATGGGAGAATAGATGCGTAGATCAGCACCCAAGTTCTGGCCATTTTTAAAATCTGCAGCTACCAGTTGGAAAACCGCAGTACGTGTACCCTTGCCATCCAATAAGAAATTTTGACGCCCGTTAACAGCATTCGTGTAAAGGCTGGAAAGGCCGTTGTAATCAATCCCCAGTTGGCCATAACCAATGTCTTTGTATTTAAGCTCCACGTATACGGTACGGTTACGCACTTCGGTATCCGTGTAGAGATAGAGATAGGGCGCATAGTTGCCCGTTGTACCCGTTGAGCGGAACACGGCTTCATTATCGATCGTTACAGATTGCCATTGGCCATCTGCGCCGGAAATAGGATTAAGTTTGATTTGGGCTTGGACGAGGTTCAATAACGCCAGGCTAAAAAAAGATGATACAAAAAAACGCTGCATTGAAGTTGGGCTCATGATGGTATCATTTGGTAAGAAGTTGGTTCGGAAGAAAGACATTCATGTACAAAATAGAAAAAATAAGGGGATTTTCTTTCCTTTTGATGATTTAGTGAATGATGCTATCTTTTTTGCGTATTCATATATTGCAATATAATTCAACATATAAAAAGAATAGCTCATACGATCTCTTCAGGGGCGTTATCAATAGATCTACCCTTTTCTAGAGACATTGGACTCCTTCAGAGTCCAATTTACTCCGATATAGCTATCCAAATAAGAATCCTCAAGGGATTCTATCTTTATAGCCATTTAGTGTCAAAGAGCACGCGACCCTTGAG
>JBBRGN010000368.1:0-3775 GCA_038240665.1 Chitinophagales bacterium | reverse complement strand
ACAGAACAAGCTAAAAATACCTAAAACCTTAATGTGTGTGTACAGTTCCCCTTTTAAGGAGGGAAAACCGCCGGTAGTGGAAACCTACTACGGGCGGTACCCTCGCTTTTTTGGCAATTCGGTATGCTGTTGAGCTGATTTTGTAGAAAATGAAAGACCAAAAAATACTATATTGCATTGCTTAGCAGTTTAAAGAACTACAAAAGTGAACTTTTACACGAACTTCAACTGATTACCCAATTACCGATTTGAATGACCTTGCTTGCCAACCCAGAGCAAGCCACTACTGTGCACGGATGACTGCCTTCTAACACCTAGAAATATCCCTTTTTAGCACCTATGTACAGCAAGACTAACCTTTTTGCTATTCTAGCACTTTTCTATTTATTGAGAAGTAGCGTCTCTTGTCCAGCACAAGCAATAAACCCTGCTGGTAAATTGGTTTGTATTCTTCCTAGTAAGGTACAGGTCACGCTTTTTCCAACCCTACAACAAGCCAAGGAATATTATTACTTACCTACTGGCCTTCGGATATCGCCCAAGGAAGATGTTTCTCCCGAGTTTATGTTCATGGCTTGGAAGAATGAAGGTTCTACAAAAATAGATGGGGGTATCCTACATTGGCTCCTGACCTGGGGATTGTCTAAAAATGAAGAAAAATACGTCAGGAGTTTTCTAATCTCCCAAGTGGATAGCAGTGCCGTATTAATGGGCGTTGTGACCGCCGATGTACCTTTAAAGTACCAGTTTCAAGGAAAAAACTCCGAATTGATAGCGTTGCTTCAGCGCTCCATAAGTAGCGGCGGGAATATACCTACCGAATCAGGGGGGAAATCAGCCACTTCTTTTCGTTTCTCAGCGGATGATGCTTCAATCATCGAGCAGTATATTCTACACCCCGAAAAAGTAGAAGGCGTTTTTGTCGAAATGCCTTTTTTATTCCCGAACGGACAGGAGATGTGCCAACTGCACTTACCTCTAAAATTAATTTTTCAGGCTGGCGCAAAATGCCCGTCTTGCCTCATTTTACCTAAATAATTCAACTGACGAATCCAGATTTCTTTAGTTACAAACTTCTTTTGATGATGAGAATACTATTGACAATCAGCTGCTTTTTGTTAGGAACAACTTGGAGTGTTTTGTTTGCCCAAATTTTAGACAGTGAGAACAAGTTGACCGTTACTTTAAAAGACCAGACTAAGGTTACGCTTTACGGTCAAGCAAGCTCTCTTTCTGATGTAAAGACGAACAATTACTACTATTTACCGTGCAACCTCCGTTTGTCGCGCAAACAAGATGGTACGCCCGAGTTTCTTTTTTTGAAATTTACTTCTGATGAAAAAAATGCAAATGGGGTAACTCAAGGTGCTTTGTTGCACTTGCTCATGGAATATGGCCTCACCAAAGCACAAGAAACGGAGCTCAGCGGGATCTTAAAGAGTCGCTACAATGGTGGTATTCTCAAAGGAGCCGCCGATGTAGAATCTGATGGCGATAACTCGGTTAGGGTGATTTCGGCCACCTTGGGTTCTAAAGATCTTACACGCAGCTTGGTTTTCAATGGAAAGGCACCAACGCTACCCGGTAGCAAAATTGCCGTAGCAGCCATGCTTGATAAACAGGGCGCGCAGATTTTTGCGGCTACGCTTGAAAAAAGTCGTTCCATCTCAGATTTGAGTCTTAATCTTTCTTTCAATTACCAAATTCGGGTGCCGGCTGCAAAGGGTTACATCAAAGAAGACTGGAGCAAAATTGACAGTCTTGCCCAGAAGGATTCGGCTTCTTTTTCCAAAAATACGGATACCAATTATGGTAAAAAAGTTGGGAACACCGTGGTTGGAGCCATGTTTGGCGGGCCCATTGGCGCCCTTATAGGCTGGTTTGGTTCAGGGAGCGAAGAGCATTATTCTTATGATGAACTGCGCCAATTCTACCGCAAATTGGAAGAAAATAAAGTGGTTACCCTGCGGTTTGAAGAAAACGTATCAGACGAGCGGGTGGATAAAATTCGGGAGGCATTTTTTCAGCATTTTCTCAATAGTTTCACGGAAAAAGATGGCAACGCAGCTCGAGAACCTAGCTTGAAAGAAAAAGAAGCCATTCCGGATATCAAACAGGGCGATTCGTATGTATTCAAGCGGGAAGTGCGCGAAGTAGTGAAACAAAAAAAGGTACAAATATTTGACCTCAGTTATTCGATGGCTGTTAAGCGGAGTCATCAATTGACGGAAAATTTTGCTTCTTGGTATGACCAAAATAAAGACAATCCAAAATGTGTAGGACTGGTTAACCTAAGCGATCCTTTTTTTCAGTACCGCGACATCAACGTGATCCTCGATATTGAAGCGGAGGAAATGCTGGGCAAAGAGGTCAATTACGTTACCGTCAACATCCGCAAAAAACGGGATGGAGAAGGTGCCTACGATTTTCAACAGGATGTCACCTTCGACCGCAAATTTTTGGAAAAAGAAGGGAACCGCTATACTGTGACTTATTCCAAAGCTCAAGATGCCAACCCTGAACTTTACGAATATAAAGTACAATGGAGCCTCCGCGGAGGGTTGGTTTTTCCGCCAAATGATACCACCTGGAAAAAAGGATCTTGGCAAGGTCTCAGCCTAGCGCCGCCGATTGCGCCGCGTACCATCCGCTTTGAATCCGATTTAGCCGATATGAAGGGAAATGGAATTAAAAATGTTACCCTACAATTGCGTTACAAGAAGTTTGGCAAAGAGATAGAATCCAATATCGGGATCAATGCTAGTGGTACGGAAGCTTTTGCGGAAAAAATGATTTTCATGGATCGGAATACCCAAGGATATGCCTACCGCCTCGTGTTTCATGATAAAGACCTTGGTCCGATTGCTACGGAATGGGATGCCAAAATCAATACGGATTATATGTACGCGACCATCCCCAAACAAATCCGCAACAAAGATCAAAACTGGATCAAAATGGGGCTAGAAGCAGCTAAAGTATTGATCAGTGTCGACGAAACCGGCGCCGTGTCTAAAGATCAGCAAGTGCTGGATAAGTTTCGGAAAATCATTGATATCGCTGAAAAAAAATAGAGTTGAGGGCTGGCTAGTGATTGAGATCAGAAAAAGAATGTTTTTGAGTCAATCAACCTGCCGTAGCGCCAACACTATTAAGCCAATCAGCATTGCATCGCCGAATGAGTTCTTGTTTGGCTATTTTAAATGCCTTCAAAAAATAGGAAATGAAACTTTTAAACTGGATGGCTTTTTTCTTTTTTATGTTGGGGATAAATACCCTTGTACAAGCACAATTGCTGGATTACGAAAACAAAGTTGACTTGGTGCTTAGCGATGGTACCAATTTGGTGCTGTACGGCGCGGAAGGAAAACCAACAGAATATTATTACCTCCCCGTCAACCTACGCTTGGCTTCCCGCCCCGACGGCGTACCGGAATTTTTATTTTTGAAATATACTACTGACCAAAAGGCTGATGCTGGCGGTGTTCAGGGAGCCATCATGCACTTTTTAATGGAATGGGGGCTCACTGGGGAGCAATTAGCGGATGCCCAACGAAAGCTAGAAGCCCTTTTTGGGCAAAGTACCCGCAGGGTTTATTATGGAAAAAATGCGAAAAGCATCGCTATTTACCGCGAAGTCCTAAATCCTAAAGACCGACCCATCATCAAAGGGCCGGTGGAATTGCAAATTGAAAAAGATAATTCCTTTAAGATTGTGTCGGCCATTATGGAAGACAAGGGCTTGACGCGGAGCATCGTTTCTAGCGGAAAAGCGCCT
>JBBRGN010000367.1:0-3781 GCA_038240665.1 Chitinophagales bacterium | reverse complement strand
TGGACAATTAACCAGTTCCTCCGTTGGTGCGGTGGCCGTTGCGGAAACCAATCCGGATGTTGTGTACATCGGTATGGGGGAAACGCAGTTGCGCGGAAGCATCACCCAAGGCGATGGGGTGTACAAATCCATGGATGCTGGAAAATCCTGGCGACACCTTGGTTTGAAAGAAACCCAAGCCATCGCCCGCATTCGGGTTCACCCTACCAACCCCGATATTGTCTATGTCGCAGCTCTTGGTCACCCTTATGGCGACAATGAAGAACGCGGCGTTTTTCGCTCGCTTGACGGCGGCAATACTTGGAAAAAAGTCTTGTACATCAATGCCCAAACCGGCGCAGCTGACCTGGTTATTGACCGCGTGAATCCGAAAGTAATCTATGCCACTACTTGGCAAGTTTACCGCAAAGCATGGAAAATGTGGGGCGGAGGTCCAGGATGTAAATTGTTCAAATCGGTTGACGGCGGCGACAACTGGATTGAACTGACCAAAAATCCCGGAATGCCCGCCGAGCCACTGGGTAAGATCGGGATCACCGTTTCTCCCGTAGACCCGAATAGATTGTACGCCATCGTAGAATCCAATGATGGTGGCGTTTACCGCTCCGATGATGGCGGCTGGACTTGGAAACGTACCAACGAAGAACGCAAACTGCGCCAACGCGCTTTTTACTACTCGCGGATTTATGCCGATCCTTTTGACAAAGACGTCGTTTATTGTCTCAACGTAAATTTCTACAAATCAACGGATGGCGGTAAAAATTTTGATATTGAGATCAACCCGCCTCACGGCGACAACCACGACCTCTGGATCGATCCCAACAATCCCCTGCGGATGATTACCTCCAATGATGGCGGCGGTGCGGTCTCAACCAATGGCGGTAAAACTTGGACTGAACAAGATTATGTCACCACCCAGGTCTATCACGTGATGACCACCAGCGATGTGCCCTATCACGTAGCCGGAGCTCAACAGGACAATACCACCATTGCCGTCCCTAGCGAAGGCTGGAACTTTAAGTTGACCAATAACCCTGGTCATGGCTGGTCCTACCAAGTTGGGGGTGGAGAAAGTGGTTGGATTACTCAACACCCTACCGATCCAGATGTTTTTTATGCTGGTAGTCAGGGTGCGCTGTTGACGCGCTATAACCGCAGCAGTGGCCAATACCGCGACATCCAAGTTTACCCGCGTTTTTTCTCGGGCGAGCCTTCCAGTGCTTTACCAGAACGTTGGCAATGGACTTTCCCGATTATGTTTTCACCGGTTGAAAACAAAGTTATGTACACATGTTCGCAACACGTGTGGAAAACGGTCAATGATGGTCAAAGTTGGGAAAAAATCAGCCCTGATTTGACCTATGCTGATCCCGAAACGCTTGGATTGAGCGGCGGGATCATCACCAAGGACATGAACGGGCCAGAGATTTATGCCACCGTTTTTGCCCTAGCGCCTTCTTATCACGATGTGAATACCATTTGGGCAGGATCAGATGATGGCAAAATCAACATAACGCGTAACGGCGGTAAAACCTGGACAGACATCACGCCCAAAGATTTGCCGAAATTTTCGCGTGTAGAAATCATTGACGAATCTCGCCATACTCCTGGTTGTGCCTACATCTGCGCCAACCGTTACCAAGTGGATGATCGCCAGCCCTACGTTTGGCGCACCAAAGATTATGGCAAAACTTGGACAAAAATAGTGACCGGTATTGCCGATGGCCACTTTGCCCGTGCCGTGCGTGAAGATCCAGTAAAACCCGGTCTGCTTTTTTTAGCCACCGAGCATGGCGTATACATTTCCTTTAATGATGGCGACAGCTGGCAATCGCTCCAACTGAATTTGCCGGATACCCCTATCCGCGATTTGGTAGTTAAAAACGATGATGTCGTATTGGGTAGTCATGGCCGTGGTTTTTGGATCATGGACGATATTGGCCCCTTGCGGCAAATTACACCAGAATCGGCAAAACAAAACGTCATTTTGTTCCAACCCAGTGACGCCATCCGTGGTGTTTACAATGCTGCTATTCAATATTATCTCAAAGAACCTTTGGATTCAGTGAAGATCGAAATCTTGGATACCAAAGGGACTTTAATCAAAGCATTTACTGGTAAAAAAGCCGCAAAAGGCAAAGCTGAAGCAGGTGACGACGACGAAGATTATTACGGCGGTCGGGGCATGTCGCCGCCTACGGTTAATGCCGGTTTGAATACCTTTTCTTGGGATTTGCGTTACGCGCCAGCTACCATTTTTGATGGCATCATCATTTGGGGTGCTCAGGTAAGAAGCGGTCCTCGCGCGCCATTGGGAGGCTATCAAGTGAAATTGACCGCTGGCAGCTATACCCAAACTTACCCTTTTACCATCAAGATGAATCCAAACTGGAAAGGCGTAACGGCTGCCGATCTTCAACAACAGTTTGATTTGGCACTGAAAATACGCGACAAATTCAGTCAAGCTAACGAGGGCGTTATCCGCATCCGCGCCATCCGCAAACAGTTGGAAACTGCCAGTAAGGATGATGCAGCGTTTACTGCTACCGCCAAACCTTTAATGGAAAAAATGGTACCCATTGAAGAAAACCTCTACCAAGTACGCAACCGTTCAGAGCAAGATCCATTGAACTTTCCGATCAAACTCAATAACCGTTTGGCGGCTTTACAACGCAGCCTCGAAACGGGCGACGCCAAGCCTACCGATGGTGCTTATCAGGTTTTTGAGGAGTTGAGCAAAGAGTTGACCACCTATTTGGATCAACTGAATGCGCTCGTTAGTGCTGAATTGCCAAAAGTCAATATGGCCTTGAAAGCCAAGGGTACAAAGGAGATTATGGAGAAATAATCAACGATAAATAATTGAACCATTCTGAAATTTTTTTTGATGGATTCATCTTTTGAATAAAAAATGGCGCGAAGAACGGACTGGTTTCTTTGCGCCATTTTTTTTATTTGGGCAGGAAAAGATAGCTTTTGGTGTTTTTTTCTACATTGAGAAAAAATCCGACATGAAAAAAACACTATTAAGCTTACTCTTCTGTAGCGCAAGTACGCTAGCCATGACCCAATCCATTGACGAAATCATCAACGCGCAAGAAGTAGAAAGGATCGAAAAGACCCTTTCGGCAGATGACATGCAGGGGCGAAAAGTCTACACGCCAGGTCTGGAGAAAGCTGCCGATTTTATTGCTGCTGAATTCAAAAACATCGGCCTAAAAACCCTTAACGGACTAACTACTTACCGTCAAGAATTTTTGATGTTACAGCCTAAATTAATTAGCGTCGCCGCCACCCTAGATGGACAAGTATTGGATCCTAAAAATGTTATTGTAGTTACTACTGAGGCTGAGTTCAGCATTACACAAGCTTCTGGGTACGAACTAGCTTTTATTCCACCGGGGGAAAATATTTTTGAAGTAGCTTATAATCTGGTATCAGCTCGAAAAAACTACCTCGTTCGGGTGGATACTTCCTATACCAAGCGGTTTGGTGCTTTGAACAATTTTAAACGCAACCTGATGCAGAACAGCAAAACGGTGGTCTTTATCTTGAGTCCTACCGCGCCAACCAATTACGCCATCACCGCCAAACATGACATCAGCAACGCCAAAAAATTGGCCAATGTAACCGCGATGATTCCAGGTAAAAAGAAACCAAACGAGATCGTCATCTTTTCTGGCCATTATGATCACCTGGGTATAGGAAAAGCGGTAAAAAGCGATTCCATCTACAACGGTGCCAACGACGATGCTGCCGGAACAACTGCGGTTATTATGCT
>JBBRGN010000366.1:0-3867 GCA_038240665.1 Chitinophagales bacterium | reverse complement strand
TACCAGTTGTTGGCGGACAGGCTCCAGTAATTGCAGCAGCGCGGGCGTTATTTTTCCAGCGTTGACAAAATTGGCATCCAACAAATGCGAACCTTGACTTACCGGTAACACCAAAATCTTTTTGGCATTTAAAGCTTGGATGGCGGCTTGATCTGGTGCTGGCGCATCGATTCCGGCAAAAGGATCGGCCGCAGCCGTCGCTTCTTGGGTTTTACCAGCATTTTGTAGCCGATCCAATATTTTTTTGATGTCATCGGTTTGCGGCAGGTCTTTTACTTTTTTCTCAAAGGAAGCGCCATCCTTGATCCACCAAGCCAATAAAGCCTTTTCATCGGTATTGAGTTGAGGTTTTTGTTTGGGCGGCATGTGGAGGTCTTCCTCGTTGGGTAGGGAAATCCGCTTGATCAAAATACCTTCGTCAGCATGAGCAGGGCTGAGGAATAAAGGTTTTTTGCTTTTTCCACCCTTACCCAGGTATTCCAGACCATCCATGCGGAGCTTGCCCTTCTGTTTGCCAGCGCCATGGCAACTTTCGCATTTATTGGCAAAAATAGGCGCTATAATGGCGGCATAAACTGGCGCTTCCTGCACATTACCAATGGGAACGGCAAGCATCGCTTTTTTGGGACTGGCCGTTTCAAAAAGATAGTTCTCGCCGTGGGTGAGCGATCCACCCAAATGACCGCTGATCGAAATGCCTAAGAATAATACGCCGCCTGCCATGCGGCGGCCTTTCACGAACTGACTTGCCCCAATGGATCTAGCCGCTAAAAACCAAGTAACCGTAGCCAAACAAGCAGTGACAATCCCCGCCCATTGGTGTTGCTGTAAGGCGTTCCAGGCATAGTCGCCTTCGAGCGACAAAAGGTAACCCGATCCGCAGGAAAGCCAAGCCGATAGGGTGCCCAGGCCATAAATGACCGGCAACACGGGTTGCAGGTATTCAAAACGCGAGCGGGTCGACAATAGGTCAAATCCAATCCCTAAAAGCAGGATTCCAATGGGCAAATGCACCAACAAAGGGTGAAAATGCCCCAAAAATTCAAATATCGTTGCGTAGATCATGGTTCAAAATCCGTTGATCGTCTGGTTCTGTAAAAATAGATTCATTCCTTACTTCGCATACCGTTCCCGCCACAGCTTCATCATGTGCGCGTTGATCTCCCATTGGTTGGCCAGAGGCATCTGGGTGTATGGCACCGTAGGCATGTAGGAAGGCGGGCCAAATTCAGCCAACATTGTTAGCGGTTTGCCTTGGGTAGATTTGTATTTGACCACCGTATCCCACCAAGCAAAATGGGCTTTGAGTGCATTGGCCCACTCCGGCGCGCGAGGATCGTTGACCTGCGGACCTTGGTCGTGCCCCACCCGAGCATGGATGTGATCGGTACGGGTTAAAGCCAATTCCACAGTTTCTTTTTGATCCTCTAAAAAAGAGTGGTGCACGTTGCACCAATGCGAGATGTCGAGGGTCAGGCGAAGCGCAGGAAAGGTTTCCAGGTATTGTTTGCTGATGTGCGCGGCAAAAAGGATGCGCGCCCGGTGAGTCTCATGATAGATGGGAACTCCGGTAGCTGCCGTCGATTGCGTGGTCAGTTCGATAAAAGGCCGATTTTGTTCCAAACTGAAAAAATCGCGACCCGAGTGACAGTTGATGTAGACGGGTTGGAGTTTAACGGCTTCTGCCAGCGATGTCTTGAATTCGGTAAAATGTTTTGCGGGATCGGAGTTGCCGCCGCCTACCAGCAGACCAAAAGACAATCCATGTTTTTTGGTCACTACCAATAATTCATCTCGACCTTCTTTGCTGCCTGGGCACCATACTTCGATGCCATCATAACCAGCTGCTTTGGATTTTTGGCAAAAAAGATCCAAACTACCTTCAAAACCCCAGCTGGTAGCGTAAATGTGCAGGGAATACCCGGGAGCAGGTGAAAAATTAAATGCTTGCAAATCCAAAGCATCCAAAGCTGGCAATATTGCTGCGCCACCGGCATATTGGGCAGTAGAGGTGATGAATTTTCTACGGGATAGAGACATAGGTGTTGATGGTTACGCCACTACTTCTCGAATCACCTGACCGTGTACATCGGTGAGTCGGAAATTGCGGCCTTGAAATGGAAAAGTAAACTGCTCGTGATTGAAACCCAGTTGGTTCAAAATGGTGGCTTGCACATCATACACCGATACCTTGCCGCTCACTGGGTAATAACCAATCTCGTCGGTTTCGCCGTGGGTATGCCCGCGTTTGATGCCTCCGCCAGCCATCCACATGGTGAAGGCATCGGCATGGTGGTCACGACCTTTGAAAGGCATTTTTACTCCGTTGCGGTTTTCTTGCATCGGCGTGCGACCAAATTCTCCTCCCCATACCACCAACGTTTCTTCCAACAAGCCACGTTGTTTGAGGTCGAGCAATAGCGCGGTTACTGCTTTGTCCATGTTCCGGCACTTGTTGATGAAACCGATGTCGATGGCGAGGTTGCTATCGGTACCATGACTGTCCCAGCCCCAGTCAAAAAGCTGGACATAACGGACGCCTTTTTCTACGAGTTTGCGTGCTAAAAGGACATTGTTGGCAAAATGAGCTTCTCCAGGTTTGGTACCGTACAGCTCATGGATATAGGCCGGTTCATCGTCGATGTTCATCACTTCGGGTACCGAGACTTGCATGCGGTAAGCCATTTCATACTGCGAAATGCGCGAGAGCACCTCAGGATCATTGAATTCATCGTGGGTAAGGCGGTTGATGTCGTTGATGGCATCGACCGAAGATTTGCGAAGATCGCGGCTCATCCCATCCGGATTGCCTAAGTAAAGTACCGGATCGCCTTTGGAGCGACATTGCACACCCTGATAAACAGAAGGTAAAAAACCGCTGCCCCAAAGGGTTTTTCCGGCATCGGGGTTAGCGCCGCCAGAGGTCAATACCACAAAACCAGGCAAATTGCTGTTTTCTGATCCCAAGCCATAGGTCACCCAAGCGCCCATGCTGGGGCGGCCAATGCGCGGCGTGCCAGTGTGCATCAGCAACTGTGCTGGCGCATGGTTGAACTGGTCGGTATTGACCGCCTTGAGAAAGGAGATCTCATCCGCTACTGTCGATAGATGCGGCAAAAATTCGGAAACCCAAGCGCCCGATTCCCCATGTTGCGCAAATTTTGCTTGCGGTCCCATCATCTTGGGTACGCCGCGGATAAAGGCAAATTGTTTGCCTTCCAACAGCGATGCCGGACAATCTTGTCCATCTAGTTTATGTAGCGCGGGTTTGAAATCAAATAGTTCCAATTGCGAAGGCGCTCCGGCCATGTGCAAATGTATCACCGCTTTGGCTCTTCCAGCAAACTGGGGTGCCCGCGCCGCCAATGGATTTTCCGGATTGAATAAGGTGGAAAGCGAACTTTGCGGTTCGCCCGGGCGCATACAGCTGCCCAGCAAACCGCCCAAAGCAGCACCGCCCAATCCCATCGCGCATTGTTTGATGAACAAGCGCCGGGTATTCAGTTCCAAGGCTGCCCGGGTGGCTTCCTCGGATAAGGTCAAACGTCTTCCGTTTTGCATAATCAAGTCTTCAAATACTTTTATAAAAAAGCAAATCTCCCAACTCCAAAGCTTTCATTCTCTGCCCATTCATCATTGAAAAAAGGCTCAACTCTTACACAAAAACTCATCCAAATTCAAAATTGCATTAGCTACCACCGTCAAAGCATTTTGAGCGGGATCGGCTACTTTCTTTTTGCTATCTGGTGCTCCAGCGCTTTTCAAGGCTTGTCCGTACAATTTTTCCAAAACCGCCAATTTGTTGTCGGCGATACCATGACCGATAGCCAACTCGTACCCTTTGCGTATTTGCTCACGCGGTGATTT
>JBBRGN010000365.1:0-3923 GCA_038240665.1 Chitinophagales bacterium | reverse complement strand
TTACGAAGGAACCAATGAAATCAATCGTTTATTGACCATCGATATGTTGCTGAAGCGTGCCATGAAGGGAGCTTTGGATATTGTTGGCCCAGCTTGGGAGGTGCAAAAGGAATTGGCAAGCATGCCATCCCTAGAGCACCCTGAAGGTGCTTATGGCGAAGAGAAAAAAGCAGTGAAAGACTTCAAAAAAGCGGTATTGATGACTGCCGGAGCAGCTGCGAAATTACAAATGGAAGGCAAGCTCAACCTAAAAGACGAGCAAGAAATATTGATGAACGTAGCCGATATGCTAGCTGACGTATTGTTGGCGGAATCCTTGTTGTTGCGCGTAGAGAAACTAGCGGGTATGCAAAAAGCCATTGGCCAAGAAGTATACGATGCGATCCTTAAGGTGTTCATTCACGATGCTTCTTCTCGGATTGCTCAAGCAGGTACCGATGCTTTGGCTTCTTTTGCCGAAGGCGATTTGCTGCGTACCATGTTGATGGGTTTGAAACGCTTTACTAAGTATCCCGCGCAAAATGTAAAAACTTTGCGTCGTAAGATAGCCTCGACCCTAATCGAAGCCAATGATTACTGCTTCTAATCAGAGTAGTAATTGAAAACCAGTTTGAGATTCCCTTTAGTTGGTCGAAGGGGTCTTGAACTGGGTCTAAGCTGAAAGGGACTGTTTGGGAATTCATTCCTAAATAGTCCCTACTAAGTAAGGAGACAATTTAAATCCCCATTACTTATTTAAAACAACCCCGAAGCACGCTCCATTCTAAAAATACTTTTGAGGAATCCGATTGGAATCCGTACCAGCAACCAAAGCGCAATGCCTAAAAAGCGCAATTCGCGCCCCTCAGTAAAGCAAAGCAATACCACCAATAAAGCAAAATGAACCATTTTTACCCAAGTAGGAAGCTGAAGCGCTATGCTGAAAGAGGTCAGGACTATTCCAAAAGTAAGCAAACGCACCAAAGGTCGATCCCAACTTTCAGGATGTAAAACCAGCATGATCGCAGTTAAAACAGCGCTGAACAACAGCACTGGTAGTCGATTGGTAGTTGACCAAAAACAGAGTAAATATAGTACGACGCCAACTGCGACGGCAAGATTGAGCAGCAAAGTGTTTTTCATAATTGAATCTTCCTAGGGGCGTATGTTCAAGAGTTTTTCGAGCGCATCCAAGTGGGCTTCAAAAGACTTTCGCCCTTTTTCGGTTACCCGATAAGTAGTGTTTGGCTTTTTTCCCACAAACTGTTTTTTTACTTCAATGTATTCCTCCTTTTCCAAGGATTTGATGTGACTCGCCAGATTACCGTCGGTAACCTCCAGCAAAGCCTTAAATGCATTGAACTCCATCCAATCGTTGACCAACAGAATGGACATGATGCCCAGTCTTACCCGGTGATCAAAAGCTTTGTTAAGTTCCGCAATGATGTCCTTCATAGCGTATGTCTAATTGGGAGCTTTTAGCTCGTATTTGCGGTACATGTACCATCCATAACCAATATGGAGTACGCCAAATCCCAGCGCCCAGCACAGGAGTCCGTAGCCCAAAAAGAAAGTAGCAACCAAACCCAGCACAATTTCGGCCGCGCCTAAGTAACGGATATCGTTGAGGGTGTATTTACTAGCATGTACCAGTGCAAGTCCATAAAAAATCAAGGCAGCTGGTGCCACAAGCCCCACCGATCCATGGTAAATCAGTCCCAGGATAAAAACAAATCCGCTCATTAATGGAATGGCCAAGTTGATCAATAGGCGCTGCACCAGAGGATCCCAAATTTTTTGACCTTTCAAACGGGCTTTGCGCGTGGTAAAAAAAACGGCACTTCCTAAAGCTCCAACAAAAACGACAATGGCATCGATTAAAAAAAATTGCCAGGCTTCCAGTCCCCAACGATGCAGTTCCGCCAGCTTGAACGGATAATAATCATCCTGCCCGAAGGGCCAACGCCCTAGATATGCCCCGGCTACGGCTGCTCCCGCCAAGGCAAAAACACCTGCGCTTAAGCCGCTTAAACCGCTAAGCGATATGAATCGCGAAGATCGCTCCATGATGGAACGGATCTCTTGCAAGGTTTCTAAATGTTGTCGATGTTGTTGCGTCATTTTTAAAGTGCTTTGAAATTCAAAGTTAGTAGTTTTTTGGTTTAGGTCAAATTTTTTAAAGTTAAAAAGAGAGCAGCTGAGATTTTCAACAAACTAAGGATTTACAGTTCAGCAAGGAAAAGCAACAATTCAGCAAGATAAGGGAGTGGATTCAGCATAATTCGCTGGTTTTTTGGAGATTTCCCCTCCATTTTTGTGATAAATGGGGCAAAGAAGCACCGAAATTTTAAAGCTATTTTTTCACCACCACACTGTTATTATGAAAACCATTACTAGAATCCTAATTTTTATGCTGTTGGTTACTGGGACGCAGTTGCTATATGCTCAAAACACTCAAACGGTAAAGGGTGTGATCATTGATAAACAATCGGAACAACCATTAATTGGAGTAACGATCGAATTGCTTCAATCAGACCCAGTTTGGGGGGCAGTAACCGATGAAAATGGTAAATATGTGCTGGCAAAAGTGCCGATCGGTAGGCGAGCTTTCCGCATCAGCTACCTGGGTTACAACGCCCTTACATTGCCCAATGTCCTGATAGACGCAGGTAAGGAAGTGGTATTGGATATCTCACTAGAGGAATCGGTGGTGCAGATCAAAGAGGTTGTCGTATCCGCTGCAGTTGAAAAAGATAAGGCCAACAATGATATGGCTGCGGTGAGCGCGCGTTCCTTTAACCTAGAAGAAGTGAACCGTTATTCTGGTGGGCGTAATGATGTAGCCCGCTTGGCTGGTAACTTTGCTGGTGTAGCTGCTGCCAATGACTCCCGCAATGACATCGTCATCCGTGGCAACGCGCCCACGGGCTTGTTGTGGCGTTTGGAAGGCATTCCGATTCCCAATCCCAATCACTTTTCTACTTTAGGCACCACGGGCGGTCCGGTGAGTGCTCTAAACCCCAATCTGCTGCGCAACTCTGATTTTATGACTTCCGCTTTTCCAGCAGAATACGGCAACGCGCTTTCGGGGGTGTTTGACGTAGGCTTCCGCAGTGGAAACAAAGACCACCACGAGTACACGTTCCAATTGGCAGCATTTAGTGGTTTGGAATTTATGGCAGAAGGGCCGCTGAACAAAAAACACAATGGCTCCTATTTGGTGAGCTTTCGCAATTCTTTTGTCCAATTGGCCAATGCAGTAGGGATTCCAACAGGTACAAATTCAATTCCCAATTACCGCGACCTGTCCTTTAAAATTGATTTGGGCAATTCCAAATTGGGGAAATTCTCGTTTTTTGGCATTGCTGGAACCAGTAAAATTGATTTCTTAGGCAATAAAGTAGATGCCAACGACCTTTTTGCCAACCCCAACGAAGATGCTTATGCCCGCTCCAGTTTGGGTATTGTAGGTATGCGGCACAACTTGGTGTTGAGCAAAAATGCCTATGTACGCACCGTGGTTTCTTTCTCTAGTTCCGGTAACCGCTACGATAAAGACCAATTTATTGGAACCAATACTACTACGCGTCAGCCAGTAACGGATGTAGATGACTTTACCAACACGGCGTCGATTTCTTCTTATTACAACCGCAAATTCAATGCGCGTTTTACCTTGCGTGCCGGAGTTTTAGGACAAGTTTTTGGGGTCAACAGTCGGGTTTTGGATCGCGAAAATCGGCCAGACGTGAATGAAGATGGTTTACCCGATTGGTTGACACTGCGCGACTTTCACGGTAACATTGGTTTGTGGCAAGCTTTTTCACAAGGACAATGGAAGCTGGGTCCGAAATGGACCATTAATGGCGGTCTGCACGGACAGTACTTGGGAATCTCGGATAAGCTGGCGCTAGAACCCCGGTTGGCAATGAGCTGGAATTTTTTGC
>JBBRGN010000364.1:0-3924 GCA_038240665.1 Chitinophagales bacterium | reverse complement strand
ATCGTCGGAAAGATCGCCAGTTTGCGTAGCGCCAGTAAGTACCCAAAAACTTTCGCTCACGCCCCGACAAGTAACCGGAACCCCTTGTAAGCCAGGTACTGAAATACAAGAAGAAATCCCGGGAATAACTTCGGTAGCGATTCCAAAACCGGCAGCATAGGCAATTTCTTCATGTCCACGACCAAAAACAAATGGATCGCCGCCTTTAAGCCGCACCACCTGTCCATGCGTCAGGGCATAGGCTACCAACATGCGGTTAATTTCTTCTTGCGAAGCCCGGTGGTTGCCAGCACGTTTACCTACATTGACCTTAAGTGCATGTGGAGAAGCCAATTCCAAAACTTCCGGTCCGGCCAAAGCATCGTAAAGCACCACATCGGCGCGCTGTAGTGCTTTCCATCCTTTGATGGTAAGCAATTCAGGATCGCCAGGACCGGCCCCAACCAAGGTGATTTTTGGCGTATTGATTGATTTCATGACAATTAAGCTTTGTAGTAAGCGCCGATAACGAGCTTGTCCACTCCTTTAGCAACCGCAAGTTGTGATTCGCGAATGGCAGTGATGTTTTTCACAAAAGTCTCGGCCTGTGCTAAGTAATCGGTGGCAAAATTGAGCTCTGGCTCAAACTGGTTCATTTGCAGTGCCTGAGCAGGAAAATCTTTTACCTCTTGGTATTCGCTAGTAGCTACAAAGTTTTTTTGGAAATCGTCCAAAATGCCACTTTGGGTATTGCACTTAATGTCTTTGCTTAGCAATAAGGCCTTAGCACCGACTACAAATGCCGTATAGCTGTTGTAAATACTATCGGCAAAGGCGCCAGCAGTCAAATTAGCCTTGCCAGCGGCGATTTTGTCATGAGCGTCCTTAAGGATGGCACCCACCATATCCAGCATCACTGCGGCACACTCTCCTACCCCAATCTCTTGGCGGTAGATGGATTCCTGCCCCCAGTCAAAATATTCTTCTTCGGTGATCCCTTTTAGGTCAGCCAAAGGCTTCAATAAAGTGTAAAAATAACGAACTCCTTGACGCAAGAAATAATCATTGTAGTACTCGTCTTCGTTGGCATTTTCTGCAAAATCATCCAAGATATTGCGTACCGCTTGCGGTATCCGTTTGGAAGGCAATTTGATGACCTTATCGGCAAGGAATCCGCGGCCATCAGGCGCAACGCCTCCACCCAAAACCACTTGCATGGATGGAATTACGAGTTCGCCATGTTTAAGCGAACTACCATGAAGTCCGATGTTAGCAGCCATATGCTGACCACAAGCATTCATGCAGCCGCTGATTTTAATTTTGAAATATTGCTCGCTAATCATCTCGGCGTACTCGGTGCGGATCAGTTCTTCCAACACAGTAGCCAAAGCGGTACTGTTGGTCACGCCCAGCGCGCAGGTATCGGTACCTGGGCAAGCGGTGATATCAGCAGTTGAATCAAAACCGGGTAAAGCCAAACCTAGAGCCGTAAGCGCATTAAACCACAAGGGCAGTGCCTCGAGACGTACAAATTTCAATAAAAACCCTTGATTGATGGTCAATCGGATATCATCAGCAGCATATTGGCGAACCAATTGCGCCAAATCACGTGCTTGGTCTGATTTAAGATCTCCAAGCGGAACACGTACCTGAATAGCGTAAAAACCTTCCTGTTTCTGGGCGTACACGTTGGTTTTGAACCATACATCGTACTTTTCAGGGTCAATGGGTTCGACGGTTGGAATAGGCAAGTTGGACAATACGGATGCTTCTTCTACCACCAAATTGCGGTCAACAACAATGCTCTTGTTCTTCAATGCTTTCCATTCCTGATGCACCAATTCAAGAAATCCTTCGATCCCAAGTTTTTGCACCAAAAACTTCATCCGCGCTTTCATCCTTTTTTCCCGCTCTCCATGTCGATCAAAAACCCGCAAACCCGCTTCCATAAAAGGAATGATTTGATCTTCAGCCATGAACTCATCAACCGTATGACCAAACATTGCCACCGCGCCCAAACCGCCAGCTACCAGTACTTTAAACCCGCGTACTTCTTGGCCATCCACGATTTTCACGCGCGGGATGAAACCAAAATCATGAAAATAAGTAAACGCAGAGTCTTGCTCGCTGGAAGAGAAAGCGACTTTTATTTTCCGCCCCATGTCCTGACAGATGGGGTTGCGCAAAAAATATTGAAAGGCAGCTTCGGCGTAAGGAGAAACATCAAACGGCTCGCGCGGGTCTATGCCCGCATGGGGAGAGGCCGTAAAATTACGCACCGTGTTGCCGCAAGCTTCCCGCCCCGTTACGCTTACTGCCGATAGTTCGTTCCAAACAGCAGGCGAATTGGCCAACTTAACGTAGTGCAATTGGATGTTTTGACGTGTAGTGATGTGCAAATTTCCAGTTGCATAGCGATCTGATACGTCAGCGATCCGCTCTAGCTGTTGAGCAGTCAGTTTACCATAAGGTATTTTGGTACGGAACATTTGCACGCCTGTTTGGCGCTGACCGTATACGCCTCGAGTTAGGCGGTATAGACGAAAACGATCTTCATCTTCTTTTCCGGTTTGAAAAGATTTGATGCGCTCTTGGAGTTCCAAGATGTCTTTTTTATCAGCCTCGCTTACGTGTGAGAAGTCAAATTCGTAACTCATGAATTGCTTGGGTTTGAAAATCTACCACAAGTATATGACCAATATAGGTGAGAACCAATTTTTAGTAATAATTTTATCACTTTTTTAATGATAAAAACATATGAACATAGGTTCATATTTACCTCTAAACGCTCATTTTTGCCAAAAAAAGATGGTTTATGGGTTAAAATATAACTTTTTTGATGTCAATTTGATTTTTACGGAATTATTTGGCTGATGCTAAGAAATCGACTGGAGGGGCAGTAAGAATGGATGCGGTAGGGACAAAAAAAAAGTCGCACCAAAAAGTGGCACGACCAACTACTAACAAATTATAATCCCATGAATATACTTTTTTTTAACTGCGGGGTTTGGATTCAAGCTTGTTGATCGTTAATCGATCATCTTAAATCATTGCTCATATAACTTTTATTTTAGGGGTTTATTATGGTGTGTTTTGACATTTAACAACACAAGGCGGCAACTCGTTCGATTTTGCCTAAAAAAAAAAGTAAGTCGCACAAGATTGTACGACTTACTGCTTAATATAATCCCATGAACTTTAAAATCTTTAAATCCCTATTGAAAGGGCTATATGTTGCGTGAAAATCACTTTCTGAAGAAGGAGGGAGTAACTTGCAAGTAAGTCAGGCTATTTGACGATATCCTGACTTACCTTTCGCAAATTAATGATCCCATGTGTTATCCAAATTTTGTGTTCTGGCTCTTTCACCAGATATCTTCGTTTGACCTTACAAATATGGGGAGAATACCCAGGGGGAGCAAAAACAAAATCAGGGCATTGTGAAAAATAAATTTATCAATTTTTAAATAAAAAATTTTCTAATAACCTGTAAATCAATTTTTTTACTTTTTTACTTTTTGAATGATTGTGAAATTTCAGTAGTTTTTTTTTAGCCTTTGTGAGAAAAAAAATGAAAAAAAGATTCGGTTTACCGTTTAAAAGGGTTTGAAAAAGCAGCATTTTTAACAAAACTAGTATCAGTTAGCATTTTTAAAAAGCTAATCAGGTCTTTTTTATCCTGATCCTTAAGGGTAAATTTGCGAATATTGGGATCTTCGTTGGGTACGCCATGTCCTCCTTTGCTGTAACTATCCAATACTTCTTCCAAAGTACGGAAACGCCCATCGTGCATATATGGCGCGGTAAGTTCAATATTACGCAAAGTTGGCGCTCTAAATCGACCATTATCGGAAAGGTTGCCTGAAAAAGCGCCACGACCCAAATCTTTAAATGCGGTTAGATTTGGAACTTCCTCAATGCCATTGTTGTGAAAGTTGTTGTCAG
>JBBRGN010000363.1:0-3944 GCA_038240665.1 Chitinophagales bacterium | reverse complement strand
AAACCAGCCAAACCATACGAAAAAAGGCGCAGGTAAAAGTTGTTGTCTGCTTGCACTACTGGTGCAGCAGCCTGCGCCGTCGCAGCAGTAGCGGATAGCAATAGCGCTGTCGCTAGGTATAAGGATTTATTTTTCATGGCGATTTTCGATTTCAGCGTTGGGAAATACGTTGTCGTCAAATGGCAGATTGGCCATTTTTTTGATAAAAGAAGGATCGCTTCGAAATGCCAGTATTGCGCCTAAAACAAATACTGTAAAAAAGGTAATCAGGGCCGAGATGGCCATCCAATTGATGTTGCCTGCTCCTTCAAGAATATATTTATACATGGTTTATCGTTTTTTAGTGCTTCAAAACTATCCAACCTGCTCATTTACCCGCTTTAGGTTTGATATCTGTACCCAAGCGCTGTAAGTAAGCGATCAGCGCCACGATCTCTTTTTTCTGAAGCTCCTTTTTAGGAATTTCAATACCGTCCGCAATTAAGCGATCCGCAATTCCAGAGGCTTGTACTTGCAAATCAGCAGTCGCTTGGTCTTCGTAACCCGCTGGATAGGGCGTGCCTAGGGTGCGCAACACTTTAATTTTTTGTGGTAGTGTTCCCAAACTCATCTCATCACGGATAAACCACGGATAGCGAGGCATGATCGATCCTGGTGACATGGTAGTAGGATCCAACATATGGTTGAAGTGCCAACTATCGGGGTACTTGCCTCCTTCGCGATGCAAATCTGGACCCGTACGTTTTGATCCCCACAAAAATGGGCGGTCGTAGATGAATTCGCCAGATTTAGAGTAATCGCCATACCTTTCCGTTTCTGAGCGAAATGGACGAATCATTTGAGAGTGGCAACCCACACAACCTTCACGGATGTATAAATCGCGACCATGTAATTCCAAAGGGGTATACGGCTTTACCGATGCAATGCGTGGAATATTGGATTCTATCATCACCATTGGAAAAACCTCCACCACACCGCCAATCAAAATCAGGATGGCACTGGCAATCAACATTTGGATGGGACGGCGTTCAATCCAGCGGTGCCAGTGTTCGCCAGCATGTGGTTTGTATATCTTTTCACGTGCCGGAGCTTCAGCTGGTTCTTCGCTTTCAAAAGAACCAGCACGTACCGTCTTAACCAAGTTGTACACCATTACTAGGATACCGACAAAGTAAAGTGAACCGCCCACAGCGCGCAACCGGTACATGGGGAGAATTTCGGTAACCGTTTCCAAAAAGTTGCTGTATTTCAGAAAGCCATCTGGCGTAAATTCTTTCCACATCAAGCTCTGGGTCCAACCTGCCCAATACAGTGGAATGGCATAAAACAAGATGCCAAGGGTGCCAATCCAGAAGTGCGCGTTGGCCAAACGGGTAGAATAGAGATTGGTTCGGTATAGTTTGGGAAACAACCAATACAACATACCAAAGGTAAAAAAACCATTCCATCCCAAGGCGCCAATATGTACGTGCGCAATGGTCCAGTCGGTAAAATGGCTGATGGCGTTGACGGACTTTAACGACAGCATAGGGCCTTCAAAAGTAGCCATACCGTAAGCAGTGATCGCTACTACCATGAATTTAAGAACAGGATCTTGACGAACTCGATCCCAAGCGCCACGTAGGGTAAGCAATCCATTGAGCATACCCCCCCAGGATGGCGCAATCAACATGATCGAGAAGACCGTACCTAGTGATTGAGCCCAGTCGGGCAAGGAGGTATACAACAAGTGGTGCGGCCCTGCCCAGATGTAAATAAAGATCAAAGCCCAGAAGTGGATAATCGACAAGCGATAAGAATACACCGGACGATTTGCCGCTTTGGGAAGAAAGTAGTACATCAAGCCCAAATAAGGCGTGGTCAAGAAAAAAGCTACCGCATTGTGACCATACCACCATTGCACCAAAGCATCTTGTACCCCGGCAAACAAACCGTAGCTTTTGGTCGCGGAAACAGGGATCGCCAAATTGTTGCCGATGTGCAATACGGTTACCGTAATCCAGGTGGCGATGTAAAACCAGATGGCTACGTAAAGGTGATTTTCACGTCGCTTGAGAATGGTTCCAAACATGTTGATACCAAAAACTACCCAAACCACAGCAATGGCCAAGTCAATCGGCCACTCTAGTTCCGCATATTCTTTGGAACTGGTAATCCCCAAAGGTAGGGTAAGCGCAGCAGAGACAATGATTAGTTGCCAACCCCAGAAGTGAATAGCACTCAGCGTTTTGCTAAACATGGGTGTTTTTAACAAACGTTGCAGTGAATAGTACACGCCAGTAAAAATACCATTACCGATAAAGGCAAAAATCACCGCATTGGTGTGAAGAGGACGGATTCGGCCATAAGTAATAAATGGCAAATCAAAGTTTAAATCTGGAAAAATCAGCTCCAAAGCAGCAATGAGTCCTACCAACATACCGACAACGCCCCATAACATGGTTGCAACCGCAAAGTTGCGTACCGAAGCATTGTCGTAAGTAAATTTTTCTATTTGCGCCATCATGCCAAAGTTTAATGTTCGTTTTCGTTTTGTTTATTGTCATCAAGTAGTATTCGGATAGCAGGTGTATAATCATCTTCGTACTGACCACTTCGCACCGCCCAGAGGAAGGCGGCCAAAAAGCCCAGCGCAATGATTAAACTGATTAGAATAAGTAGGATGATTACCGTCATAACTTGTCCATTTTGGTGCAAGTTAGTAAGCCGTAGAACCAGCTCATGATGACCGGAGTCAGATAGGAATAGTGATTTTCGTCACGGTATTGCCAGCATTGAGCGTGCTTATTTTTTAAAAAAAAGTAGATCTTACCAAAAAAAATTTCGCCAATCTCGTTTTTTCCCTACCTTAACTCGCCACAAACGGAAAAACCATTTATAAACCTTTTGACGAATAGATATGAATACGACTACTAATGCGACTGCTAAAGACAGCAGTTATTTTACTTCGATATTTTTGATTGGAGTCTTGTTTTTTGTTTTTGGTTTTGTAACCTGGCTGAATGGAACCCTTATTCCTTTTTTAAAGCTTGCTTGCGAACTCAAAACCGATACCCAAGCCTTTTTTGTCACTTTTGCCTTTTACATGGCTTATTTTTTCCTGGCCTTGCCCTCATCTAGTATTTTGAAGCGTACTGGTTTCAAAAATGGCATGGCTTTAGGGCTGTTGGTCATGGCCGTAGGTTCGATTATCTTTATTCCCGCTGCCCAATCCCGCACTTTTGGATTGTTTCTAACTGGTTTGTTTGTACAAGGTGCTGGTTTGGCACTGTTACAAACGGCGTCCAACCCCTACATCAGCGTTATCGGGCCGATTGAAAGTGCCGCTCAGCGCATCAGCATTATGGGGATTTGCAATAAAGTAGCTGGCGCATTGAGCCCCATCATCTTAGGCGCTATTGTGCTCAAAAATGCGACAGCTTTAGAAGAAAGTTATCAAAAAGCGGAAAGCGCCATACTGAAAGCCGAAATTCTGGATGAATTGGCGCAACGTGTGGTGCTCCCTTATACCATCATGGCGGTGATCCTGGTGGCTGTAGCCTTGATGATCCGTCTTTCGCCGCTTCCTGAAATCAAGACGGATGGTGAAGACGCAGACAGCAAAACCATTGTAGGCGGTAAAAAAAGCATTTTTCAACATTCCAATTTGGTATTGGGGGTTTTGTGTTTGTTCGTATATGTAGGAGTAGAGGTTATGGCCGGAGATGTCATTGGTACCTATGGGCGCAACCTTGGTTTCAAACTGGATCAAACACGATTTTTTACCACCTTTACTTTACTGTCGATGCTGGCGGGTTATATTTTCTGGATCTTTATGATTCCTAAATACCTGGCACAAGAGACCGGTTTAAGAATATCTGCGATTCTAGGAATTCTATTCACGATCGGCGCATTCCTTAGTACAGGAATCGTAGCGGTTACCTTTATCGCGCTTTTGGGCTTAG
>JBBRGN010000362.1:0-3955 GCA_038240665.1 Chitinophagales bacterium | reverse complement strand
GAAAAATATACTGGGGTTTGGCTAGAAACTGAGCAAAGCTCCGTTGTGAAAAAAATTTGCGCCATTGGCGTACATTTAAGTCGTTGGGTCACCTTGCATGGCTTTGCCTTCAATGTAAATACCCAATTGGATCATTTTGAGAACATCATCCCTTGCGGTATTAAAGACAACGACAAAGAAGTGACCTCCTTGGCACAAGAACTAGGACGACCACTGAACATGGAAGAGGTGAAAGAAAGGGTAAAAACCCATTTTGCCGACTTGTTTGCTTTTGAATATGCGACCGCGGAGACCAAACAGAATGCATGAAAAAAGACATACCGATTCTTAAAGTGGAGAACATCGCCATCGCCGTGGTACCTGGTGACGATGATGAGTTGTGGAATGCTTACCTCATTAATGAAAAAGATGTGGCTATTTCCAATGTTTTGGTGAATTCAAAAGGGTATGGTGAACTAAATGGCGATGTAGTTAAAACTTCGATTTTACGGCATTTTTTTGAAGCCATCGAACCTACTTCTGCGGTATTAATCGAACCCATTCAAACTAAATTATTTGACATCACCAATGAATACTGGGTGAGTTTTTCTTTTGACAATTACATGTACGATAAAAAATACGTGTTTGTCCAAGGCAGTATTTCTCGTGAAAATTTTACCACCATCCCTTATTTAGGGAAAAAAGGCGTGATGATTCGCTAAATCCATGGAAAGATCCCTTGAGCCAAAAAAAGTTGCCGATTCCCGCTCCATCATGACTGAAATGGTGATGCCCAACGATACCAACCCGATGGGTAATCTGATGGGCGGAAACTTATTGCGTTGGATGGACGTCATCACCAGCATTTGTGCTGGCAAACATTGTGAAGCGCAAGTGGTAACCGCCTCGGTAGATCACGTTTCCTTTCAGCGTCCCATCAAATTGGGCGATGTCGTTACCTTCGAAGCAACAGTAAGTAGGGCTTTTACTACTTCAATTGAAATTTATGTGGAGGTTTTTGCTTCCAACATCAAAGGACAAAATGCCCGCCGCTGCAACCACGCTTACTATACTTTTGTAGCGCTCGATGATGTTAAAGGTGAACCCATTCCGGTTTCTCCCGTTATACCTTTAACTGACATTGAACAACAACGTTTTGATTCTGCCCCTCGAAGACGCGAAGTCCGTTTGATCCTAAGTGGTCGCATGAAACCCCAGGACGCCGATGGCCTCAAGGAGTTTTTTGCCAATCATTGAGGATAATGCAGTTGTAATCCCTGAGAATAAACACAACATGAGACGATCAATTTTGGAGGTAAAGCCAATCTCGGCCCCGGGTTTCAATAATTTGCTTATACTTCCTAAGCCTAGATTGCTTTTATCCATTGGCTTCTTGGTATTGATCTTGTCTAGTTTCGCTTGTCAAAAAACAACGACCCCTTTCCGTCCTTTAGTTGAAGAAAACGAACCGGAAGGGGTACCCAACGAAGATTTTTTTTTACAAAGAAACTATCCGGAGACCAAATTCCCACTTGCTGCATACGAACAAGCGCTGGAAATGGCGCAACGCGAAAACTGGTTGCGCTCCATTCCTCCCGGATTTAACCAGCCTTGGGTTATCTGCGGCCCTAATAATGTAGGTGCAAGGGTTAATACCATTGCCGTTCATCCCAAGGATGAAAAAATCATCTACGCTGGGTACTCTGCTGGCGGATTGTATAAAACCATCGATGGTGGCCAAAACTGGCTACCCTTGATGGAGGATCAGCGTTTTTTGGCCATCGGTGTCATCGCAATTGATCCAAAAAATCCAGAAATTGTTTACGT
Organism: Chitinophagales bacterium; assembly: GCA_038240665.1. Taxonomy (GTDB): domain Bacteria; phylum Bacteroidota; class Bacteroidia; order Chitinophagales; family Saprospiraceae; genus Haliscomenobacter. The sequence continues at coordinate 2,149 of JBBRGN010000362.1, read as the reverse complement.
TGGTACTGGCGATCCCAATGTTACCGCTTATCCTTTTCTCGGCGATGGTTTGTACAAAACTACCGATGGCGGGCGTACCTGGCAAAACCTCGGTTTAAGCGAAACCCGCATCATTACTTCTATCGTCATCAATCCCCAAAATCCCCAAATCATCAACGTTGGAACCCTGGGTTTGCCCTTTGAGCGCAACAACCAGCGGGGCGCTTATCGGAGTAGTGATGGGGGAAAGACCTGGCGACAAACACTTTTTGTATCCAATCAAGCAGGTATCATCGATATTGAATTAGATCCCAGCAATCCCAATGTTTTGTACGCAGCTTCATGGGATCGCATTCGAACCAATAAGGAAACCGTCGTCGTTGGTCCCAATGCACATGTGTACAAAAGTACTGATGGCGGTATCAATTGGCTCTTATTGGGCGGCGGTCTGCCTACTGGGCCAATGAGCAGGATTGGCTTGGCCATTGATCCCCAACAACCGCAAACGGTGTATGCGCTATATTCTGGTGCCGATAAACGGATTGACAACATTTACCGCAGCAGAGATGGCGGGCAAAACTGGAGAGCAGTCATTGCTTGGGATTCTACTGGCTTGGGCAGAGATGCTTTGGGCGATATGGGGTGGTATTTTGGAAAAATAGTCGTCAATCCCGTTAATTCCTTTGAAATTTATCTTCTGGGCGTAGACCTTTGGCGCTCACGCGATGGCGGGAAAAACTGGGAATTGGGAGCTCCATTTTGGTACAAGGAAGACGTGCATGCGGATAAACATGCTCTGGTGTATACGCCTACAGGTGCCATCATTCTAGGAACTGATGGCGGCATTTACCGCAGTGATGATGGTTTTTCCTGGACGGATATTGAAAACATTCCTACTACTCAATTTTACCGGGTTGCCTACAATCCTTTTCAACCCAACTATTACTATGGCGGCACTCAAGACAATGGCACTTTACAGGGTACAGCCTCCAATCAAAAATGGAATCGCTTGTACGGAGGCGACGGATTTCAAATGGTATTTGACCCCATTAATCCAAGGGTGTTTTGGGTGCAATCCCAATACGGAAGTTTTCAAGTAACCAAGGATGGGGGCATTTCTTATTTTACTGGAAAAAACGGCCTCAATCTTTCCGATCGAACCAATTGGGACACGCCACTTATTTTTAGTCAAACGACACCCAATACGCTTTATACTGGCACTTATCGGGTATACCGCAACAGCGTCAATCCGCAATCCAATTGGCAGGTCATCAGTCCTGACCTAACCGATGGCATCATCTACGAAAGTAATTTTCACACCATATCTACAGTCAATGAATCGCCGCTGGATGGTAATTTGCTCTACGCCGGTACTTCTGATGCTAATGTTTGGCGCACCGATGATGGTGGAAAAAATTGGATCAACATCACCGCAGGGCTACCTGAACGCTATACCACCAGCGTAGAACCTTCGCCTAGTGATGTGAATACGATCTATGTAACGCAATCTGGTTACCGCGACAACGATTTTCGGCCCCATATTTACAAATCTAGCAATCGTGGCCGCAACTGGATCGCCATTGCCAGCAATCTTCCTCCTTTGGCTGTCAATGACCTTGTGGTGATCCCTAACCGTCGAGATTCCATAATTTTTGCGGCTACGGATGGGGGCGTATTTGGCACCACCAATGGCGGCAAAGAATGGAACCGTTTGGGTGTTGGTATGCCGATCATTGCGGTCTATTCCTTGGTTTATAATCCGCTACGACAAGAATTGGTAGCCGGTACTTATGGTCGCTCGGTACAGGCTTATCCATTGGCTGGTATCCTGAATCAACAGACTACGTCAACCAACTTAGTTGCTGCTCAAACCATTGATTTGCAATTGTATCCGGTGCCAGTTAGGGAAGAGTTACGCATTAATTGGGAGCAAAAAACGCTGAATGGACGCCAGGTAAAGGTGCGGATCTTCAATGCACTGGGGCAATTGGCATTTACACAACAATGGGAAACGCCTTTGGATTTGCCTTTGCGCGCACCTACGCAAGGCTTACCAGCGGGGCCGTACGTACTGGAGTGGTCGGATGGGCAAAAAACGGTAAGCCGGATGTTTGTAAAGGAGTAGGGGGATAAAAAAGACATTTTATTAAGAACAGAAAACACAAAAGCC
>JBBRGN010000361.1:0-3977 GCA_038240665.1 Chitinophagales bacterium | reverse complement strand
GCGTAGTGGTCGAGTATCCCCGTGATTCCAGTGCGTAAGGTTGTTTGGCCAAAGCAGATTCCAAATACGAGCGAAAAACGCGATAATTGGTTTGGTTTTTACTCAGCCAATAGATCGATCCGCCGATAGCACCATATACCAAGGGCAATTTCCACCAGCTTCTATTGTAGATTTGCCCTGCGCCAGGCAAGGCAAATGACAACAACAATGCGGTGCGTGGTTTGCGAAGCTTGCGCACTTTTTTGCCTTCCACGCTATCCATCCGAATTGAAAACGTTTCTTTGGGCGCAGGAGGCAGCGTATCGGTTTGTTGGGCTTTCCCGAAAACGGCAAAACCCAAGACACATCCCAGCATCAAGCTCCAGGATTTGATCAAAAAAATAGCGTTGTTTATCAATTTATTCATCAATTCGATCCAACAGGCTGTTTAATTCTGCGACGGTATTGAAAGGGATGACGATTTGTCCTTTGCCTTCATCACGCAGTTTTAATTGAACGCCTTTGGAACCAAAAAAGTCGCGAAACTGCCGTTGAATATTGTCATAATCATCGGGTAGTTTGGAACCTTCTTTTTTTGATTTAGGGGCGTTGTATTGGGTAATCATCTCTTCCAGTGCGCGAACAGAAAGCTCTTCGCCGATGGTTTTTTCAAAAAAATGCTTTTGCACCGTATAATCATCCAAACCCACCAGCGAGCGGGCATGACCCATGCTCAATTTTCGTTCCTTGAGTGCTTGTTGGATATTGGGCGGCAATTTGAGTAGACGCAGGTAATTGGTAATCGTACTGCGTTTTTTGCCCATGCGATCCGCCAATTGCTCGTCAATAAGCTGGCATTCTTCCTTGAGGCGTTGATAAGTTATAGCAATCTCGATGGAATTGAGGTCTTCGCGCTGAATGTTCTCGATGAGCGCCATTTCCAGCATTTCCTGGTCGTTGGCCAAGCGCACATACGCAGGAAGCTCTTCCAGTCCGGCCATTTTGGAAGCACGGAGGCGGCGTTCACCAGATATCAATTGGTAGGCATTGGGAGAAAGCCGCCGTACCGTGATCGGTTGGATCAAACCATGCACTTTGATGGAATCTGATAATTCCTCCAAAGCAGCAAGATCAAACTCATTGCGCGGCTGATAAGGGTTGACTTCGATCTCATTGACCGAAATCATGGCAACTGTATGCGATAACTCACGCACCACCACCGCTGGTTCAAAATTTGCGATCTGTTCTTCCAGATCGTTTTTCAGCAAGGCGCGGATGCCTAATCCCAGGTTGCGTTTATCGATTTTTTTAGCCATTAGCCTGTTTTTTGACCTACTCGCTTACGGGAGTGCTGGTTTTGCTACAACTGGATCGTTGTTGCGTTTGAGGAACTCTTCTGCTAAGTTGAGGTAATTGATTGCGCCTTTGCTGCTGGCATTGAGCAGCACCACGGGCATGTGCATGTTGGGCGCTTCGCCGATGCGGGCGTTGCGGTGAATGATGGTATCAAAAACCCGTTCTTTGAAAATATCGCGTACTTCGCTGACCACCACGTTAGCCAATCGCAAACGCGGATCGTACATGGTGAGCAGAATGCCTTCAATTTCCAGCTTGGGGTTGTATTGACTGCGCACGATATTGATCGTTTCTTGCAATTTAGCCAAACCTTCCAGTGCAAAAAACTCACACTGTACCGGCACCAATACTGAATCCGCCGCCGAAAGCGCGTTGACCGTTACCAAACCTAGGGAAGGAAGGCAGTCGATGAAGATGTAATCGTAATATTCGCGGAGCTGTTCCACAACGCCACGCATGACATATTCGCGTTTGGGGCGATTCACCAATTCTATCTCGGCTCCCACCAAATTGATATGGGAAGGCAACAAGTGCAGATTGGGCGTATCGGTTTCATAGATGGCATCAGCAGGATCCAACCCATTGATGAGGCAATCGTAGATCGATGTTTCCACGTCATCGCCATAAATTCCTACCCCAGAAGAGGAGTTCGCCTGCGGATCGGAATCAATGAGGAGCACTTTTTTCTCCAAAATGGCTAAACTAGCCGCCAAGTTGATGGCCGTAGTAGTTTTGCCTACGCCTCCTTTTTGGTTGGCGATAGTGATTATTTTTCCCATGTTGCTTAAAGATTCTGAATTTGCAAGCAAATCTCTTGCCGTAAACCTCGGTTAAGAATTTGTTTGAATGACACTAGGTTTGTGCTATCAAAGCAATCTTTCCTAAATGTTCCGACTTTCGCCGATCGGAAGCAAAATTAATTCTTTTCCAATATCGGAGAAAGCTTTTTCAGCGGCAGTGTGATCAATTTTGATGTAACCAAAGGTATCGTAGTGACAACCGATGATTTTAGCGCAATCAATAAATTTGGCAGCAATGACTGCATCGGTAAAATTCATGGTAAAATTGCCACCGATGCTCAAGATAGCAAAATCTAGTTTAGGACAAGTCATGGGGATCAATTGCATGTCCATCGTCAGGGCAGTATCACCTGAATGGTAGAAACAACCTTCCTCGTTCCAGATCACAAATCCAACGGGATTACCAGCATAGGTGCCATCTGGAAAACTGCTGGAATGCACCGCATTCACCAATTTTACGGTCCCAAAATCAAAAGTCCATTGACCGCCAGTGTTCATGGGGTGGCCTTTGATGTCTTTTTGACCAAACCAATTGACGACCTCAGCAATAGAAACCACCACAGCGCCGGTGCGATGGGCAATGGCTTCCGCGTCGGCAACGTGGTCAAAATGACCATGAGTGATGAGGATATAATCCGCCTCAATGGATTCAATATCAACACTTTTTCCTGGTTCTTGCAGGAGCGGATTACCAGAAATAAAGGGATCAAACAACAATTTTTTACCCTGAGTTTCTACTATAAAACAGGCATGGCCCAGGTAGGTGACTTTCATGATTTTTTTTCGAAAGATAAGCTGAAAAAAGAAAATACCCTGCGATTACCAGAAGCGATTGCAGATTTTTTTTGTAGCCAGCTACAAAAAATCGTTCTTTCTTTGTTTCCAAAAAATCACCAACGCCAATGAATCGCCAAGCTGAAACAGCAGATTTAGAATTTTTTTATCGCTTGTACATGCACCCGGCCGTCAATCCATTTTTGTTGTACGAATACATGGATGCCGAGGCGTTTGCGCCCATCTTTGAAGATTTACTTCGACAAAAAGTGTTGTATGTCTTTGAATACGCCGGACAAAGCGCCGGTATGTTCAAACTTATTCCGCTGACGCACCGTACTTCGCACGTGGCTTACTTAGGGGGATTTGCTGTTGATCCCGATTTTGCCGGACGGGGCTTGGGTACTTTGATGCTACAGGATGTATTGAAATTAGGTCAATCCCGCGGATTTAAACGCCTCGAACTCAGTGCTGCGGTTGGCAATGAACGGGCAATACAGCTCTACGAAAAAATGGGTTTTGAACGCGAAGGCATTTTGCGCCAATATACTTGGCTAAAAAGCGAAGGACGAATTTTGGACGAAGTGCTGATGGCGTATTTGTATAAGTAGGGCTTCAAAAAATGTCAAAAGCTGGCCGCAAGTAAAAATCCAGGTAATTGTCCCGGTTAACGGTTTCGAAAAAAGCTTCGAGGTAGGCTTCTTTCCATCCTTTTGGCGCGCCCACTATTTTTGATTGAATTTGAATTCATAGCCCCACAACTGTCCATTGCGTTCTTCGATGTAATCCAGTTCTGCGCCGGTGTAAGTTCGCCAAAAAAAGCGATTCGCGCCGATGCGATGGTAGGTTTGCGTTTTCAAGCGCTCTACGATGAGGAAGTTTTCCCATAATGCGCCGCTATCATTGCGGTTTTCCAAGGGCAAGAAATTCTCGATGCATACTATTTTAAAAGGGTAAATTCGTAAATCAAGTTGATTTTGATTGATATTACAAAACCATGGAAACACTACTAAAAGCCATCAAACAATGCCAGGTTTGCGCCCAGCACCTCCCGCTCGGCGCCAACCC
>JBBRGN010000360.1:0-4024 GCA_038240665.1 Chitinophagales bacterium | reverse complement strand
CAACCGCCAGCATAAATAGATAAGGTGGGTGTGCCTGATCCATTTTCCAATAATCGGTGCGCGTACCATCAGGGTTATTGGTCGAAGAAGTCAGTAAGCCATTGGAAAGGGTAACAAATTTTTTATCAACCGTGATGTAGATTTCTTCAGTAGATCTTTCATTAGGCTCATCAATGGTAGGGAACCAGCGGGAATTCCACTCCGTTTCGCCTTGCGTCCAAATTTGTTGAGGTTTATCGCCATCTTCTTTACGCGGATTGATAAAAAACAAACCTTGATTGGAAGTGATTGCTGAGCTACCGCCAGTGCTTTTGGGGCGAGCGATGTAATCTATATTAATGGTATATTCCTCGGTTCGGGTGTAAGTTTTACCTAGATTGATGACCAAATGACTTGAATCGTAGGTGTATTTCAGGCTTTGCTCGCCAGAAGCGGTTTGTAGCGCTACTTTTTTCAGTTCAAAACCTTTTGCATCCAAAGTAAGCGAAGAAACGGGGTAAAAAAGCGGTTTGAACTTAAGGCTAGCTTTTCCGATCGCCTCTTCTTTTTCCCAGTTAAAGCGAACATCAAGTTTGGTGTGCAACAAATCGTTGGTTCTTTTATAGCTAGGAGAATAAGCAGGAAGGGTAATTGGTATGTCATCGGTTGCACTTTCCGGCCTTTCTACGTCAGGTTCATCATCTGTAGGTTCTACAACTAAAGTATCCAAGGTTCTCTTTTCGAAAACCGGCGGGGTTAGGGCTGTTTTTGACGCCTTCTGAGTAGCGCAGGCTACTAGAAATAAGCTAAAAAACAACCAATAATGATTTCTCATGTGGTGGTGGTGGTTATTTATTTGCTGTTGTATTTGAGCGTATTAATTAAGTGCTTTGGCAGCGGTGACTTCTTCCAAAAAAGTTTCCAAATACTTGTTGAACTCCTCCTTTTTTTCCATCATCGGTGCATGTCCGCATTGATCGATGAAGTACAACTGAGAATGTTTGATCATTTCGTGGAACTTCTCGCCTACGAACGCGGGCGTGATTTGATCTTGTTTGCCCCAGACCAATAAAGTAGGTACCGTGATCTGGTGCAATTTATCCCCCAAATTATGGCGAACCGCTGATTTTGAGGTAGCAATTACCCGAATGGCCTTATTGCGATCGTTAACGATATCATACACCTCCTGAATCAAGTCAGGAGTAGCTACTTCAGGATTGAAAAAAGTATCCTGCGTTTTTTTCTTGATGTATTCGAAATCGCCCCGTTTTGGAAAACTAGTACCCATAGCGCTTTCAAAAAGACCAGAACTGCCTGTAAGGATGAGCGAACTTACTTTATCAGGATGAGCCAATGTAAAAAGCAACGCAATATGGCCGCCAAGCGAGTTTCCAAGCACATGCACTTTTTTAAATCCTTTGTATTTCATAAAGTCGGCAATATGTGCAACCAAGCCAATCACCGATACTTCCCGCACGGGTAACTCTAAAATGGGTAAGATTGGAGCTACGACATTGTACTTGCCCGAAAAGTGCTTTACAATACCTTCAAAATTGGAGAGAGCGCCAAATAATCCATGAAGCAACAACAAGGTCTCTTCCCCGCCTTTGGACTCCATGTATTTAAACTTCCCTTCTTCTATCAGATCGAAATTCATTTAAACCGCTTTAATGATCAAAAAAATATTGGGCTGCCTACGTGCGATCAATCAAAATAATCAAGCAGTAACGGCAAAAATAGAGTTTTTATTCGGTTGTCCCAACTGCATTCCTTTATTAGGTGTTGTTATGGTTAGATTGGAGTTACATTAGTTACACTTTATTCAAAATAGATCAAGAACAGAAGGATCATTTTATTGTTTTATCGATTCTAATATTGATTGAAATGAGTTAGGCTGTATTATATAGTAGGTAAAAAAATGCTTAATCCCGGTCTCAAATTCCTTTGTCGAATTTTGTCAATTTATATCTTCCGATCACTTAGCCTAATAAATTTAAGATTATCTTTGTTTTATTCGGAAAATATCTCTTGTTTTGCACTTGAGTTGAGCCAAACCTCTTTGAGGCCCTCAAAAAACTTGAAAACAAACTAACAACTCATTTTTATCAATTTAAATTTTAATATCATGCGTCTAGTACTCAACTTATTGGTGGTTGTTATCGCGCTTGGTTCTTTGCAATCTTGTGTTTCAAAAAAGAAATTCGACGAACTGCTGGCTAGCAAAGCAGCTGCCGACAAGGCGTTGGCGGAAACACAAGCTACAGTAAAGAGCCTGGAAGCTGATAACGCAACCTTGAAAAGCTCAATGGAAGCTGAAAAAGCTCGTATGAATGGTGAAATCGCCAATCTACGCAAAGATCTCGATGCAACTAAAAGTCAAGTTGCTGCTGTTCAATCAAAATTGGACATGACTTCTTCTGAATTGACTAAGGTCAAGCAAGAAATCAATGGCATCTTCTCTAGCTACAAGTCAAGCGGCTTGGGACTAGAAGAAAAAGATGGCCGTTTGTACATCACTACAGGTCAGCCGGTGTCTTTTGGCTCTGCAGGTTATTCTTTGAATAAGTCTCAGAAAAGCGCTATCGTACAATTGGCTACTACCCTAAAGAGCAATCCTAAATTGAAAGTATTGGTTGAGGGTAACACCGATACTGATAAAGTATCTAAAGGATCTGCTTTAGGCGACAACTGGCAGTTGTCTTCTTACCGTGCTTTGTCGGTTTGCCGGGAATTGATCAAAAACGGTGTTAACCCAGCTCAAGTAGCAGCGGTTGGCCGTGGCGATACAATGCCAAAAGGCGACAATATGTCAAAAATGGGTAAGGCTGCTAACCGTAGAACGGAGGTAGTTGCTGATCCAGATTTGAATGGCCTTCTTCAAATGAGCAAGCAGTAATCTGCACTTTTTGAAGTAGAGAAAAAATAAAAAAACGGCTTATCCTGCAAAGGGTAAGCCGTTTTTTTATTGGCTGCATTCAATTTGAAAACTAGTTGAGTAAAAAAGGAGCTATCAGGTCAAACTTGGGAATATCAACATGGAAGGTCTTTCCGGTGCTTAAATTTAGCATTTCGTAAGAACCGTACATTTTTCCAATCGTCGTCTGCAAGTTGCACAATGAAACGTATTGATGTTGGCCACCTGGTTCAATAATGGGTTGTTGGCCAATAACGCCTTCGCCCTCTACTTCTTTGACCTCGCTATTGCTGTCAAAGATCATCCAATGTCGGCGTAGCAGTTGAACTGATTCTTCTGTTCCTAAGTTTTCAATGGTGATGCGGTAAGCATGGATGAATTTATTTTCATTTTGGTTGGAATGCCCGCCCTGAAAAAAAGTTTCCACACTTACTTTGATTCCCTTGGTGATTAAGGTCTCCATAATTTTTCGTTTAAAAAGTCCCTAACTACACGTTCAGATTCTTCCAAAGCGTGTTCCAGTGTATCATTAACCAATACGTGGTCAAATTTATCTTTGTAACCCAATTCTTCCTCAGCGCGTGCCAATCTTTTTTGCAAACTTTCTGGCGTTTCGGTCTGTCGCCCTTTCAAGCGTTGATACAAAACTTCAGCAGAGGGTGGTTTGACGAAAATGGCCAGCGAATCGTGGGGGTACGATTTTTTGATGTTCAGAGCGCCTTTTACATCAATATCAAAAATGATTTGCAAATGTGCGTTCCAGATCCGTGCAACTTCGCTTTTTAAAGTGCCATAAAATTGATTGTCGTACACTTCCTCCCATTCCAGAAAATCGCCTTGGGCAATGTGCTGCCTAAAAGCTTCTTGACTAATGAAATAGTAATCCTTGCCCTCTACCTCATAATCGCGTTTGGAACGTGTGGTAGCGGATACCGAAAAAACCAATTGATCAAAAGTTGATAACAAATGGCGAACTATGGTGGTCTTTCCTGCGCCCGAAGGCGCGGTGACAATTACTAATTTGCTCATGAAAAATTACAAAGTATTAGCTACTTGTTCTTTTATTTTTTCCAATTCATCCTTCATGGCCACTACGAGTCGCTGGATATCGGAAGAATAGGCTTTGGCTCC
>JBBRGN010000359.1:0-4050 GCA_038240665.1 Chitinophagales bacterium | reverse complement strand
CTTTTAGCTTGTTCAGGTTTGTCGTACGAGCTAGCGTCAGCAAACAGACCATCAGTTGCGTATTTTTTACGGCCCCAAGGCCATATTTTTCATACTGTTTTGTAAATTTGTGGAAGTGCGAGGAAGACATGGATTTTTGGTCAAACTCAAATATCCCGTTTTTCTCGCCTTTTTCAAAAATGTCCAGTAGTATGGTCCGGTACCATTACCGGATTAATGGAGGGAGAAGTACAATCCGCTTATTCTGGCGACGTGAAAGGCGTTAAATCAGGTGATGTACTTAAGGTAGAAACTACGTTTACAATTGAAGGAAGTACCGTGGTTGAACTTCAAGAATATCAAATTAAAGACAATGAACTACTAAAAAAACAAGGCACCTTGCACGAAGTAAATGGAAAACTGGAATTACAAGCCGGCGCTACCTTCGGCAAGTCTTACAAAAAAGGGCCTTGTCAATAGCGCACCATTGTAGCGTTTACAAAAGGTTTCTACCAAAATGAATACCCACTATTGAAAGAGTTACCAGCCAAAAAGATTGGTCTATGGCCTGCTACTGCTTTGGTAGCAGGTAATATGATCGGTTCGGGCATATTTTTGCTTCCCACTTCTTTGGCTGTTTATGGACAATTGAGTTTGCTAGGATGGTTGGTATCCACTACTGGCGCTATTCTTTTGGCGCTGACCTTTGCCCGTTTGAGCAAGATGTTACCATTTACCGGAGGACTATACCTTTATACCCAGCGCAGTTATGGCGATTTTTGGGGGTTCATGGTTGCCTATGGTTATTGGATTGCTCTTTGGGTGGGTAATGCGGCTATTGCCGTAGGGTTTGTTTCCAATTTAACTCCATTTTTTCCTCTCCTCAAAACCAACGCTTTGCTAGCGGCTAGTGTTTGTATGGCTACTGTTTGGGTTGTGACCTTGATCAACTTGCGCGGCGTTCGCGATGCAGCATTGATCCAATTGGTCACCATGTTGCTGCGTTTGGGGCCGATCATTCTGATTGGCAGTATTGGTTTTTTCTGGTTTCATTGGGCTAATTTTGCAGCGCCCATTACTGAATTTAATGTGCTTCAGGTGACACTACATACTGCTGCACTGACCCTTTGGTCGTTTTTAGGGGTAGAATCGGCCACTATTCCCGCCGCTGATATTTTGAATCCTGAAAAAAATATTGCCAAAGCTACCATTGGTGGAACCATTTTTTCTTCCCTTATCTTCGTAACCGCTTGTACTGCCGTAATCGGTATTGTCCCTAAATCGATCATGGCTACTTCCGCAGCGCCATTTGCAGATGCCGCTCAACAATTATGGGGATCCACAGGCTATTACCTAGTGGCTGCGGCGGCCGCCATCTCTTGTTTTGGTGCGCTCAACGGATGGATTCTTTTACAAGGCCAGATACCTTGGGCTGCGGCTCAGGACGGGTTGTTCCCTGCTTGGTTTGGGCAAAAAAATAAACGTGGAGCACCAGCATTTGCTTTAGTAGGATCGAGTGTATTGATCTGTGTTTTGATCGCTTTTAACTTCAGCAAAAGCTTGCAAAAACAGTTTGAGCAAATGATTTTGTTGGCCACCTTATCTTCTTTGATTCCTTATGCTTTCTGTGCTTTGGCGGAGTTGCAATTGCGCCATCAAGCCGGCGAACGCATTCGCTGGGTTACGCACCAGCGTTTGATCTTGCTGTCTGTGGCTACTTGGTTTTTTGCGATGGCGGCAATTGTAGGAGCGGGTTGGGAAACGGTTGTGTTGGGCTTGGCGTTATTGGCTACTGGCTTACCCGTGTTTTTTTGGCAGAAAAAAAAGAAAACTGCTACATCATGACAACTTGTAATTTCTGTACTCTCCAATGTTCCAGCCGGTTTTTTCCTTGATCCAGTTCTTTATTCGTTCTTTGAGGCTGCGGTTGTTTCTTGAAATGTCATATTCAAATGCCCAGTTTTTTTGCTCAATCCGTGGCAACATAACCTGAGGATGCGTATCGGAAAAACGGCGAAGCGCATCAATATTGGAATAATCAAAAGCATCAGCTGGCTTTACATTTTCCTTCACCCATTGGTCGTCGTGCCATAGTTTTTGAAAGGTCTGTTGCTTTTTTTGCATGGCCTTAGGATGCTTCACCCAACCGTAGTGATAAATCTGCGCAGCTATCAATTTTACCCGTAATTTTTCATTTTGGCCTTTTCGAAAACCTTGCGCATCGCGATAGGAATAAATATTTTTGGTGCTGCGAATCACTCGGATTTCGCGGCGGTACCAGGTGGATGACTCGCCAACGTAATCATAAGAACCATAAAAATGTTGGTAGCCAAACAGTAAGCCATCAACAGAAAGATCGTCTTTCCATCGCAACATCCCCCGATGAATGGCATCCAAGTACTTTTCATGGACAACTTCATCGCCTTGAATGTAAAAAGCCCAGTCGCTATCAGCAGCAATCGCTTGAAAAGCTTTATTGGTCTCGTCGGCAAGCACCCGCCCGCCCTCGCGCAGGGTATCGTCCCAAATGGTATGTAGGATCTTGATCTTGTCGCTAGGAATACTTTGGATCAAAGCAAGGGTGTCATCATCAGATTCGCCTACAGCCACCACCACTTCATCGCACAATGGAAGAATGGATTGTATGGCTTCTAGTATCGGATAATCGTACAATACGGCGTTGCGGATAAAAGTAAACCCGGATATTTTCATTGTCGATTAGGCTTCAATTGTCGGAGCAGGAGATGTTTTTTTGAAAAATCATCAGCCAGCAATTCATAGTTAATCTTTGCCCATATTAGAATACAAGGAACCGCTTTGAGCACATAAGGGCTCACCCAATGTTCGCGTACCCCGGCGGGAAACAAATCGGTAGGGGAGAGTTGCGTGAAAACCAAAGCAAAAAGGAATAAAGCCCAATGCCACGGATTGCTTTGCTGGTAAAAACCCCAAATGGCTACCCCCGCAACGGCAATAACAAAAGTCGGCGACTCCGCCTTGTGATTGAAAATGACAATCCAAACCAAAACGGAGGCCAAAAGATTCAAACGAAAGGCGTAGTGCTGGTAAGCTTTTACCCGAATCAGAGGCAGCACCAATAATGCCATACCGGTCAATAGGACGCTGTTTTTGGAAAAAGGAAAACCAAACCAACTTTGTAACCAACCCAATACCGATAAACCTACTGAAGAAGTATGGTCTTCGCCGAGTAGTCTAAGCCAGCTTTTATATAGATCGGCAAGGTAGCCAACTCCGGTTACGGGCAGGGGCAATAGCAATAATATCAAGCCCCATAGCAAGGAATAGCCGATCAATCTTTCTTTTTTTGGGTAAAAAATAAAGATAACATAGGCTACAATGCCAAATATTTTGATGTATACCGTGAGTAAAATAAACAGGGTAGCCCAGAGGTATTGGCGTTTTTCTAATTGACTAAAAGTGAGTAGAATCAACCCCACAATCAAGGCATTGCTTTGGGCGCTCTGCAAGGAAGTCATCATCTCTATCCCACAAAAGAGTAGGAGCGCGAGGGTAGTTTTGGGACTTAAATTGGGCAAATTTTTTAAACCTAAATAGAAGACCAAGGCATTGAGTAAATTCCACAACATCAAACCCAACCAGTCGGGTAGGGCAGCAAAAAGTCCAAAAAAGAGGGCAAATGTAGGGCTGTATTTGAACAGATCCCACTGCTCCCCAGGGAATAATAGGTACAAGTCCTGATGATTGATCAGGTGAAAAAAGGACTGTTTGAAAATAAGATAGTTGTTGTAATGGGTGTACGTCGGTCCATTGTCTTCAAACTGTTTTCCTCCTAAGCTAATGGATTGAATGCTCGCAAAAATGGCCAACGCAGCATATACCAGCAGCAAAATTTTAACCCAATCCCTATTCTTTTTACTCATTGACTAGCGGACTTTTGATCCAAAATGCTGATTTTTTTTCCTCCTTAAAATCCACCGTTACTACGCCATGATCTTTAAAGCGTTGCATGTAATTGAGTAGGCCAAAGTCTCCAGCACAAAAAGTGGTGTGCAGGGTAAACATGGTCAATACGGTGAAAAAAAAGCTATT
>JBBRGN010000358.1:0-4135 GCA_038240665.1 Chitinophagales bacterium | reverse complement strand
CCACCCAAAGTTTGATTTTAGTGGATCTGGAGAATGAAAAAATCCTCCATGAAATGATCATTCCCAAATCTTGGTATGGACTGGCCATCACCAGCGATGGCCGCACGGTATACGCATCCGGTGGAAATGACAACATCATTCGTGCTTATTCCATCCTCAACGATCGGTTGCAGAAAAAGGATTCTATCGCGATGGGAAGCCTGTGGCCAAAATCAAAGATCTCGCCAACGGGGATGTCCTTGGATGAAAAAAGCCAACAACTGTTTGTCGTAACCAAAGAAGACAGTGCTTTGTATGTCATTGATCTTGCGCAGCGCAGCTCAAAAAAATTGCATAAGCTACCCTGCGCCGCTTATACTTGTTTGTTGAGCTCGGATGCCAAAAAACTGTACATCTCCTTGTGGGGCAATAAATCAGTCGGCGTATGGGATGTAGCGGGTGGCAAAATGGAAAAAAACATTGCTACCAGTGTCCACCCCAACGAGATGATTTTTAGCCCAGATCAAAAATTGATGTATGTGGCTTGTGCCGACGACAATGCTGTTTCCATCATTGATCTTCAACAGGAAAAAGTCATTGAAACCGTACTCACGGCATTGTATCCTGATGCGCCCACCGGAAGCACTACCAACGCTTTGGCGCTTACCCCGGATGGAAGAACCTTGGCGGTAGCCAATGCCGACAACAATTGCTTGGCCATGTTTGATGTCAGCGAAACCGGAAAAAGTAAAAGCTTGGGTTTTGTGCCAACTGGCTGGTATCCCACTTCAGTACGCATCGCCAATGGCAAAGTGTATGTTTGTAATGGCAAAGGCTTGACGTCAAAAGCCAACCCTAAAGGCCCTAATCCTTATAGCCGTAAGCCTGATGCGGAGTACATCGGCGGTTTGTTTAAAGGAACGCTTTCTATTTTCAACATCCCCACTAAGGAAGAATTGATGAATTACTCACGGCTGGTTTACACCAATACACCGTACTCCAAAGACAAAGAACTGCATGCACAAGGCGAAGCAGGCAACCCCATCCCTCGGAATGTGGGAGACGCTTCACCGATCAAATATGTTTTTTACATCATCAAAGAAAACCGTACCTACGATCAGGTGTTTGGCGACATCGCGGAAGGCAATGGCGACCGCAGTCTTTGTATTTTTCCAGATAGCGTCACCCCCAACCAGCATGCACTGGCTAAGCAATTCGTTCTTTTGGATAATTTTTATGTAGACGCCGAAGTAAGCGCCGATGGCCACAACTGGTCAATGGCTGCTTATGCCAATGATTATATAGAAAAAACTTGGCCAACGAGTTATGGCGGAAGAGGAGGTACTTATGACTACGAAGGCTCGAAAGCCATTGCTCACCCACGGGATGGTTTTCTTTGGGATTTCTGTGCCCGGAAAAATGTCTCTTTCCGTACTTATGGCGAATTTGCCGATCGCGATGAAAGCTACTTGCTTTCTTTGAAAGGAAAGTCTTCAGCGCGCTATCCTTCTTACGATCTTAGTATCAAAGATGTGTACCGTTTTGGACAGTGGAAAATTGATTTTGATTCGTTGATTTCCCTAGGTAAAGTTCCGCACATGAACATTGTCCGTTTTGGCAACGACCACACTGCTGGGGTCCGGATTGGCGTCCCAAGCCCAGCGGCAATGGTAGCTGATAACGACCAAGCAGTAGGGATGTTTGTTGAGCATTTGTCACGTAGTCCAATTTGGAAAGAAAGCGTCGTGTTCGTTTTGGAAGACGATGCCCAAAATGGACCTGATCACATCGATGCGCACCGCTCACCTTGTTTGGTGATCAGCCCTTGGACGAAACAAAAACATGTTGAAAGCTCCATGTACTCGACCAGTGGGGTGCTGCGGACCATAGAATTGATCCTAGGACTTCCGCCAATGAGCCAATACGATGCTGCTGCTACGCCGATGTTTGCCTGTTTTGCGAAAAAACCAGACCTAGCGCCCTATAAATTACGGGCGGCAAAAATCGACTTATCTGCGCGCAATGTCATTGATGATAAATGGTCCAAGCTATCCTATCAATTCAATTTAGACAAGGAAGACCAAGCACCAGATTTACTTTTTAATGAAATCATTTGGAAAAGTGTAAAAGGTAGAAATACGGTAATGCCTGCACCACGTAGAGCTGCTTTTGTGGTAGCGGAAAGGTAACAGCATACCTTTGGTTAAAAAAAACTAATGGAGGGAGGGATTTCTGGAACTAGAAATTACCTCCCTCCGTATTTTTATCCAATTTGTTATTTTTGTTGTTATACTAGAGAATCAAAATCCAATCACAATTTTTTTTACCCAAAAAATCTTTATTATGAAAAACTTACCACGTAGAATCGGGCAAGCACTATTTTTTTTAGTCCTTGTATTTATGTTTAGCGCATGTGCGGTAAATCCGGTTACTGGAAAGAAGCAAATCATGTTTGTTTCTGAAGCCCAAGAAAAAGCGATGGGGCTGCAATCAAATCCAGGAATCGTCGGCGAATTTGGAGAATATCCTGATGCTAATCTGCAAGCTTTTATCAATGAAAAAGGTAAAGCCATGGCAGCCATTTCCCATCGCCCCAATTTGGATTATAAATTCAACATCCTGGATACCGACGTGGTCAATGCTTTTGCTGTGCCAGGCGGCTATGTCTATTTTACCCGCGGCATCATGGCGCATTTCAACAATGAAGCCGAGTTTGCGGGCGTTTTGGGCCATGAAATTGGTCATGTAACCGCTCGACATTCCGCCCAACAACAAACTCAAGAAATTTTAGCTCAAGGCGGGTTACTGGTTGGAATCTTGGCGATTCCGCAATTGGCGCAATTGGGGGATCTAGCTACGCAAGGTCTGCAATTGTTGTTTTTGAAATTTAGCCGGGAGCATGAAAGCCAAGCGGATGAATTAGGTGTACAATATTCCACCAAAGTAGGTTATGACGCTCGGGAGATGGCTACTTTTTTTAAAACCATCGATCGACTCAGCGGTGGTAACAATGGTGGTATACCCAATTTTTTATCAACCCACCCCAATCCGCTGGATCGCTACAAAAGGGTAGGGGAGTTGGCGGTCGACGCTCAAAAAACCTTACCTAGCAGCGAGTTAAAAGTTAACAGGGATGGCTATTTACGAATGATTGATGGTATATTGTATGGTCCAGATCCTCGTCAGGGTTTTGTTGAGAATGGCGTTTTTTATCATCCCGAACTGAAATTTAAATTTCCGGTACCTAAGGATTGGCAAGTACAAAATAGCCCGGCAAAAGTACAAATGGCCCCAAAAGATGGCAAAGCAATACTTAATTTTTCACTTTCCCGTCAAAAAACGTTACAAGAAGCAGCCAATGCCACGATCACAGAGGATTCATTGATCGTCATAGAAAATCAAAATACGCGCATCAATGGCTTATCTGCTATAACCATTGTCGCCAATCGTAAAAATGGTTCCGATCCTAAACAAATGATTCGCGGCGTGTTGACTTTAATTGAGTACAATGGCTTGATCTATGATTTCTTTGGCTTGTCGCTTTTGAGCGATTACAATACTTATGCTGCGACTTTTCAAAACACCATGCGCAATTTTAGCATACTGACTGATCTGAGCAAAATCAACGTGGTCCCAGAGCGGATCAGTATTGAAAAGGTAAGCAGAAATGCTACTTTTGCAGAGGCATTGCGCGGTTTTGATGTACCTGAAAAACGAATGGAAGAACATGCCATCGTCAATGGAATGCTACTTACCGATAATGTTGCTGCAGGTACTTTGGTGAAGATTATTCGGAAGGAAAAATCGAATAAGTAATTTTATTTTTGCTCAGGAATTTAACAGATTAAGTTCCTGAGCAAATTCCTTACCATACTTCACCATAGCAATAGCCATACAAAAAATAGCAACATGTACCTTCACACCTCGTTTTTTTGCTTATTCCTATTGAGTAATATGGCTTTTGGACAAAAAACTACCGCAATTGATCCAATCGAACCGGGGGTTTCCTGGAAGCTATACTTCACTGCAATAGGTTTTGTGCAAAAGTTTGAAATCGGGGTGTAATTAAAGACCTCATTTTTGCTTTGGTTTTGGGGTTTTGATTGATATCGACTACCGCTTGTTTTATTGCTTCATGAAATTTGTGAGCACACTC
>JBBRGN010000357.1:0-4148 GCA_038240665.1 Chitinophagales bacterium | reverse complement strand
GATCCTTATGCTGGGCCCTACACCTACAAATGGAACAATGGAGCTACCACGAAGCAACTCACGGGTCTACGCGGCGGATCTTATTCCGTAACCGTTACTGACCGGTTTGGCTGCACCGATG
The DNA here is from genome assembly GCA_038240665.1 of Chitinophagales bacterium. Taxonomy (GTDB): domain Bacteria; phylum Bacteroidota; class Bacteroidia; order Chitinophagales; family Saprospiraceae; genus Haliscomenobacter. The sequence goes on along the minus strand of JBBRGN010000357.1, from coordinate 4,027 downwards.
TTCAACTGGTAAAAGTTGGTACGGTAACCAGTTTGAACGAAGTGACCAACATCGACAAAGTGGTGTTGATGCCGAACCCAACCAGTCAAACAACTTTGTTGCAGGTTCAATTGAAGGAAACCGCCAACCTACAAGTACAGTTGATCAATACAGTAGGTCAAGTGATCTACGCTACAGCTATTCCCAATACGCGTAGGGCTGAGGTTTCACTTGATTTGTTGGATCATCCGGCTGGGATGTACTTTGTAAGACTGGTATCGAATGGCCAGCAGCAGGTGGAGAAATTAGTTAAGTATTGAAAATCGGAAATATAAGCAATCAAAAAAGACTTCCTCTAGTAGATTAGAGGAAGCCTTTTTTATTGCTAGTGAATCAATGGCTAGATTTTGAAATAGGGGGTACTTGAGATCAAAATCAAGATGCCTTCTCTCTCCCCAAAGCTTTCAACCGTCGCACATGCGAAACCAAGGCATTGCTGAAAGTAGGTTTTAAATTGTACATCAAGCCATATTCTAGTGCGGTACGCTCTACAATGGGCGACAAATTCCGGTAATGTACATGGCAAATATGTGGAAACAAATGGTGTTCGATTTGAAAATTAAGGCCGCCAAGACACCAGTTCAAAAAACGATTTTCGCGGGCAAAATTGGCCGTAGTAAGTAGTTCATGTACTACCCAGTCGTTTTCTACTAAACCGGCAGCATCTGGCATGGGTTGTTCAGCGCCTTCTACTACATGCGCCAATTGAAAAACGGTACTCAACACCAAGCCCGATATCAAGTGCATGATGAAAAAACCCAATAGCACTTGCCACCAACTGAAGGTGGTCAACCACAGCGGTAGGCCGATGATGGCCAAGAGGTAAATGATCTTATAGCTTATCATTTTGACGTATTCCTGCGTCGAGTTTACCTTTTCATCAGAAGCTAGATTCATCTTAAGGTATTTCCGCATTTGGCCAAATTCTTTGACCAACTTCGAAATAGTCATCAAGCCATAAAAGAAAAAAGCGTGAATGTGCTGGTAATAATGGATTTTTTTCAGCGGCTTATGCTCTGATAAACGGATCGGTCCTTTGTCGCCTATGTCTTCGTCCTGTCCATCAATATTGGTAAAGGAATGGTGCAACACATTGTGCTGAATTTTCCAGTTGAATACATTGCTACCTAAAAGATAAAGCGTGCTCCCCATCAGGCGATTGACCCAAGGGTGTGTAGAATAAGCGCCGTGTACGGCATCGTGCATCACGCTCATACCGATTCCCGCAGTGCCCAAGCCCATAAGAATAACCAGCAAAAGTGCGATCCAAGCGCTCATCTGAACCGTAAGAATCATTACAAAAGGTACCAAGTAAAGACTCAACATGACAATTGACTTGACAATCATCGTAGCGTTTCCTTTAGGTGAAATTCCTTTTTCTTTAAAATAAGCATTGACGTTACGACGCAAGGCCAATGTAAAATCCCGCTGACTTGGGTCGGGACTCGAGAATTTAATTTTTTCCATGCAAAAAAAACTGATAAAAGTGAGTTACTAACACCAATAAACTGAAAATCAATACGTTGATTCCAGTGATTACATCATATTTTTGCTCTAGTATGATTAACTAATAGGCGTTTTAAATAGAGTTGGTGGAAAGGTATCGATTGATATCTTTTTGGAGTTTGGAGTCAAAGGTACGGTTTATTTTGATTGTTTGTATGAATATCAATCTTAATAACCCTGTAATCCGTATACTGCCGCAACAACGCTAACCTTTACATGTTTCTTCGGTATTGACCGCCAGCTTGATAAAGCACCTCGGTAATCTGCCCTAAAGAACACCATTTGCTACCCTCCATCAAGGCAGAAAATAAATTTTTATTGCGCAAGGCGGCATCTTGAATAGCATCGGTTTGCTGTGACAATTGAGGCTGATTGGAATTACCATTAGGGCGCTGTGCTGCCTTTAAGGCTTGCAGAGCTAGGATTTGGGCAGCTTTTTCTTCGGTATTGGCACGAATAACTTGGCTAGGGGTAACAGTTGGCGAACCTTCGCTGCTTAAAAAAGTATTGACGCCAATGATGGGAAGTTCGCCGCTGTGTTTAAGCGTTTCATAATAAAGGCTTTCTTCTTGAATTTTTCCCCGTTGGTACATGGTTTCCATCGCCCCCAATACGCCGCCGCGTTCGGTAATCCGGTCAAACTCCGCTAATACCGCCTCTTCCACCAAATCCGTCAAGGTATCAATGATAAAAGCGCCTTGGAGTGGGTTTTCGTTTTTGGACAATCCCAATTCATGATTGATGATGAGCTGAATGGCCAATGCCCGGCGCACGCTTTCTTCGGTAGGCGTAGTGATGGCCTCATCGTAGGCATTGGTGTGTAGGGAATTGCAATTGTCGTAAATGGCGTAAAGTGCTTGCAAGGTTGTACGGATATCATTAAAACTAATTTCCTGGGCATGCAACGAACGTCCGGAGGTCTGGATGTGGTATTTGAGCATTTGGGAGCGCTCGTTGGCGGCGTATTTTTCTTTCATTGCTTTGGCCCAGATCTTACGCGCTACCCGACCAATGACAGCGTATTCTGGGTCAACCCCATTGGAAAAAAAGAAAGATAAGTTAGGAGCAAAGTCGTCGATGTGCATCCCTCGAGAAAGATAGTATTCCACAAAAGTGAATCCATTGGACAAGGTAAAAGCCAACTGGGAAATAGGGTTGGCACCCGCTTCGGCAATGTGGTATCCTGAAATTGAAACCGAGTAAAAATTGCGCACTTGATTTTCTACAAAAAAGGCTTGCAGATCGCCCATCAAGCGGAGTGAAAATTCAGTTGAAAATATACAGGTATTTTGAGCCTGATCTTCTTTCAAAATATCGGCTTGAACCGTTCCCCTAACTGTTGACAAGGCTTGCGCCTTTATTTTTTCATAAACTTCGGCTTTTAAGATTTGATCTCCGGTAATTCCCAACAGTAAGAGTCCCAAACCATTGTTGCCTTCTGGGATTGCCCCTTGATAGCAAGGGCGCTGTAACCCAACGCCATCATACCGCTGGCGAAGTGCTTGTTCTACTTTATCTACTAATCCATGGGTACGAATGTATTTTTCGCATTGCTGATCAATGGCTGCATTCATAAAAAAAGCAGTCATGGTAGCTGCCGGGCCATTGATTGTCATGGATACTGAGGTTTTGGGATCGCAGAGATCAAAACCCGAGTAGAGTTTTTTGAGATCATCCAAACAGCATATGCTTACGCCAGAATTGCCAATTTTTCCATAAATATCCGGACGATAATCGGGATCCTCGCCATACAATGTCACCGAATCAAAGGCTGTAGACAATCGATTAGCGGGCATCCCCAAAGAGAGGTAGTGAAACCGGCGATTGGTGCGTTCTGGGCCTCCTTCGCCAGCAAACATCCGAGTGGGGTCTTCGTTTTGGCGTTTAAAGGGAAAAACGCCTGCCGTATAAGGAAATTCTCCAGGATAGTTCTCCTGAAATGCCCACCGCAAACGGTCGCCCCAGCTGTGGTAAGATGGGGTAGCTATCTTAGGTATTTTGGTATGCGACAAACTCTCGGTGTAGGTTTTGACTGGTATGGACTTGCCGCGTACTTGGTAGACAAATTCATCGCCTTCATACTGGGCTTTTTTTTGCTCCCAGGTATCGAGTATGTTTTGGCTGATGCGGTTGAGGTCCTGTTTTTTGTCTTCTAAAATCTGGTTTAACATTGCCTTAGCATCCTCCCCTGATGTTTTTTCGAGCAAAGCAATGGATTCGCTTAAAGCCTGACATTGATTGGCGACGCGTGCTTGCGCCTCTGCCCATTGGTTGTAGGTTCGAATTTTTTCCGCAATTTCTGACAAATACCGCACCCGATTAGGAGGGATGATGTGAATTTTTTCCGAAAGTTGATCTGAAGCCTGATGATGAGAAGGGAGTAACACGCCCGTTTTTTTTGACAACACATCCAACACGCAACCGTAGAGTCTATTCATGCCAGGATCATTGAATTGTGCGGCGATGGTACCAAAAACGGGAA
>JBBRGN010000356.1:0-4152 GCA_038240665.1 Chitinophagales bacterium | reverse complement strand
CAGAGGTATCGCTTTTATGACTGCTATTTGCTACAATTTCGCCGAATTCATCACGTTTGTGCTAAAGGCATTGAAAGGACGAAAAAACAGTGTTTTTAAAAATGTCCAGTAGTGTGGCTATTTATACAAGGGCACGCATGACCAAAACGCTGCCGATGTATTGCTGTCTTGACCGCTTGCGGAGCTTTTTTTATAATGCTACTTCCGATACAAAAAGAGAAGCCGCTATCAAAATAAGGTATTTAATACCGGGATTGAATCAGCTATTAATCAAACAAATTCGTTTGTCGGCTAACATCCAATTCAATACTGTCGCCAGTTTTGAATTTTTCGGGTAGCGGTTCTTTGCGTTCAATTTCTTCAACATCCGTCAATTTTTGGTTGCTGAGTTTATTGCCTATGGCCTTCCAACCTTTTACGTCGATAAATTCTGCCAAATCCACTTCTCCCTTGAGTTTTTTATTCGCAATTTTCATGGAATAGCTGACAAAGGGGGTTGGGTTGATGGTACCCAAAAGCAATTTTGAATCCTTGTGATCGGTAATGAAGCTAAAACGTTGGCCGAAAGCGGTGGTCTCCACCCGGAATCGCTTCACCATCGTCCAGTTTTTGTGTGCATCAAAATGCACAGCGCTGACCACCAATTCGGGATCAAATTTATGGATGTAGATGATTTCTTCGGGATTGAACTTCCGATGCAAATCCATTTCTATCATTTCGTAGGAGCCGTCTTTGTACAATATAAACAGCGAATCACCTGCGTCAAACTGTCCCAAAGTACGCCCGCGACCATCGGTATTGAGGCGCCCACTGACTTCGTCGATCCAGACTTGGCGCGCGCCAAGGGTGGATTTCCCAGCTTCTTTGACGTTGACTTTACGCACCGGGTATTTGGTCACCAAATTCCCTAGCGAGCTGCGCCCTTTGATGGTCAATTCCCCAAAGTCAAATTCAACGAGTTTTTTCTTAGCGGTGGATGCCTGGGTCAGTTGGATGTTGACCACCTCCGCTTCACCATTGGGATTGGCGCTAAAATGCAAAAGCTTGGATCCTTTTTGACCCGTCGTCATATCATACTCGGTATTGCGGGTGATCGAAGTGACATTGAAACGCTTGGCAAAAGTGCGACCGGTTTTAGCATCGGAATAAACCGCGTTGTAGGTCGTTCGCTCATCCCCTTTTTTCCAAACCGCTACCTGGATGATGTCCTTACCCACAAAGGTCTTGGGAGCAATTCTCGTTACAATAAACTTACCATCAGCACGGAATACAATGATGTCGTCTATGTCCGAACAATCGGCCACAAACTCTTCTTTTTTCATGCCGGAGCCTACAAAACCATCGGCGCGACTGACGTATAACTTAGCGTTGTTCGCCACCACCTCGGTTGCTTGAATGCTGTCAAAAGTGGTGATTTTGGTGCGCCGCTCCCGCCCTTTTCCATATTTTTCCAGTAAACGCTGAAAAAAGGCAATGGCATATTCCGTAAGGTGCTCCAAATCATGCCGCACTTGTTCCATATCAACCTCAAGCTGGGCAAGGTATTCGTCGGCTTTAAAGGTATTGTACTTAGAAATCCGTTTGATCTTGATCTCGGTCAACTTAACGATGTCTTCTTCGGTAATGTCGCGCATCAAGCGCAAGCGTTTGTCTTTAGCCGTTGGCTTCTCGCTGGGAACGGCCACATAAACCCGTAATTCCCGATCGATGGTCAGCAATACTTCTTCCCAAGTTTCGCATTCTTCAATTTGGTGGTAGATCCGTTTTTCGATGAAGATTTTTTCCAAACTGGCCATGTGCCATTTTTCCAACAACTCCGCCAACTTGATTTCCAATTCGCGTTGGAGCAGCGTTTTGGTGTTCTCGGTGGAAACGCGGAGAATTTCTTCTACCGTGATAAAATGGGGCCGATCGTTGATGATGATGCAGGCATTTGGGGAAATCGGTACTTCACAATCGGTAAAGGCAAAAAGTGCATCAATCGCGACATCAGGAGAAGCGCCCGGCTGTAGCTCCACCAGGATTTCAACATCTTTGGCCGTATTATCAGAAATCTGCTTGACCTTTATTTTTCCTTTGTCGTTGGCTTTTATGATGCTTTCGATGAGCGCGGTGGTGGTCACTCCAAATGGCAATTCACGGATGGCCAAGAGGTTTTTGTCCATTTTTTCAATCCGCGCCCGCACTTTCACCCTTGAGCCGCGTGCCCCTCCGTTGTAGTCGGCGACATCGATCATAGCGCCAGTCTGAAAATCAGGGTATATTTTGACTTCCTTGCCATTGAGTATATCAATCGAAGCTTCAATGATTTCAATAAAATTGTGCGGCAAAATTTTGGTCGACAAACCCACCGCAATCCCTTCGGCGCCTTGTACCAACAGCAAAGGAAATTTGGCGGGAAGGTTGATGGGTTCGCGTTTGCGCCCATCGTACGACATCTGCCATACCGTGGTCTGGGGATTGAACAGTACTTCAAGGGCAAATTTGGTGGGGCGGGCTTCGATGTATCGCGGGGCAGCAGCGCCATCACCAGTGCGTACATCACCCCAGTTTCCCTGACAATCGATGAGTAGGTCTTTTTGTCCTAAGTTTACCAAGGCGTCCCCAATGGCAGCATCTCCGTGGGGGTGGTACTGCATTGTCTGCCCAATGATATTCGCTACTTTGTTGTAGCGCCCATCATCCATTTCCTTCATGGCATGCAGGATACGGCGTTGTACCGGTTTGAGCCCGTCATTGATCGCGGGTACCGCCCGTTCCAAAATAACGTAGGAGGCATAGTCGAGGAAATAATCCTGGTACATGCCTTGCAGCGAAATGACTTTTTCCGATCCGTTTAATTCAGGGTTGCCCTGTCCGTTTTGTTTTTCTTTGCCCATAAAAAAGTTGTCCCTTAGACTGCGTACAATTTTGCAAACATAAGTAAATTTATTTAAAAAACAAATTGTTTAAAAATAAAGCCCTGTCTATTTAACGATCTGATTGAATTCCAAACGCTCACCATCTGGACCTTGGATGTTGAAATACTTACAACCTTTGCTCCAAAATGCCAGAAAAACCGGCGCTTCTTCCAAAACTTGAAAGCCTTCGTTTTTCAACAAATGAAAGGCAGCTTCTACATCGTCCACGTCAAAAGCGATGTGATCAATGTGCCCGTCGGCGCGTTGCCGAATTTTGACCAGCTCTGTGGGCGGCATTTGATACAATTCTATAATTATACTGCCCGATTGCATCATGGACACCTTGCCACCGCTATCTTTGGATATTTCAAAAGTGGAAGCCATCACGTTTTTAAAGCCAAGCCTTTCGTAAAAGGATTCCGAAACTTTAAGGTCGGTTACCGGGATACCGACGTGTTGGAGGTGGTTGATTTTTAGATTCATCGTTAGGTTTAAAACTTGTTTAGAAGGTCATTTTTAGACTATCGCCTACTTTTATTTTTGTAGCTGTTTTAGGTACAAAAACAGGATAGCCTTTAAGTTCGAAGGTCTTAATTTCCAGTTCTCCCGAGAGTACTTTGAGTTCAACCGTAGCTTGTTTGCGGGCTTTTTGAATGTAAGCCATCCCCCAGCTGTAGCCGTTGGACCAAAAATACTGGCCGTTGCCGACATCAAAGCTCATGGCATGATCAACTCCTGAATATTGAAACCCCGTCAAAGCCAATATAGCCGACCAACTGGCCATGGCTCGGGCGTAATGATGTCCACATTCGGGTTCATCAAAAGGGTTGCGTTTTTCCCCATCAAATCGGTTGCGGATGCTAGCAATGCATTGCAAACCAGCGTTGGTTTGACCTTCGTAAATCATTCCTACCGCCGCTGCGTATTCAAATCCCGACATGGATTCAGCAAAATAAGGAAAAGGGATCTTTAATCGCCCTTTGGGCCAAGTAGCCATGATCAGACCCGATTCTTTGTCCATCACGTAGGAACGCATGTTGTTGAAAACATTGTCGAAGCGATCGATAAAATTGTTTTGCATCACGGTTTTCAGCGCAGTTTGGATGTTCTCTTTTTTGGCAAGATATCCCAATCCCAGGGCATGTGCCATGTATTGCCCCACCAACTGATCTACCAAGCAGCCTTCTCCCAATTGAAAATCAGGGATTACGGCCGTAGGATTTTTTCGATCGATGAATTGGAAGGTCTTAGG
>JBBRGN010000355.1:0-4179 GCA_038240665.1 Chitinophagales bacterium | reverse complement strand
GATTCATGGCGCTCTGTACCAATGATGGCCAATCCTCCTGCTTGTTTTACCTCTTCCGTCAACTTGATGTCGGTACCGCGACCAGCCATGTTGGTAGCAATGGTAACTTTTCCTGGACGACCCGCTTCGGCTACGATTTCTGCTTCGCGTTGGTGCTGTTTGGCGTTCAAAACGTTGTGGTCAATACCGCGCAAACTCAACATGCGGCTTAGTTTTTCGGAGATATCAACCGTAGTTGTACCCACCAAAACTGGACGTTTGGCTTCCGTCAGTTTGACGATTTCGTCAATAGCGGCATTGAATTTTTCCCGGTTTGTTTTGAAAACCAGGTCTTCGCGGTCTTCCCGGATTGCAGACTTATTGGTAGGGATTACGACTACATCCAACTTGTAAATTTCCCAAAGTTCACTGGCTTCGGTTTCTGCAGTACCCGTCATACCAGCTAGTTTGTGGTACATACGGAAAAAGTTTTGCAGCGTAACCGTGGCGTAGGTTTGCGTATGCTCGCCTACTTTCACATTTTCCTTTGCTTCCAGCGCTTGGTGCAGGCCATCGGAATAACGGCGACCTTCCATCATTCGACCAGTTTGCTCGTCCACGATTTTCACCTGCCCATCCATGACCACGTACTCTTCGTTGATTTCAAAAAGCGTATAAGCTTTGAGCAATTGGTAAAGAGTATGGAGGCGGCGCGTCTTAAGCGAAAAATCTTGTGACAATTTTAACTTTTGTTCTTCCTTTTCTTCTTTACTGAGATCGCCACGAGCATCAATCTCGATCAATTCGCTGGCCAAATCGGGAAGGATAAAAAAGTGGCCATCAACACTACCTACTGACAGGTAATCGACACCCTTATCCGACAATTCTACTGAACGGTTTTTTTCGTCAATTACAAAGTACAATTCCGCATCCACTAAGTGCATGTTGCGGGATTGCTCTTGCATGTAGTAATTTTCAGCTTTTTGCAAAATAACCTTCACCCCTTCTTCACTCAAGAATTTGATCAAGGGACGAGATTTCGGCAAACAGCGGTAGGCGCGCAACAGTGACATACCAGCCTGGCCTTCCTCGTTACCGTTTTTTCCGGCGGCATGTAATTTTTTTGCCTCTGCTACATATTCAGCGGCCAGTTTACGCTGCACGTTGATCAAGCGCTCAACGTAAGGTTTTAGCTCTATGTATTCCTGATCTTCATTGGCCTGCGTAACTGGGCCAGAGATGATAAGAGGTGTACGTGCATCGTCAATCAACACCGAGTCCACCTCATCCACCATGGCAAAATGGTGTTTGGTTTGCACCTTTTCGTCGATGGAGCGCACCATGTTGTCGCGTAGGTAGTCAAAACCAAACTCATTATTGGTACCGTAAGTGATGTCGCAATTGTAAGCATGGATGCGCTCATCAGAATGCGGCTGATATTTATCGATACAATCCACAGTCAAATGCAAAAATTCAAAGATCGGCCCTACCCATTCTGAGTCACGTCGAGCCAGGTAGTCGTTGACTGTGATGATGTGCACGCCTTGCTTTGCCAAGCCGTTCAAGTAAGCAGGGAGCGTTGCCACCAAAGTTTTACCTTCCCCTGTTGCCATTTCAGCAATCTTACCATCATTGAGTACCATACCGCCGATCATCTGCACATCGTAGTGAACCATGTCCCAGGTGATATCACCACCGGCAGCTTTCCACTTGTTTTTATAAGTAGCTTGATCTCCTTGGATGGTCAAGTAAAAGTTTTTTCCAGGGCGAGCGGCTAAATCGCGATCGTGTTGTGTAGCCGTCACAACCAATGTCTCGTTTTCTTTGAATCGACGAGCGGTCTCACGCACAACAGCGAATGCTTCTGGAAGAATTTCTTTAAGTACGATCTCCAATTGCTCATCGCGCTCCTTGCGGATAGTGTCTACCCGAGCAAAGTGGACTTCTTTTTGATTGAGATCTTCTTCCTCCAAGGCCTGCGCGCGAACCTGTTCAATTTCAGTGTCAATTTCGCTCAAATATTCGCGAATGCGCTCCCGAAACTGTAGGGTTCTACTCCGCAATTCATCGTGGCTCAGACCTTTGAGTTGTTCTTCAAAATCAAGAATCAACTCTACATTGTTGGAGTATGCCTTGACATCACGTTCGTACTTAGTACCGAAGATTTTTTGGATAGATTTTCCGAGAAAACCAAACATATCTTTTGTCTTTTAACTTGTGTTTCGAGTTCAGGATAAAGTTTTACAAAAAAACGTAACCCAGGTAAATGGAATTTGCCCGCAAAGATAGCATATATTTACCACGCAGACGAGGAGTCTGTTGGGATTTCTAAATGACCATCTAAGATAGCATTTCAAGAAAAAAATTAACAATTACAATTCAACGCCTAAATCCATACCAATCATCTACTCATTCCTTTTAGCTGTCACATTGACAGCTAAATACAACAAATTGAGCACCGCCATGGTTGATGTTGGTATTGAAAAATGCTGATTTCTAAGCTACAAACCGACTATTTGACATGAAACTTACTTTTTCTAAATTCTTGCGCTTGGGGAGCTACTTCATCGCGTTTTCTTGTACGAGATCAACTGAAGTTCAGGACATCCGTGATTATTATTTTCCACTGAAATCGCTTACCAATGGCCTGGTATATGAATTCAAAGCCGTTCGCAACGATACCTTGCCTACAGCCTACTGGTACTTTGAATCCATTCTTCAAGAGGGGAACCATTTTTTAACAACTACTTTTTACGATGCCAGTATGATTCAACAGCAGCACTCCCGCGAACGAATGGTTGAAAATGGCATGTTGCTCGAAGACATGTACATCTATGAAAAAGATTCTACCCAATCTTCAGGACAGATCCAAGTACCGATAAAAATAGTAGCGGGTAATTTGTTTCCTTTTTTCATTAAAAAGCCCAGCGGAATATGGTTTTATCGGGTAGAATGGGATTCAAAAACCGATATTGGGGCGCATTACACTGTGATTCGCAACCGGCGTTTTGCTGGCGACACTACCTTTGTAATGGATGGAAAGACCTATCCAGCCCTCAAATTTACTTTAAAGGAAGCTTTTGAGTACGACAAAGAAGGAGTGCTTGCACCGCCTGCATATCCGGGTATGGAAATCTACGTAAAAGGCATTGGATTGGCTTATTATCGCAAAGAGATTAGCTCAAGTAATGTCTTGGAATATCGATTGGCGGCACGCTACCCCATGTCCAAGCTAGAAGAAAAATTTCGCAAAACGATCAATCAATCGCCTCATTAACGGTGAACGACCATTACGCGGCGCCATTCTGTTATGTTATGGCTGGTAATCTGCGCCCAATACATGCCAGATGGCCAGTCGCTAGCCAAAATTGTGGGGGTATTTTTTTGAAAAAACATCAATCGCCCCCATTGATCAAAAACACGGATATCAAAATCAGGTAAATTTTCTGACGACTCAATCTGGATGAGACCATCAGTGGGATTTGGGTATACATAAAATCGATTTCCGGTGGGGAGTTTCTCCTGTACTGCGGTTAAAGTTGGCAATAGCGCTCCAAAAAACAAATTGAAACTAGTGGATTTGGGCAGTTCCACATTGCCTAATTTTACCAATCCTTGATAAGCACCACCCACCAACAAAGAATCTGTTCCAATCGCCGCTAAGCCATAAGGAAATATTCCTTCGCTTGAAGAAAGCATTTGCAGCCATTGTCCATGCCCGTTGGTATCCAAGGCGGCAACGTAGCCTTGAAATCGATTCCCGGCTGAAATCGAAAAATTATCCACTTTTAAATCCCCTTGAAAATATCCGCTCAAATAAATTCGATTGCGCCACAAGGATAGCTTGCTCAGCTGCTGTACCAAATCACCGCCCATTACCTTTGCTTGTTTTGGGATACCGCTGCTGGTGTACTGCGCCAAAAAAACATCGGCGTTGCCATCACGACTTTGGATATTGATGTTGTTCCCAAAGCGCAACACGCCAACGATATTACCAGCCACGAATATATTCCCACTGGCATCGGCCGCCATACTTATTGGAGAGGCATCATAGACTCCGCCAGCTTTACGCGACCACTGCAAGGCTCCATTTTGATCCCAGCAAGCCACAAAAACATCCAAATCATTGGTATTGGCAACAAAAGTGGTATCCGAAAAATATACCTCTTCATCAAAACTTCCGCTCATACAGATACGCCC
>JBBRGN010000354.1:0-4205 GCA_038240665.1 Chitinophagales bacterium | reverse complement strand
CTGTATGTACTTTGTCTGTCCATATGCCATGGCGCAAGTAATGCGCTAAAAACCGTAAGCAGGGAAAATTTCAATTTCATCATGTTTTTTACTTTAAAGGTTGAATATTGTTGAATCATTTCTTAATTACCCGAAAGTTGTTATATTTGAGCAGTGTAACCACTTATAGTTCCTTTGCTCGATATGCATTAAGTCCATTTTAACAGTAAAATTACTAGTATAAATTGTTTTACTGGTAAGGTATGATTAAAGACAAATACTTGCAAATAATTTGAAAGTTAAATGTTCAAACTTTCAAGAATATTTTTGATTTTTTTAATGTATTTACGGGATTTTTATTTTTTGGAGACTTTTTTAACATTACCTCCTTTTTATCACACAAAGAGCGGTACCGAAATACATCGATACCGCTCTGTTGTTGGGTGTGGGTTAACCCGAGTAGAAGCAAAATCTTTAAGCGTAGATTGCTTCTTTTCCGAATTTCAGAACCAACAGGTAATAGAAAACTGCGCGGTACTTGTTGCGGTTAGCGCTACCCATTTGATCGCAGACTTCTGCTATCGCAGCATCCAGTGCTGGACCATCATCCAAGCCCAATTTCTTGATCAAGAAATTTTGCTTTACCCGATCCAATTCGGTTTGATCAGAGCAAGAGACGCGTGATGCGTCATCTAGGTAAATGGATGGGCCTAGGCCTTTAGCGACTAAAGTCAGTAGACCTTCATTGGTGCTGCTTACGTCGCGAGCACTGCTTAAGCTTTCTTTGTACTTTTCGAGTAGATCATCGAACTTACTCATATTCAAATGGAATTTAAAGAGTTAAAGAGTAATTTAGCCAAATTAACGAATTTTATTTTGGTTTATTTACTTCTAGGGGCAAATAAAATTTTTTTCTATTACTTTTTTCATCTCCTATCCAATTTTAGTGCTGTTTTCACTCCTTCTACTTTGAAATCCATCAACACCGATCTCAGTTCTCCTTTTTTTACTATTTTTCGAAAAAATATCTAAGATGCTAAAATCAACATTTATGCTACTTTCCCTTTTGAGTATGGGCAGTTTGTTTGCTCAGTCGTCTTCAAAAAAGATGAAGTCGGGTATTGCCCATAACGTTTATTTTTGGTTGAAAAATCCTGAAAGTCAATCAGATAAAGACAGCCTGTTCACGGGTTTACAAACGCTAATGGCAATCAAAGAAATAAAAGAGGTATACATTGGTACGCCCGCACCCACCATGGAACGGGGCGTTATCGATCACACCTATTCTATGGCTACGATTTTTATCTTCAAAACACCTAAGGATCAGGATGCCTATCAGGTTCACCCTATTCACCAGGCCTTTGTAGAAAAATACAGCCACCTTTGGGATCGGGTCGTAGTTTACGACGTACAAGGGAAATAAGAAAGTCAAGGGATTCGGTTCGACGGTAGTAGTGATTGAGGCCAAAAAAAATCGTTTTGCGCCAATCAGGCTACTGTCGTACCTCTTTCCTAAGTGTCCTCGTTTGGACGAATAAACGGAATTTTTATTCCTCCTTCTGCTCTGGCATAGTTTCGCAATGAATGCGGTTTATCTTTGCTTGATCCAAAACAATCACAAAGCGTAAACCATGAGAATCTTTAGTGTTTTTGCCCTTCATCTTGCTTTTTACTTGTCCCTTCATGGCCAAATCGCGGTTTCTCTTGTCAAACGTCTTGAAACTGCTCATCATAAAAAGCAATTTGTCAAACACGACGCCATAGCCATTGAGCTGGATTTTTACACCAATGGCAAAAAAAGTGGTTCAGGACGCCTACTTAGCGCAACCAATTCCAGTCGCATGGTATTTGAACGGGATGGTAAAGCATCCATTTGGTTTGATGGTCAAGACAACTGGCGCAGTCCAGCAAAATCCGATAATAAACTCAGTAAATCTAGCCTCCTAACTTGGCAATATTTTACGCTCGTCCCCTTTAAGCTCAGGGATCAAGGTGTTAATTGGACGTTGCTACATGACACCTTGTTTTTAGGCAAGAAAGTTAATGCTGGTAAATTATTTTTCAAGACGGGTACGGGTTTGACTTCCAATGATTGGTTCCGATTGTACCTCGATCCTGAAACTTCTTTGCTTCAAGGGATGGTGTTTATCTCTACCCAGGGGCGAACAGTAGAAGAAGCACTAAAGGCCATGGAAGTGGTAATTTATAGCGACTATCGACTGGTAGATGGCGTGCCTTTTCCGCATCACCTCGAAATTGCCCTCTGGAATGAAATAACGGGGCCAACCAAAACCCTGGTCACCGCCGAAGTAAAATCAATAAAATTCTTTTCAAGTAATTCAAAATGGTTCGTTTTACCCACAGATCGAGAGCTATTAACATCGGCCCAACGTTAAAAACCAATTAAAGCGCCTAAACTTCTTTTTTTATTGTGTGAAATAGTGTAAATTATGCTCAAGTAGTACTAGAGGTTTATTTACACACCCAAAAACGGTCATGCAATGAAAAAAATTATAGCTTCAGTTGTAGTGCTTATGTTGGCTACATCCCTTGTGCTGAGCGCTCAAAGCGCTCCAGATGTAGCAGCTTTGGATTGGTTGGCAGAGCAAAAATCCAGTTTGCCTGGCGGAAATTTGTTGTCTTGTATTTCCATTTGTCCTGATTTGAACCGTGGCGACGAACTTTGGATTTATGTGCCCGTAGGTTTGGATAGAAAACAGTTTAGCGAAGAGTTTTTTAATATGACTCAACTTCGCTTCATTACTCCGCCTGTTGAAAAAGTAGGCGAAGAACTATATCGAATTGATATGGCTGCCTTACCTCCTGGCGATTATACGGTTTACTTTCACTACAAAGAGCAATTGGAGACCAGAAGAATGCGTTTCCTTAGCGATCGAAAGAAATAATTTTATTTAATTTTAAAAAATTCAATGCGATGTCATTAAAATCATTTTTCGCAATAGCCGTATTGGCATTGAGCGCTTTTGCGCTTCAGGCTCAAACAGCTGAAACACCAAAATCTTGTTGTGCTGGCGCTACCGCTGCTAATGCACAATGTAGTAAGATGACCACAGCTTCAGCTACAAAACCAACCACAGTTCACGCGGCCAACCGTGCTGTTGAGCCTCTAGATTTGTTGTCAACCACTAAATCTATTTCTGCAAGCAAAAGCAAAACTTGTGATCCAACACATTGCGAACCTGCTGCTTGTAATATGGGAACTACATCAGCTACCGCTTCTACTAAGAAAAGTACTAAAGCAAAACGAGTTAGTTAACCTGCTGGGTTTGTAAAAAAAATGGGGTCCTGAAAGTTGTTTTTAAGACCCCATTTTTTTTTACATCTAAGCTAGCTTCTCGCTACTACCTTGACTTTGTTCAATAAAATCAAACCTACAATAAAAAAGACTGCCAGGCTGAGCACCGAATTGCGCATACCATGCGTGATCTGCTCAACAAAACCAAATACAAAGGTGCCCATAACGGTAGATACTTTGTCCAGCACATCGTAGAAACTAAAATAAGACGCGGTGTCGGGCGTATTCTCAGGCAAAATTTTGGCATAGGTGGAACGGCTTAAGGATTGTGTGCCACCCATCGCCAGACCTACTCCTACAGCAAGCAAATAAAAATCCAACCCCGTTTTGACAAAAAAGCCTGCGCTGCAAATGATCGCCCAAATGATCAACGCTACGTTAAGGGCGAAAATGTTCCCTTTCTTTTTCGACAACCAAGCAAAAAAGTAAGCGCCTAGGATACCCACTATCTGTAGGATTAATATCAAAACAATCAAACCTGAAGTGGAAAAATGCAATTCCTTCTCGGCAAAAATAGAAGCCAGCAACAACACTGCTTGGGTACCAGCATTAAAAAAGAAAAAAGTGACTAGGAAAAGTAAAAGATTGCGTTGGCCTAGTGCAGCTTTCACTGTTTTGCTCAATTCCTCATATCCGCGTCGCCACACCTGTTTGGTATAGGGATGTCGAGCATCTTCTGGTAGGCGTTTAAAAGGGATCTGCGCAAATCCAAACCACCACACTCCCACCATAACAAAAGCCACTGGAACCGCCTTGGTAGCAGTCTCAAACCCAAACCAAGCGAAATTTTGAATCACTATCAAGTTGAGTACCAACAAGATCACACTGCCCAAAAAGCCATAGCTAAATCCTAAAGCACTGACTGCATCATAGCGATCTTCAGTGGCGATTTCAGGGAGAAAGGCGTTGT
>JBBRGN010000353.1:0-4262 GCA_038240665.1 Chitinophagales bacterium | reverse complement strand
GGAAAATTGGGAAAAAGCATCACAGGTCAATATTTTGAACCTGAGCCCAACCCCAGCCTTGAACATCATTGAGACTGTTGAAGCATTTTACATAGAATTGGTGGTCCCTGGTTTGACCCACGAAGACCTCATCATTAAAGAGGAAGACGGTTTTTTGCTGCTGAAATATGAAGGTCAAGGCAGTGCATTTGAACCCATTAAAGCGCAACGACACTGGTTACAAGAACACCGGATGTTGCCGTTTATGCGTCAAATTCCGCTTAATCCCAATTGGGTAAGCATTGAAGACATGAAGATCAATTCCATCAATGGGATCACTACCATACGGCTGTCAAAACAACCCGCTTTGTTGGGGAAAGTGACCCAGATTTTGCCCGTTCAGAACAATTAAATCAATCTCTGAAGTACATCATTATTAGTCCTATAGCAAGAAGCGCCAGCACTCCAAAAGTGGTGGCGCTTTTTTATTTTTACGTTCTAGTTTTCTTTGCCTCAACTATGATGTAAAAAAGTAATCCTCGATTTTTATCTTGGCAGTTCAAAATCGGGTAGGATGAATAAGGAAGCCATTATTGCCAATACTGCAGCATACGTTCAGGAGGTTTTACAGGATGCAGAAGGTGGACACGATTGGCAGCACATCCGTAGGGTGTGGAGTAGCGCCAAAACCATTGCCTCAACCGAGCAGGTGGATGCTTTTGTGGTGGAATTGGGTGCTTTGCTCCACGACATTGCCGATTCCAAATTTCATGATGGCGATGAAGAAAAAGGACCGCAATTAGCGGTCGCGTTTTTACAAACTCAAGGACTTGGAGCGGATATCATCGACCATGTGGAAGCCATTATTCGCAACATATCCTTTAAAGGCGGCAATTTTCAGACGGGGTTTTCTTCCACCGAATTGGCAGTGGTAAGGGATGCCGATCGCCTCGATGCCATAGGAGCAATTGGAATAGCCCGCACCTTCAACTATGGCGGATTTAAAAACCGGGCCCTTTACGATCCTTCCATTCCGCCGAACTTACATATGACCAAAGAGGAGTACAAAAGAAGCACTGCACCAACCATCAATCATTTTTACGAAAAACTTTTGCTGCTCAAAGATTTGATGCATACCGAAAGTGGCAAAAAAATGGCGCAAGAAAGACATGCGTACATGGAAGCTTTTTTGGAACAGTTTTTTGCAGAATGGGAGGGAAAAAAATGATGTGAAGCTAAAAATCAGCACAAAATGGGAAAATTCCACGATTTCATCAAGCCTGAACACCAGACTTTTATTGAAAAACAGCATTTGTTTTTTGTGGCCACTGCACCATTATCAAGCGATGGTCGGGTGAATCTATCCCCCAAAGGCTTGGATGCTTTTAGGGTATTGGATACGCATCAGGTAGCCTATATGGATTTGATCAGTAGCGGCAACGAAACCTCGGCGCATACCTTGGAAAATGGCCGCATTACCCTGATGTTTTGTTCTTTTGAAGGCGCGCCAAACATCCTGCGTTTGTATGGAAAGGGTAGGGTAGTACTGCCCGATTCACCGGAATGGTCGGAACTTGCCGCGCATTTCACCATTTATCCCAGCACCCGACAAATCGTGGTAGCGGACGTTGATTTGGTTCAGACTTCCTGCGGTTTTGGCTTGCCACTATTTGAATATGTAGGCGATCGAGACCTGCATTTTGATTGGGCGGAGAAAAAAGGAGAAAGTGGTCTGAGTGCCTACCAAGATGAAAATAATTTGATCAGTTTGGATGGGCTACCTACCCATTTGACTGTTGCAAAATCATAGTCATGGAAAATGAATCAACGCTGGAATGGAGCGAATTTATGAAAGTAGACATGCGGGTTGGTACCATCGTTTCTGCTGAAGTGTTTGTTGAAGTTCGCAATCCGGCGTATAAGCTGATGGTTGATTTTGGAGATTTTGGGATCAAAAAATCTTCAGCGCAAATTACACACTTGTATGCGCCAGAGGATTTGATTGGCAAACAGGTGGTGGCGGTGGTCAATTTTCCAGCTAAGCAAATTGCCAACATCAAAAGCGAATGTTTGGTACTGGGGGCGGTTGGGGTTGATAAAGTGGTTACTTTGCTGCAACCCGAACGGTATACTCCAAACGGTCAACGGATTGGATGATTTTTTTGGGATCGCGATTCGTAATTTTTTGGATGGAACACGGGTTCTTTTAGGATCGCGTTCCGCGATTTTTTTGGATGGAACACGGATGACACAGATTGGACACGGATTTTTTTTTGAAAAATCTTGAAAATCGGGAAGGCTTTAAAATCCAAATTAATCCGTGTCATCCGTGTCATGAAAAAACGTGTTGTTCAAAAGATTCCATCCCCATCAATCCCCAAAAAAATCTCTATTTTTGATCTCAATCGTTAACATCGCACCAACTTTTACCATAAATCTAAACAGTCGCCATGCGTTTTAAAATCATAGGTTTTGGATTCTTAGTCCTTTTTTTATTTTCGGCTTTTTCCGTTTCGGCGCAACGAAGACACCGTCGCCGGGCTCCCGTAAAAAAACATGTGCCAGTAAAAGCGCCGGTGCCGCCTAAGGTAGTGCCCATGCCTTTGTTGGCGATCAAAGAAGCGGATTTGCGCACCGATCTTTTTGCCCTGGCAGACAATCATTTTCGAGGACGAGAAGCCGGAACGTTGGATGAAATGAAAGCATCCGTCTGGTTGGCTGATCAGGCGCGAGCGGCTGGTCTTAAACCTGCTGGCGACGATGGCACCTATTTTCAGTTTTTCAATATCCGCCGCAACCGCTTGTCGCCAAATACCCGTATCCAAGTCGGCGACAGCACCTTTCAGCTCTGGCAGTCGGCGTTGATTGCCCAGACTGCACCTGGAGAAGCCAATGCTCCCATCATTTATTTGGGAAAGGAAGATTGGGATAATTTGAATACCGTTGATTTACAAGGAAAAGCAGCGGCCATACAAGTGGATGAGGAAGGAATCAACTTGCAAGTATCGTTAGCGGAGCGTCGGTATCCTTCGTTGGTCATGCGCAAATACAGCGCTGAATTGATCAAACGCGGAGCCGCGGCCATCATTTTTATTGCCGATGCAAGGGCGGAAAAAAGTTGGAACCAAGTGGTGCCGCAATTGAAACGCGGCCTATACGATTTAGAAGACGGCCCAAACGCAGTTTTGACCACCAAGCTTCCCATTTTTTGGGTACATAACCTTGCGCAAACTTTTTTGCAAACACCTAATCTCCAGCTCAATGCAAAAATTGAAATTGAGCAGTTTGATTATCCTTCCGTCAATATAGTGGGTAAAATAATCGGCAACGACCCCATACTCTCTAAGGAATACGTGGTTTTTAGCGGACATCAGGATCATGATGGGATTCGGTATGCCTATGATCAAGATTCCATCTACAACGGTGCCGACGACAACGCCACGGTGGCAGTTGCTTTGTTGGCCATAGCGCGGGCATTTAAAGAACAATCCGGCAAACGTTCGGCGATTTTTGTTTGGCATGGTGCGGA
The DNA here is from genome assembly GCA_038240665.1 of Chitinophagales bacterium. Classification (GTDB taxonomy): domain Bacteria; phylum Bacteroidota; class Bacteroidia; order Chitinophagales; family Saprospiraceae; genus Haliscomenobacter. The sequence goes on along the minus strand of JBBRGN010000353.1, from coordinate 754 downwards.
AGAAAGGGGTTTACTGGGATCAAAATGGTTTTCAGCACATCCTACCGTGCCCAAAAAATCACTTGTAGCGGTGCTCAATGCCGATATGATCGGGAGGAATGCGCCCGATAGCGCCGCTTTACTGGGCGCGCAATCGCCGCATCGCAATTCCCAAGACCTAGTAAACATGGCGCTTGAAGCCAATAAAGAAGGCACGCAATTCAAATTGGACACTCTGTGGGATCAGCCCAACCATGTTGAGGGTTGGTATTTTCGCAGTGACCATTTGCCTTATGCGCGGGCAGGAATCCCGGCCATTTTTTTTACTACCTTGTTGCATCCAGACTATCACACGCCCCGCGACGAGGCCAGTAGAATCGATATCCGTAAACTGACCCAGATGACGCTGTGGATGTATCGAACGGGCGCGAAAGTCGCCAATTCCATACTTCGCCCCAAGCTTGACCCCAATTTTAAGTTAGAAAGATAGTTTGGATCTTTAAACAGCCTACATTTAAAATCGCAAAATACAACAACCAATGACAGTACAACAGCGCCTACGTGCGACCATTTTTTTTAAACTAATCGCCTTTTCTTTATTCACGGCTTCTTGTCAGGTAAAACATACGCCTATTGACTTGAGTAAGGAAAGCATCATCCCAATTCCATCAGCGCTTTCTGCTACCAATAGCTCTTTTCTCTTGACGGCGAGCACTGAAGTATATGTCAAAAAAGATAGCATTGATTTGACAAAATTAGGTGCTTATTTGAGTGG
>JBBRGN010000352.1:0-4285 GCA_038240665.1 Chitinophagales bacterium | reverse complement strand
CTATGCGCTACCGTTTTCAAGATCGACAACCCCTCATTTATTTTACGGAGGATTATGGCAAAAATTGGACAAAAATAACCGAGGGCATTGGTTTAGGAGATTTTGTACGCGTGGTACGTGAAGATCCAACAAAGCCGGGTTTGCTTTATGCAGGTTCGGAGTCTGGGTTGTACGTGTCGTTCAACCGTGGACACCTTTGGCAACGGCTTCCTTCCAATCTTCCTTATTGCCCCATCACCGACTTGGCTATTCAAGACAATGACCTGATTGCTTCTACTGCTGGAAGGGGAATTTGGGTGTTGGACGATTTGAGTATGTTGCAACAGCATACCATTCTAGCAGGTAATCAACGCATTAAATTGATTACCCCAAAATCAACTTATCGATTTGATGCTGAGCCCGTTGAAGGTATGTCGGTGGGGCAAAATCCTGCTACTGGCGTATTGATTACCTTTGCTTTGGCAGAAGACATGCAAGAGAATCCGTATTTTCTAGAAATTACCAATGAACAAGGCCGAGTGATTCGGACTTATCAAAATACGCCCGAAAAAAACAACCAAGCCTACGAAGGCGGCCCGCAACCCGCTAAATTATTGCCTTCTAAAAAAGGATTGCATCAATTCAATTGGGATTTACGAAGAGAAACTTTGCCCGGTATACCGCAAGTTTTTGTGCATGGCGACTACCGCGGCGGATTGGTTACTCCTGGAAAATATACCCTGCGTTTTCGCAGTAGCAACGATACCGTTTCAGCTTCGGTGCTTATTCTACCCGATCCACGCATTCGGGCAACTCCCGCTGACTACCAGGAACAGGCTACTATTGTAGCCGAAATGGAAACTCAGATCAGGGAATTGCACCAATCGGTAAACCGGATGCGTGCCCTCCGAGATCAAATTCACAACCTGATAGCTTTTTTGGGTAAACAAGAGGATTGTAAAGACTTGGTAGATGTAGGTCAGCAGACCATTCTTAAAATTGATGCTTGGGAAAAAGACTTGATTCAGACAGCTCAAAAAACGCCCCAAGATGTGATCAACTTCCGCAATGCCCTCAATGCAGAAATGATGGATCTAAAGTCTAAAGCGGATGGTGCCGACCCTCGCGTTACCGGTGGGGTTCGTTTGCGCTGGATATCTTTACAAAAAACTTGGGTGCGCTTAAAAGCCCAGATGCAACAGATTGTCAGTCAGGATGTAGCGGTACTGAACAAGATTTTTCGCCAAAAGGATATTCCTGCATTGTTGTTGCCTTCGGCTACGGCTTTTTGATATGAATTTTGATAGAACACGGATTGATTTTGATAGAACACCGCTTTAAAGGATTAGACACGGATTTCTTTTTGGGATCCATGATGCTTGAAGGTTAGGGAAATCCACATCATCCCCATTCGATTAAGATCCATTTTAATCCGTGTCCAATCCGCGTCGTCCGTGTTCAAAAAAAACATCGCAGAAAGCGATCTAAAAAAACCGAGTCCAATCCGCTCGCCCTTTGGTCAAAAAAAATCGAATTCATATCAAAATCCCATTCAGGATCTAGAACCAAAACTGGAAGCATTATTCCACAATTTGCCCATCCAGCAACTCAATTATCCTTGACCCATATTCAGCATTTTTTTCGGAGTGGGTGACTTGAATGATGGTAACACCTTCTTCATTGAGCTGTTTGAATAATTTCATGATATCCTCCCCCTGCTTCGAGTTGAGGTTACCAGTCGGCTCATCGGCCAGCAGCAAAGTCGGTTTAGCGATCAAGGCCCGAGCGATGCCCACCAATTGTTGCTGACCGCCCGAGAGCTGGTTGGGGAACAAATCCTTTTTTCCGACAATCTGAAAACGGTCAAGCATATCAGCGACCAAGGCTTTGCGTTCCGACCCCTTGACCTGCTGATACAACAGCGGCGTTTCAATGTTTTCATAAACCGTCAACTCGTCAATCAAATTATAGGCTTGAAACACCACGCCAATACTTTTTTTGAACAACTCCGTGCGCTGCCGTTCTTTAAGTTGATGCACCGATTGATCATTAAAAAAATAGAGCCCTTCGGATGGCTCGTCCAGCATGCCAATGATGTTCAGTAGCGTTGATTTCCCTGATCCCGATGGCCCCATGATGGAGATAAATTCACCTTGTAATATTTTCAAGTGGATGTCGCGAAGAACATAAGATTTGTTAGCCCCAGTTTGATGCCACTTGGATATTTTTTGTAATTGAATCATGGATGTCTATTTTGTTGAAAAATACTTTTCTAATTAATCCAATCACTAGTCCTGGCGTAAGGATTTTACCGGATTGGCTACAGCAGCTTTTAAAGCCAAAAAACTAACCGTGCATAAAGCGATCCCTAAAGCCATTAAACCCGCGGTGGCAAAAATCTGCCAACCCAAAGCAATTCGGTACGCAAAATCCTGAAGCCAGCGGTCCATCGCCCACCAAGCTATCGGTGTAGCTACCGCCAAAGCAACGAATACCAACAGCATGAATTCTTTTGACAAAAGCGTTACAATTTGGCCAACCGAAGCACCCAGCACCTTGCGGATACCGATTTCCTTGGTTTTTTGTTCTACGCTAAAGGTTGCCAAACCAAACAAACCTAAACAAGAAATTAAAATAGCGAGGGCAGCAGCGATGAGGAAAAGTTGGCTATTTTGTTGCTCAATATGGTAAAGTTTATTGTAGTTTTCATCGGCAAAAAAATACTCAAAGGGGTTGCCTACGAAGTATTTTTTGAATACCCGTTCCAATTGTCCCACTTGCTGTTTCATTTGTTCTCCGCTCATGCTCAACGAAAAATAAGCGCCGTTGTAAGCAGGCATAAAAATCATGGGATCAATTAAGGATTGCAAACTCTGGTGGTGGTAATCTTTGATGACGCCGATCACTTCGAAAGCATCGCCGTTCATTACTTTTTGCCCAATGGCCGACTGTGGATCAGCAAATCCCAACTGTTGCGCTGCCCGCTCATTAAGAATTACTTTGGCCGATTTTGCACCCTGGGCGCACATGGCCGAGCTAAAGTTGGCGCCAGAAGCCAATTTAATCCCGTAAGTGTCAAAGTAATGATCATCGATAAAGGCTATAGCGTATTGTTTTTTGTCTTCACCAGTTTGGGGATTTGGCCGCGTAATTCCTGCTGCTTGGTAATTGTAAAAATTGCCCGGTACAGAACCGGAATTACAATAAGTTTTTACAAAAGAAAATCCGGCAATTTCGTTTTGAAAAGCGACAATGCCTTTTCTTCGAATACTATCCACTCCAAGTTCCGGTCCTTTTACCACCAACATTTGCGTCATGTTCATGCCCAAATCCTGGTTTTGCATATAGGACAATTGGCGGTAAAGCGCCAAGGTGGCGATGATCAAAATGACCGAAACGGTAAATTGAAAAACCACCAAAGTTTTGCGGAGGAATATGCCTTTAGCCGATTTTGCAAAAATGCCTTTCAAGGTTTCCGCGGTGGAAAAAGCCGATAAAATCCGCGATACATAGGCACCCGAAAGCGCCATGCCTACAAACAAAAACAGCAGACCTAATCCCCAAATCGGGTTGGTTACCAACTCCAGTACCGACAAATCTTTTTCCATCAAGCGATTGAAAGGGTTTTGCAACACGACGACCAATATCAGCGCACTAACAAAACCGATGCCGTTGAGCAATAAAGATTCCAACAAAAACTGACTGATCAATTGTGCGCGGGTAGCACCGATGACCTTGCGTACACCTACTTCCTTGGCACGTTTGAGCGAGCCAGCAGTAGAAAGGTTGATGTAATTAAGTCCAGCGATGAGTAGGATCAAGAGGGCAATTCCTCCCATCAAGTAAACAAAAGACAAACGACCCGTAACCGGCATCTGAGCATCTAAAGTTGGAGCCAAATGCATATAACGCAATGGCTGGAGGATCAGCGAAAAGCTGGTTTCAGGTCGAATTTTATGCAAAAAAGCATTAATTTTCGGCTCAAAATTGGGCAAAGCCGTCCCCGGTTTCAACAAAAGATAAGTCTGTAAAAAACTAGCATTCCAACCATCCAGACTGGCCCACATTTCGTTACCATTCAAATTAGCAGGATTGGCAAGCGTTTGCAGGGAAAAAACCAAATCCGCCTGTAAGTCGGATTGAGCAGGCATATCGCGGAAAACGGCGCAGACGGTGTACGCTCTTTCCCCAAATTGATTGGTTAATACCAGCCTTTTACCAATGGCATTTTCCGAATTGAAGTATTTTTTTGCTGCTGAAGTGGAGATAGCCACTGTTTGTGGAAGTTTCAATTGATTGACGCCAG
>JBBRGN010000351.1:0-4294 GCA_038240665.1 Chitinophagales bacterium | reverse complement strand
AAGCAGTGCTCAGTGAAATCCAATGGGGAAGCGAAGAACAGACAACAACCATTCTCAATAAAATACTGGACCTGATTTTTTCGATTGTTTTTGACGAAGCCGATGGTGCCGGAGTGGAAAAAGTTAAGTTGTTCCAGGACTTGTTCGAATACTGCATGGATGTGGTGGTCTCTGAATACCCCAATCGACTTGGATTGGTGATCATTCAAGTGCTGGTATCCAAACAAACAGGGATTGATTTCACCGAAGGTTTTAACCGTCAAATTGCCGACGAAATCGTTGAAGCGGCGCTGATTTTATTGACCCAGCACCCACAATTGGTATCCGATGACGAAGCTTTACAACGAATCATTGGAGGGGTTGCGGAGGCGCTGTTAACGTCCGGAATCCATCAGCCTGGATTGTTACCTGAAATTGTTCGTTTGGTATTGATTAAAACGGCCGACAACATTGAATTGCTTTTTGAAGCTGATCGCGACAAAATGGAATACTTACCGGTGGCAGCGGCGCGCGAGATCCTACATGCTTTAGGCGCAGAACCCCCAGAAGGAAGGTGGAAACCCCGTTTTACTCCCGAACAACTGGTGAGCTTATTTGAGTTTTTATTGGATGAAGTCGTGCAAAACCCTGCCTGGGTCACCGATAAAGTTCAACAAGATAGCCTCCTCCGCGAAGTACTTGACCTGACTTTACGTGCCTTGCAAAAGGTACCGGCAGGTCAACGCTTAACCGCTCAGACTTTTGAGTACGTGCTGGAAATCGTATTGCGCGGGGTTGCGCGAAGTAAAAAACTTTTGGAACGCATTACCTGGGCAAGCGACAACGTGGAAAGCTCCATTTTGGAACGTGTATTGGATTTGACCCTAGTGAGTGTGTTCCCGCCCTCTGAAGGAGGAGCAGTAGACAAACCAAAGCTGCTGATCGATTTGTTGGAGTATGTTTTTGACATCATCTTGGCTGAAAACCCTGACGCCAAAGGTTTGGCATTGGTTGAACTGATCCTGTCGGATGCAGCAGGAATAGATTTCTCCAAAGGATTCTTCTCGGACGTAGTGGAAGAATTGGTAGAAGCGGCTTTGATGGCCATCGCTTCGCATCCAGAATTGGTTAATGGTACGCCTAGTTTGCGGGATATTTTGGGTGATTCAGCTGCTGCAATCCATTTGCTGAGCTTGGATCATCCAAACATCGGCCCTGAAATATTGAGTATTCTTTTGGAGCAAAGTGCTGGCCATTTGGATACTTTATTGGAAGTACAGCCAGGTAATTTCAGACATTTATTGGTGGAAGCGCTTCAACAGATGGTGTTGGCATTTGCCGCAGAGCGCACCAATGGCCGTTGGACGCCTCGTTTTACCGAGGAACAGGTCATGGATATTGTAGAGTTTTTGCTGGAAGGAGTAGTGGAAAACCCAGATTGGATCAAGGATGATTTCATCTTTCGAGTAATTGATGCGATTCTCATCGCTTTTGATCAAAAAGTAAATCAATGGCGGACTCCCTATATACTGGTAACTTTGTTGATCATCAATTTGATGGAATTGGCTGCCGAAGACAAAGAGTTTTTGGCAAAATTGAAAACGGATAGTACATCAGTAACCACTACCTATGTGACGTTACAATTGATTAATTTCCTTATTCGGCAGGACCGGAACACCCAGCGTACCCTAACCAACCCGCCCATTGTGGATACCATGCTAGAATTTTATCTGGACACGGTGCATCAATGGGATCTGAGCGCTGCTTCTATTGATAAATCCATCGGAGAATTGCAGGAAATAGTGGATAAATTTGCTTTGGGCGAGATTTCGAATGAAGATTTATTGGATTTATTGTCGCCAGAGTCTTAGGGATGAGTCAAAATTGGTAATCTATTGTCAACTCATTTCTTTATCATTTTTTGGATTGTTGATTTGTGGGAAATAAGGAATAGAGGGGGGGATAAGCAATCCATTATGACGTTTTCGCCATCTAATTAACCTAATGATATGTTAACCCAAACCCGTTTTTCACCCATCTATGCTGTTTTACTGCTTTTTTTGAGCGGATGTGCCCATTTGGTGCACCTTGATCGTGCTCAAAATGCCTTTAATCGGGGTGCAACCTTAGAAAATGCCTTAGCCTTTGGCACTGCTACTAATGAAGCGGGCGTAGGTATTGCCAATCCCAATGTTTTTGCAAGCACTGGAGTCAGTTCGCTATCACCTGATTTACACTATCAATTGGCCCATTCCGAAGTTTCAAAAGCCCTAAAAACGGATGGCGCTCTAAAATCAGATGGGGTATTGGGAACTGCTTGGACGCTGCGTACACTTTGTGAATGGAAATTAGGCCGTTATGATGATGCTCGTGCCAGTGCGCTGTTGGCACAAAAGGCGCTAGCCGACAACAAATTCCGGCAACCTCGTGATGAAGCCATCGTTGGGGCAATCGAGGGGTTGATCAGTAGCGAACAGGCTTACAATGCATTGCTTGCCCTTCGACAAAAATTGGCACAGCACGTAACTACCCCAGCAAATGAAGTGGAACGTCTTCGTTTTTTTGATGAAATTAAAAAACACTACGAAGAAAACATTTCCAATGCCACAGGTTCAGGGAAAATCGATAATGCGCTTAGTGTACTCGGAAGAACAACCGCGATTAACGCTACTCGGCAAGATTTACAACTCTACTTTGTTCTTTCCCAATTGGCAAGTATGAAAACTTGGCTTGATGAGCTAAATGAAGTGTATTTGCTGATCAAAGCATATGGTTTTGCGAATAGTGACAATGATTTGAACCGCTGGTTTAAAAATGAAAACGATCGATTCGCTCAAAAACGCGATGAAGTGTTTCCCCAATTGGCCGTCCTCTTACCAGCGAAAGAACAAAATGCGACCTACAAGAATTGGAAAATGCTGCTGTATAATTAAAAAAAATAGGGGAGTGAGTTATCCTTTCTCACTCCCCTAAAGTTCTCGATTTACCTCGATTACTTAGGCATCAACACGCTGTCAATCACGTGAATATAGCCATTTTCGCCTTTAAGATCTACTGCAGAAATTTTAGACATTCCACCCTTCTCATCAGTAATGATAACTGCTCCTTTGACCAATTTGGCAGTCAACTTGCCGCCGCTCAAAGTCTTGAAAGTTACCTTTCCGCCATTGTTTTCAATCGCGTTTACCAATGTCTTAGAGTCAAAATTACCAGAGATAACATGGTAGGTCAAAATTTTAGTCAAAGTGGCCTTGCTTTCAGGTTTGAGCAAGGATTCAACTGTTCCTTTTGGCAATTTGTCAAATGCAGCATTGGTAGGAGCAAATACAGTAAAAGGACCTGCGCCTTTCAAAGTCTCTACCAAACCAGCAGCACCTAGGGCAGCTACCAGGGTAGTGTGAGCTGCTGATCCCACTGCGATGTCAACAATGCTGGGGTTTGCCATAACCGGCTGGTGGGCATAATCAGCAGCAGCTACTTGCTTGCTAGATACTTTTTTAGCGTGGCTTGCGGTGCCATCGCATTGAGCAAATGCGAAATTGGCGCTTAACAAAGCCACCATCAAAAAACTCAAAAAACTTAACTTAGTCATCGTGATCTTGATTTAGAAGTGAATTTGCCATACCTACGTACCCCAGGCGGTTTTGGATCACGCGCAAATGAAAAAAAATAAATTGGAAAGAAATTTCACCTATTTATTCCTTAAGCATTACAAGTTTTTCAAATTGTTTGTGAACCGCTAAGATGATCACCCCAAATAAAACCGCAACCACAATCAAGCTCGTATTCAATAGGCCATCGGTTCCAAAGGATAACTTGATCAGAATAGTGGAGATGATGAAACCTGAATTTCGGATAACAATATTGAATTTATCGGTATGCAAAAAAGAAATCAACAGCATCAGTACATCGGTTAAAATTAAAACCGTAAAAAATTCATCGAAAAATATTTTGTTGACATCTTTGATCGAGTTCACCATTTGGCTAATCGAAAAAAAGTTTTCATAAATCCAGCTGGTTAAACTGTATACCGCCAAAACCAAGAATACAGGAAACAAGCAAAGGGCGATGATTTTCTTCAGTTTAATGAATTGTACTGTTTCTAGAGTGGGTTGAACGTTAGTTTTGTTTTGACCTTTTTTGGGTTCATTGAGGCGGTAAAAAACAAAAATCAGCCCAAACAGAAAAACGGTAGCGATCAAATCGTAAGAAAATTGTAAATCATTTGACACTTTGAACCACTCGGGGGTGAATTCCAGTTTCGACAACTCCTTGTATATTCTCCTGATTACGATCAAAGTAATGATCTCGTATT
>JBBRGN010000350.1:0-4329 GCA_038240665.1 Chitinophagales bacterium | reverse complement strand
AACCTGATCAATGGACAGCAAACCTTGTTGGAAGGTTTTTTTAGCCTGATCGCTATAACAGTCGTTGATCATCCGCGCTACAAATTGGTTGACTTTCAGGGATTTTGCTCCTGGCGTATTGGTTTCGGGAATAAAAGTCTCGGCAATCTCCGCCAACAGGGTGTCATCATCAGGAGAAGTTAAGGAATTGACCCCGATGGATTCGGGAGTCCAGGCAGATGCCCAAGCTGGGAATGTGACCAAGCCACCTACGGTAAGCCCCAGGCTTCTGATCGCTGTGCGTCGTTTCATGGTGAAAATTTAAAGGATTCGAACCAAGGTAAAATTTCTGAAGGGAAGATACAAAAAATGCTGAATGAAAAAATGCTGAATGATGAATTTGGCGGGAGGTCTGGAGGGGTTAGGCAATTTTCTAGCTGTTCGTTATTTCAGCGTACACAACTTCGTTTTGCAAGCCGTGTGCCATCCATGCTGGGTAAAAATAAGAATTGCTTGGTGATTCAAATTGTGAATCACCAAGCAAATACTAAGCAAATTGACAAATAATTCCACCCATTAAAGCCATAGTAACTACCCAGTAGCCCGTATGAATAAGGATGTATTTACGGCTTCTGCGTTCAAATAAACCGTTGATGCAAATGATAGGAAAGGCAATAAACAATGCTCCAATGGTTCCATGTAAAAGGCCATGTTTAAAGGTACGGAAATTATGTCCATACGCATCCATGAAAGCCTTGGTGGACTGACTTAAAGCTGAATTAGGATCTTTCAAGCTGTTTTCATTGGCCAAAATGGAATAGTAATGGCTCTGATGAACAACCAACTGCGTAATGGCTATCGACAGCATTTCTCCCATTAGCAGCGTGAGCCCAAAAATAAGCGCCATATTGGCACCTTGCATGCTTTCTTGGGTAAAACCTACTTCTTTCATCCAAGCTTTGCCAAATCCCATATTGCTGTACCAGAAAAACCCAATAAGCAATGGTATCAAACCGGTTAATAGAATGACTACAATGTTGAAAGACATGTTTTTGAAGTTTTAGGGTTAAAGGATGATTAGAATTGGTACTACGATATAATTTATCCAAAAATGCTCTTTTTTTGAGCTCATTTTATCGTAGTACCAATTTCATTATCAAAAAAATAGGTCATTATCAAACATCACAAATGGTAACGCCTTGCTTGAGGGAAGCAATGGCATCTGGGCGTTTTGGAATAAATTCTTGGCCCACAAATCCTTTATAACCTGTTTCTACAATGGCCTTCATGATGGCGGGGTAGAAGAGTTCTTGGGTATCGTCAATCTCATTGCGGCCCGGTACGCCGCCGGTATGGTAATGTGAAAAATACGTATGGTATTTCTTGATGGTGGCAATCACGTCGCCTTCCATGATTTGCATATGATAAATGTCATAGAGTAGTTTCATGTTTTCGGAGCCCACTTTATCACACAAAGCCACGCCCCACTTGGTGTAGTCGCACATGTAATCTTTGTGGTTCACCTTACTGTTGAGCAGCTCCATGGAAACGGTGATCCCGTATTTTTCGGCGGAGGGCATCAAGCGTTTGAGGCCGATGGCGCAATTTTCAAGACCTTGTTCATCCGACATTCCTTTGCGGTTTCCGGAAAAACAAATGACTTTATCCAAACCTGCGGCTTTCAATTTTGGAAAAATGCCTTCGTAGCTGGCCACCAACTCATCGTGTAGTTTGAGTTCGTTAAACCCATCATTGATGCCTTTACCAGCGCCCCAAGGCATGGCGCAAGTAAGACCGTATTTTTTCAGCGTAGGCCATTCATCGGGGCCCTGTAGTTCAATGGATTTGAGCCCCATTTTAACTGCTGCCTTACATAGGTCTTCTAAAGGAATGCTGTTGTAGCACCAGCGGCATGCTGAGTGCTTGATTTTACCCTTAAGTTCCGGTCCTAGCGCGTTTTCATTAGCAGCAAATACCTCGCTGAAGGACAGCGGAGCTACTGCGATCGCGCCAACACCCATCATGTTTTTAAGTGCCGAACGACGGGATGACTGTGGTTTCATATTTTGTATTTTTTAGTTGAAAAAGAGAAAACGCTTCCTTGCATTTATTTTGCTCTTTTGCTGAATAAAAAAACGAAAGCAAACATAGACTCAAAACTACAAAATTATTGTCTTAATTCAGTTATCCTGGTTTTAAATACACTTTTACTTTTAACTTCATGCCATGAAAAAAAGCAACTTGGTCGATATGAAAAAACTACGCCTATCTTTTCTCCTGGTGATGTGGTCGATGCTGTCATTGTTCACTTCTTGTACCAGAACTGCTTCGCCTGCCTCTCCTACGCCTAATATTCTGTTTATCCTAGCCGACGACTGGAGTTTTCCTTATGCCGGGATTTATGGCGATAGCATGGTGCGCACTCCGAATCTTGACCTTCTGGCCAAAACCGGCGTGACGTTTACCCATGCTTTTTGTGCTTCGCCTTCTTGTACGCCTTCACGTTCGGCGATTTTGACGGGTAAGTATCCGCATAATTTAGGGGAAGGTGTAAATTTAGTAGGTAAGCTTGATACCTCCGAAATCACTTATGCTAAATTGTTGCGGCAACAAGGCTATGCGGTGGCCTTTGAACGTAAAGGCTGGGCACCTGGAAAGTTTGAAAAAATGGGCTACAAAGAAAATCCTTCCGGACACCAACAGGCTTTTAACAGTTTCATCGACAGCATCGGAACTCAGCAGCCTTTTTGTTTTTGGTGGGGAACCAATGATCCCCACCGCCCTTATGATCGAGGCAGCGGCACCCGAAGAGGAATTGATTCTACCCGATTGAGCATACCCTCATTTTTGCCAGATGTGCCGGAAGTACGCGGTGATTTAGCAGATTATTTTGCCGAAATTGAGCGCTTAGATGAAGAGATTGGGGTACTGCTCAAAAAATTGAAAGCTAAAGGACTGCTGGAGAATACCATGATCGTCATTACGGGCGATAATGGGATGCCTTTCCCCCATGCCAAAGCCAATTTATACGATTACGGAACCCGGGTTCCTTTGCTCATCAGTTTTCCAAAGTTTTTTCAGCAAAATAAACGCAGTGAAACCTTTGTCAACCTGATTGACTTAGCACCTACATTTTTAGAAATAGCGCATAATACCAAGCCCCTGAAAATGGATGGAAAAAGCTTGGTACCCATTTTGACCGGAAAAACCGCTGAACACCATTCAGAAGTTTTCCTCGAACGCGAACGGCATTGCTTGTGCCGCAAAAACGAATTGGGTTACCCTGGCTACCCCATTCGGGCCCTAAGGGACAAGCGTTTTTTATACATCAGCAATCTACGTCCCGAGCGCATGCCTGCCGGCGATGCTACAATTCCTGGAACCCCTTCAGAATATGGTGATGTAGATGGCGGCCCCACCAAAGCCTATCTGATGGAACATGCAAAGGATGCCGCAATCAAACCTTTTTTTCAAATGGGTTTTGAAAAACGCCCAGCCATTGAATTGTATGATGTTCAGTCCGATCCATTTAACGTACATAACTTAGCCAATGATCCAAAATATGCCCGTGTTCAAAAAGAGCTAAAAACCAAAATGGAGCAATGGATGAAAGACAACAAAGACCCGCGTAGAGATGGAGGTGGCGATGAAATTGACACCTACCCTACTTATGATAAAGCTTGGATTACCAAATGGAGCATTATTTTTTTCGATAAATAGGCGGTAGATTGAAAATTGCGGAAGTAGTAAGATATTTTTACCCCAACAAACAGCAAATCAATGAGCAATACCTCCATTAAAGTATTGGTGGTAGGCTGTGGCAACATGGGCGCTTCCCATGCAATGGCTTATCATACCATCGACGGTTTTAGTATCTGTGGCATCGTCTCCACGGGTAAGAGCAAGGAAGTCTTGAATGAAAAATTGGGCGGTGATTTTCCTTTGTATGCCGATTTGAGTCACGCTTTGGGGGAAACCAAGCCCGATGCCGTCTGTATTTCCACCTACCCTGATACCCATGAGCAGTTTTGTATCCAAGCATTGGAAGCGGGTTGTCATGTATTTATTGAAAAACCAATCTCTGACACGGTTGCCGGTGCAGAACGGGTAGTTGTCGCGGCCAAAGAGGCCAATAAGAAAGTTGTGGTAGGTTATATCCTTCGCCATCACCCTTCCTGGGCTAAGTTTGTTGAGATTGCCCAAGAATTGGGTAAACCCCTGGTGATGCGCATGAACCTCAATCAACAAAGTCATGGTTTTATGTGGGATGTACACCGCAATCTAATGAAAAGCCTAAGTCCGATTGTGGATTGCGGCGTGCACTACATCGATGTGATGTGTCAAATGACC
>JBBRGN010000349.1:0-4345 GCA_038240665.1 Chitinophagales bacterium | reverse complement strand
TTCTTTGGCGGCAACATGAAGAATGATAAAACCTGTTTCGGGTGTTAGACTGAGGTTGCCTTCTTCCTGAAATTGTTTGGTAAAATCTTTGATTTGCCCCGTGGATTTGTACAGTTTTTCCAATTTGGTGAAGACTACTTTTTGCTGGGTTTTGGAGAGTTGTTGCCGAATTTGGTTGGGGTAAAAAACCGTTAAACCATTTTCACCGCCAAAAATCAATCGCCCATCAGTACCCTGAAAATGAGCATAAGGGTTAAATTCGTCGCCAGGCAAGCCATCGCGTTTAAAAAAAGTGGTCACCAAATGACTTGGTAAATCCATGCGCATCAATCCATATCCACTTGGCAACCATAAACACCCTGCTTCATCTTGAAATATGCCATAAACGGTGTTTGAACTGAGTCCGTCAAGGTTGGTAAACCTCCGCACCGTCTTGTGTTTTCTGTCCCAAAAAATCAAACCACCTTCTTTAGTTGCTATCCAAAAATCACCTTCTGGTGATTCAAAAATATACAAGACATTGGCATAGCCGATTTCTATGGCCTGAAACGCCTTCGCTGAATAGGAGTTCATTAAGAAAAGACCCGTTTTTGCGCCTATCCAAATGCCTTCCTTGTTTTCGTACAAACAGTTGATGGGAAGCCCAGCGATTTTTTTGATGCTAGACCATTCAAAATTAGTTCCATTTTCAGGCAGCCTTGCCAATCCAATGTTGGTTCCTACCCAGAGTATCTTTTTTTGATCCTTAATAACGCAATTGGATTGCAGAATCAATTCTTTACCTTCAGGAATGGGAATCAGCATCTTTTCAACCGCTAAGGGGTCCATTTTTATGCTTCGAATTTCATTCCGCGGTCCGGCACTCCACAAGCGATTGGCATCGCGCCACATCCCCCTGGCAGCAAAATCAGCTATTTTTTGCTGGTTTTTCCGCCCATTCCCATTGGAAGTGATGGACATTAAGCCCTTATAAGTATTTGCAACAATTAAGTTATCCAAACCAATAATACCCCGTGGGTTGTAAAAACTACTATCCAAATAGGTCTGAAATGCTGTTGGTTTGGCTTCAATGATTTTTAGACCTGACCTTCCGCCAACCCATAAGTTGTTGTCCTCATCAAAGTAGAGCGTTAGATACCGATCTAGCGTCATTTGATTGTTTTCAAAAGGAATGACCAAAGGCTTTTTTTGCCCCTTCAAATACCAGCGCAATACATGTTGGTCATAAAAACAGCTGCCTCCATGGCGGTCAAAAGCCGCATTGGTCATGATACTTAGATCTTGGGGCAGTGCCTCTGGACCTGCTAAAAAAAGCTGGAGCGGCTGTCCACGTTTCTTATACCTCAGCCTGGTTTTGCGCAAGTCTAAAAAATGATTGGTAGCCATCAAAAGCTCATCCCCACGGTAGCGAAAATTGGTGGGGCGTGTATCCAATATTTCCTTACTTAACGTATCGCCATTGGCATTGATCTCTAACAAAATCTTGTTTCCGATTTTCCAAAAAAATGTCTTATCAATAGGGATAATGGGGCCTGCCGGCAGCAGCGTTTTAAATAGTTTGGTGAATTTATTGGTATAGGAAAATACTTCTCCTTTGGTAGTGGTGAGTACCAAGGCTTTCGTGGTGCTATTTTGGGAAATAAAAAAGATGTCTTTTTCAAGCAAAGGCGCTTTTTGACTAAACATGTCTTGAAAAGAATAGGCTTCCTCACGCAGGGGGTCAAGGATGACAATTTGCGTATTGCTCCAACCAGCAACGCTGTCAATCATTTGGTTGCCATACGCGATGAGCCACAAGTTGCCATCGGGGGCGGCAAAAATCTTGGTATAATCGCTGCGGATCAGCGGATGCGTTTGATTGTTAAAGAGTTTAAACTCATAGCCGTCAAATCGATTTACGCCTTCATTGGTAGCAATCCAAATAAAACCGCGCTGATCTTGGCAGATGTCATCGATTAAGTAACTTGCTAATCCATCCTCTTTTTTTAATTCTCTTTGATTGATCAGGATCTTTTGGCTAGAAAGTAAGGTAGGTAAACTCAAGAAAAGGAGTAGACATAGAAAATCCAGGTAATAGCTTACAGGTTTCTTTTGCCTTTTTCCTCCGAAGGCAGTCGATTTTACATTTCCATGATTCATCAGCCCCATACCCTCCTTGTTTACTTCGGAGTGCTGTCTTTTGTTTACTAGTTGCCTAAAATGTGTTCAGTGCTCCTTTACTATGAAATTTTTTAATGTAGTAAAAGAGAAGTAGCCTTAGGAGTGATTGTAATCACAACCTTATCAAAAACACTTTTGTAAAATATAAAAAAAACGTAAATCCAAGTTCGATTTTCCAATCTAATTGATTTTCTACGCGGATTGCTCCCAGAAGTTGATAAATTCTGTAACAATTTTTTACAAAAAAATCAATCCAGCTTTATTCAGCTTGCCTTAAAACTGGGTGAATACACCTTATCGCTTTTATCCCACAATTTTACAAAATGAATATTGAAGCTGAATTTTATTTGCATCAAAAAGATATTTAGTTTAACTTTGAATTACAAAGTACTTTTAATGAAAAAATCAAACCATCCATTTATCGCGATCGTTTTGATCGCATTCCTTTTTAAACTATTGCAACGCCATTGGAAAGCGGTAGATCTGCAATGGTTACTCTGGCCAGTAAAAACTGCCGTAGAAGTGTTCACTGGGGCAAAAGGCATGTTAACTGCTACAGCCACTTATGATTTCCCTAGTCTTGGCTGCGTGATTGACGCCTCTTGTGCCGGCGTCAATTTTTTGCTGATTTCCTGGTGCGCCTTATCGAGTATCATTTTTATGTATGGTACTTCGACAAAAAGCTGGGGTTTCACGCTCCTGATTACTGCCATTATCAGTTACCTGTTGACCTTGGTAGCCAATACTGCCCGCATTTTAGGAGCCCTTACTCTGTTGCGATTAGGTTCGGTTTTTCCCTGGGCAAAAACGATTTGGATGCATCAAGCTGAAGGTATACTGGTTTATTTTAGTCTGCTTTTTACCAGTTGTTTGGCATTGCATTATTGGATTCAAAAAAACACCCATAACTATGAAAAACTTACTTAATCCCTGGTGGATTGTTGCCATAGGCACTTTCCCCATTCTTTTGTTGCTGACACTTTATGGCGGCATTTTTTGGATTATCTCCCCAGAATTGTCACCGAAAGCTATTATAACCTGGCAAAACATCACCATCTGGGTAGCGGTATATGGGTTAGGGCAATTCCTATTTGCGCTTTTTTACTTGGTACGCAAAACAAGCATCCCTTATGCCTATGGTGCAGTTGCTTTGGCGGCTTCCATTACCTTGTTGTATCTGATTTATTTTCATTTGGATGGAATGTTACCGCGTACCATTCCTGGTTGGTTGATCCCGGTAGAGGCTGCGCAATATCCAATTGCCTTGCTGATGCCTACTTTAGCGCACGGATTATTTCTTTTAATCCTTTATTTCACGCCGCAGAAGCGGCCTCAAAACGCATTGATTAGTTTGGGGCTGGCAGGAGGTGTTCCTGTCTTTTTTTACCTTTTTTTCATGGTACTACAACCGCTTTGGCAACCATTGGAGCGAAATTATGGCATCCATGTTTTTTTGGTCATTGGGATTGTCGGAACGGTGATATTTGGATTCTTCCTGGGTCGGGGACTCTACATACTGGCTACACGCAACGCAAACCAGTCTCTCTGGCTTCAGATACCTTTACAGATAATGATTGCCGTTGCTTTTCCTTTGTTGGGACTGGCACTCAATCATGGCTCCTTATTGCCCAATAAAGGGAATTTCGAAGGATTTTTTGGCGATTTTAGCCATCCGTTTTTTTGGCAGATCGCATTGATCAATGGAATTTTGGTCATGTTACCCAATTTTCCGATTCCCAGTTATCGACTGATCTTATTTGTGGGTCGAAGCATCGGATTTACTTTTGTGTTGTACTTCTTTTTGGTTTTTTTACCTTTTTTGCCCTTGTCCATAGTAGCCATTCTTGCCCTAGGACTTGGCTTTCTGATGCTTACTCCGCTGGCTTTGACCATTTTGCAAAGTCAAACGCTGGTTGAAGATTTTCATTTCCTCCAATTTCATTTTCCAAAATCAGCGATTATAAGTTCGTTTTTGCTGGGTTTAGCGGTGTTGCCGGGCGTCATTGTTTATTCCTTCCAACAAGATCGGTATGCGTTGGATCAAGCCCTGGCTTATGTGTATGCTCCGCAATTGGTGAACGAATCGACCCCAAAGTCCATCAATACCAAGCGATTAGGCCATTTGCTCCATCACATCGAAGTACACAAAAAACGGGGAGATTTTTTTTCAGCGAATAACACGCCT
>JBBRGN010000348.1:0-4363 GCA_038240665.1 Chitinophagales bacterium | reverse complement strand
GGTATATGGATTTGCGCCGTACGCCGGTTCAAAATAACTTGATCTTTCGTTCCAAATTGTCGCTCGAAGTACGGAAGTTTTTGAATGAAAAAAACTTTGTGGAAATCGAAACACCATTTTTGATCAAAAGCACACCTGAAGGCGCTCGTGACTTTGTGGTACCGAGCCGCATGAACGCAGGGCAATTCTACGCGCTTCCTCAATCGCCACAAACGTTTAAGCAGATTCTGATGGTTGCTGGTTTTGACCGTTATTTCCAGCTTGTGAAATGCTTTCGCGATGAAGATTTGCGCGCGGATCGTCAGCCAGAGTTTACTCAAATCGACTGCGAGATGGCTTTTGTTACTCGGGAAGATATCCTTGAGACATTTGAAGGGCTTACCCGTCATTTGTTTTTGCATACTTTGGGCTTGGAATTGGGCGATTTTCCACGCATGTCGTACGATGATGCCATGCGTTTATATGGTTCGGATAAGCCAGATTTGCGTTTTGGAATGCCAATCGTTGAGTTGACTACAATCGTTAAGGGTAGTAATTTTCCGGTGTTTGATGCCGCAGAACTGGTAGGCGGTATCAATGTATCTGGCCAGGCTGGTTATACCCGCAAACAGTTGGATGAACTCACCGAATGGGTAAAACGTCCACAAATTGGGGCCAAAGGCCTGGTTTACTTCCGCTACAATGAAGACGGCACCCTGAAATCCTCGGTGGATAAGTTTTATTCTGAAGAGCAATTGAAAGATTGGGCGGCAGAATTTGACGCTAAGCCGGGCGATTTGATCTTGATCTTAGCGGGTGAAGATGAAAAAACGCGCAAACAATTGGGCGAGCTGCGTTTGGAAATGGGTCGTCGATTGGGCTTGATGACTGCTGGCGATTTCAAACCGCTCTGGGTGCTGGATTTCCCCTTATTGGAATGGGATGATGATACGGCGCGTTTTTATGCCATGCACCACCCCTTCACGTCTCCCAAACCGGATGACCTTGAAAAAATGAACAGCGATGATCGCCAGGTGTTGAAAGACTTGCGTGCAGACGCTTATGACCTAGTAATCAACGGTGTAGAGATTGGCGGTGGATCTATTCGTATTCACAACCGTGAATTACAGGAGAAAAACTTCCAGCTATTAGGCTTTACGCCAGAAGAAGCGGAAAGTCAATTTGGATTTTTATTGGGTGCTTTTGAATACGGCGCGCCTCCTCACGGCGGTATCGCCTTTGGGTTTGACCGCTTAAATGCGGTGATGAATGGACAAAACTCCATCCGCGATTTTATTGCTTTTCCAAAAAACAACCAAGGCCGCGATATGATGATCGACGCGCCTTCTGGAATAGATGCTGCTCAGCTCAAGGAGTTGAACATTGATGTGAAGTTGTAATTTCAAAGTAGATCGGGGATGAATTTGTTTCCATCCCCGATCTCTTTTTCCCGTCTATTTATTGGTAAGACAAAGCATTGACCAAAGGATTGGCGTACATTTCCAAAAGGTACTTTCGCCCAGCTTCCTGCTCCAGTGGTTTCAAAGCTTTGAGCTGATTTTCAAAAAAAATGGAAAGCTGCTCGTGTTCTTGCGGCGCGTATTGGCTAGAAAAATGAGCGCCTCCACGTAGCAAATCATAAGCCACATAATTTACCGGATGCAATTTATAGTTGAGGTGAATCGACTGATCAATCATTGCTGCCACTGCCTCTAATTGTTTTTTGCTATTGGGAAGCTCATCCAGTGCATTGAGTTCTTCAGCCAAGGGTTTTCCAAAATGAAAATGTACCCTGCCCTTTGGCCCTTTAATGCCAGTAAGCATATTCTCTACGTCTTTTTGAAAAGATTTGGCGTAGTTGGGGTCATTTTGCAGGTGGAGGTATTCCTGGGTTTTGAGTAGGCCACAGGGGTCAAACTCATAAGATATGGCAACCGGTACGATTTTTACCTCCTGAAAATGTTTTTTCAAATCATTTTTTCCACTCAAACTCAACATGGTTAGCAAGCCTACCTGGGTGCGGTCATTACCGTCCTTGGCCCGACCTTCGCGCTGAGCGATCCAGACGGCATCCTTTTTGGAGGTAATGAGATCGCGGATATAATTCGACAATTGCAACGAATAGGTGTATAATTCGCGGGGCGTGCCCTTACGGCGTACCACAAAACTCTTATTGAGGCGAAAAAGCAGCTCCGAAATGCGGTGAACCATTAAGTTGTCCCCGATGGCAATTTGGCTGGTTTGGAAACCATGTTCAAACAAGACCATGTTCAAAAAAGCCGAATCCAAGACGATATCGCGATGATTGGATATAAAGAGGTATTTTTCTTTAGGGTCAAGTTGTTCGAGTCCGCTAGACGAAAGACTGGTGATGCTTATTTTTTCGATCAACTTTAAAAAAGGCGCAATGATATTTTTTTGAAAATCGAAAGCGGTTTCGATGTTGTTTTTTATTTGCAAAAACAGCGTATTGAGTTGCTCAGGCAAAAAAGCCTTCATTCCATCGGTAAAGCTCGAATAACTGAACAATTCTTGGATAGCAGCTTTTACTTCCTCATCGCGATAAGGTTCTAATCTAAGTTCTAGGTCTTGCATGATCTAGTTGATTTTGCGGGTGTTAACGTGTGCCCCATTCCCATAAGCCAAAAAGTATTTTTTTAGCTACCGGATGCCCAGCTTGCTTGAGCGAAAGTACAATTTGACCTCGGTGGTGAGCTTCATGGGCGACAAGATAGCCCAAAAATGCAGTGGGGTGCGGTTTAAAGCCTTTTATTTTTCCTGCTTCCAGCCCTTTGGCCAACATCTGATTGATGGCCGTACTGCTCCATGCTAACTGCTCTTGTAGCCCTTTTTTGGTGATTTGTTGTTTTTCAATTTTTTGTACCGTGGTCAGGGCTTCTGGATAGCCTTCCTTCAGCCACATCAGGCGTACATTGTGAACATGAGCCCACTGCTCATCTACTGTTCGGCCTTTTGATGCGGCAGTATCCGCAAGTTGTTCTTCGGAGATGGCTTCGAGCAAGTAGAGGTTAATGCGGTTGTTGATGTCCCAGGTTTCAAGAATTGCTTCCATTGCTATGCGTTATGATTTGATGTATACTACGAATCCTTTGGGTGGCACTGTTAATTGAACGGCCACTCCATTGCGTGCTTCAACGGTCAATTTAGCGTTGCCCATTTCAGCTGCTTGGGTAGAATAAGCACATATATAGGTATCCCCCGTTTTATTCAAGGTACGGTCAATGGTAACCCACGCGGTAAGACTTTGATGAAAATCGTTGTTAAACGCGCAAATAACCTCTTCACTTGAAAAAACCCGTGACCAAGCTACAATCGAACGAATCTCTTCTCCCAACATCTCAGGAACTCCAAAATCAATGCCGTTTCCAGAAATGGGTCGTAAGTATTGACGCCCGCGGCGCAAGGCAATTTGTGACTTACGCAAGTCGGCCATTTTTTTCGTTTCCTGATAAATGTGGTTGCTTGGGTCAAAAAAATGTTTGCCTGCGCTACGGAATGCGCCAAAAGAACCACCAAACATGCACTCGCGCAAAAATTCATCCGAACTGCCGTTACCATCAAAACCCTGTTCGGTTCCGTAGTATAAACAGGGTACACCCATGGTAGTCAAATTGGTTCCGATTACACAGAGTAGAAACTGGTCGCCTCCATGGGCGGCAAACCGCGCTTTTTGCCCGCCCCCTTTACGCACCTGATCGTGATCGTCAATCATGGTGATGATCTTGTCGTTGAACCAGACATGCGACTCTTTCCCCAAATCAAGAGAGTTGGTGAATAAATTGAAATACTCTTCCGGATTGCGGTAGCCTTTGGTCATGAATTCCAACTTATCCTGAACGTCGTCAATCCCAAGTGCGGCATTCAGTCCAGTCATTTCAACGTTATCAAAAGCATTGGCGCGCCCGCCGGTGATCTCGCCAATCAGATAAAACCGATCTTTACCTAGGCTTTGGGCAAACTCGTGGATCACCGAGCTAAAGAAACGCGTAGCCGCTCTGCCCATGTGTTTTACAGTATCGATTCTAAACCCGTCCACGTCGGCATAGGCCATCCAAAATTTATAAACCTCACATAAAGCCAATAGCCCTGCGGAGGGTTCAAAACTATACAGATCATCGTTGCCAAGACGGATGTCCTTTAGATCAAAAGAGTCGCCTTCGGTGTATTCTTTGTAGTTTTCCCAGTTGACGATCCGTCCTTTGCGGATAAAAACTTGCGGCGTTTGAAATTCAGCAGGCCAGATTCCATCATCTTTGCTATTGATTTGCTGGGTAATTTGTCGATGCTGATCATAAAATCCTTTGAAGCGGTAAGGCTGATCATCCCAGCGGGGGTCGTAATAATTTTGATTGGAATAAGAGTC
>JBBRGN010000347.1:0-4403 GCA_038240665.1 Chitinophagales bacterium | reverse complement strand
GGTGAGTTGTACACGGTTGATGTACGGTTTCAAATTGCCAGCCCCCGCAATCGACGGGAAAAAAGACTCTTTGACATCATAAGCGCCGGATTAATCGGGCTATTTTTCCCACTGCAATGGCTATTTGTATCCAAAAAGCGGCTTGAGCTAAGTCAATGTTTGGCGGTAATAACAGGTAAAAAATCCTGGGTGGGTTACCATGCTATCTTTGGCGGCAACGTGGATCTGCCGCAGCTTCGAGCCGGTGTATTGACCCCTTTATCGGGATTAGGATTGCCAAAAGCCGATGAATCGACCATTCGTAGACTAAATTTTTTATATGCCAAAGATTATATTTGGCAAGAAGACCTGCGTATTCTCTGGCGCGAATATCGTTTTTAAGATAAATTTATTTTTTTCTACATTGTTCGCATTACTTTAGCCCGATTCTTCCGTACAAGAGATCAAAGTGTTTTTTGAACTTAAGTTCTGATGGGCTCCCTGCCATCTAGAATCTAGGCGATGCCGGAAACGCTGTTTGGAAATTTGAAACTACTATGAAACCTTTTGATGCCTCGTTAAAAAAGCCAGTAATAAAATTATTGGTTCTTGGTGTATTGTTATGGTATAGCAGCACTGAAATCAGCGCTCAGCGCAGTTCGCGTCTTCTTTATGTGACCGCCGTCAATACCGGCGGCACCCAAAATGGTTCCAGCTGGACCACTGCTTTTTCTCGTTTTCAAGATGCGTTAAAAATTGCCCAAAAAGGCGATACTATTTGGGTTGCCCAGGGTAATTATTTTGCTGCCCAAGCGATCAATGATCGCAAAGGATCGTTTGTCATTCCTAGCGGGGTCAAGGTATTTGGCGGTTTTTTTGGTAACGAAAAAAAATTAAAAGATCGGTATTGGAGCCAATTTTCCAGTTTGTTGAGCGGGGAGTCTGGTGTTGCTTCTTCGGATGCGGATAATGTTTACAATGTAGTCACTTGTGCGAATGCTGATTCTACTACCGTTTTGGATGGCTTTATGATCAAAAAAGGCTATGCTTCCAATGACACTACAGGTATAGTAAGTCCGCGGAATTATGGTGGTGCCATTCTGATTGTAGCTCGATCTGGCAGCTACAGCGCGCCGATTTTGCGCAACTTGGTTTTGGAAGACAATTACGCGGTCAACGACGGCGCTATTGGTTTGCTTGATTTTCAGGACGGCATTGCCTCGCTGAATCTAGACAACGCAACGTTGACAAATAACCGGGCGACATTTGGCGGCGCGGTATTCAAAGACGGCAACAACAAGAACTACTTTTTTGCGCTGTCCAACTCGACGTTTAAAAACAACAGCTCGCGATTGAGTGGGGGTGCTGTATACCTCAATGCTGGCCCTATCAACCACTTCGTCCTGCAATGCAATTTTTTGAACAATGTAGCAGCTGAAGATGGCGGCGCTATCTTTTCGCGCTGGGAAGGCGGCAATGGAAAACTGCAAATCAGCGAGAGCAGTTTTGTTGAAAATGAAGGCAACGACGGTGGCGCTTTAGAAATAAGCGGACGCGATGTAGCGACTGGTCAGGCTGCCATTATGGTCACTAAAAGCAGTTTTCAAAAAAACCGCGCGCGTAGCAATGAAGGGGGGGCTATTCTTTTTTCATCGGTTGGATATACGGAAAGCTTAGGCATCAGCGAATGTACTTTTTCCAAAAACTACAGTTACAATGCGGGTAGTGCAATTACCATAGCCAACGCAGGAGCAGGAACACAGGATGTAAAAATAGAACGCACCCTTTTTGCCAAAAATACGTGCAAAGCAAAATTGGCGGGAGCAATTACTTTTTCAGCGGGGACTTTTTCGCGCCCCAAACGGGTGAACATCATCGTCAATAACACCATTTTTGACCAAAATCAAGGTGCTTTTTACCTTGACCATGGAGCCGATGGAACCCTCACTACGACGGTCAACAATTGTACTTTTTATAAAAACGGGCCCTACGTTTGCATCAAAAGTTATACGAATTTGTACAATGATGTAAGCTATTATGCCAATTTTTATGCTTCCAATTGTTTGTTTAGCGAAGAAACGCCTTCGTTGCACCAGCTGTTTTACAATGGCAACGCTGCCACTAAAAACACGCAAAGATATTACATCCGCAACAGCTGTTTTAACCAGCTTTTTTCCGATAGCATTTCCCAGTCGATTGTGACTTCCGGCAATAATTTTTTTGGCATTGATGCTGGTTTTATGTCCCCTGATCAAGGAGATTTTCGATTGAAATCTTGTGCCTCGCCGATTAACAAGGGCAACAACCGTTTTGCGGATGCACTGGGTTTAAAATTGGATTTTGCCGGCGCTCCGCGGGTACTTGATGGCACCGTGGATCTTGGGGCATATGAACAAGCGCGTTACCGCATCCAATTGTCTGGCCCTCCCGACTCGCTGACTTGTCTGGTTGCGACCAATGGGAAAGCACAATTCACGGTAAACGGTACACCGCCCTATGATTATACTTGGTTGCGCGGCTCGCAATCAGGAATGGGCAATACCGGATTATCAATTGGTACTTATCTTTTTATGGTACGCGATACCAAAAATTGTTCTGATACGATTACGGTAAAAATACCTGGGCCTCGCCCCATGGAGGCCAGTTTTTCGCTACAACAGGTCAGCGGTGTAGGCAAATCGGATGGCGCTATTTATTTGCAAAAAATAATAGGAGGTACCGCTCCTTTTCGTTACCTATGGTCGAATGGGTCGGTGGAGCCTTCCCTTTCCAACCTATCCGCAGGCGCTTACACGGTGACCATTAGCGAGGCATCCGGATGTCAACAAGTTTTTTCCCAGCAACTCAAGTTGTTGACTGGAGTGTACAGCTTCGCTGTTGAAACGCCGCGAATGCAAGTTTACCCCAATCCTGTTTCGGCAAGGGGAACGCCGCAATTGCGCTTCCAAGACTTCTTAGTAGGAAAGTATACTTTTAGATGGATCACCGCCTTAGGACAAGAATATTCCAGTGATTCCATAAACATAGATCAAGCCAGTGGAGAAATCAAATTGCCCATCGATCATTTATCGGCGGGCTGGTTTCAACTGCTGGTACAAGATCAACAAGGGCGATTAATTCGCCAGTCAGTAATAATTGAAAAATGAAACAACTTGTATTTAGGCATCTTTAGAGATTCGGCGCCCGCAGATGAACCTGCTGGGCGCCGAACTCTTTTATTCCTATTTTAGGACTCCTAATTTAATACAGCTCATTCGTAGCAAAGTCATTTTTCTTTTTCATCCAGCGACCGCGGGTAAAATCGGGGAACGATTGCGGCGAACTGCCCGTAGCCACGCTGGCTTCAGAAAGCGGGGTAATTGACAACCAACTAGCGGCATCGTACACGTCAATTTGGGCGGGAAGATTACCTTTCACACATTCCACAAAACTGTTGAGTACAAAGAAGTCCATACCGCCATGACCGGCGCCTTCAGCATCGCTTTGATAGCGTTTCCACAAGGGGTGATCGTATTTTTGCAGGTAAGCTTCAGCCGGTTCCCAGGTATGCGCTTTGGGACTTATCCCTTCCAAATACAGCGATTTGTTAACGTCCATCCAGATGCCTTTTACCCCTTGTACCCGAAAACCAAGCGAATAAGGGCGCGCCAAATTGGTATCGTGGCTTAGAATAATGCTTTCGCCATTGTTACACTTGATGACGGAAGTGACTATATCTCCCAATTTGAACTCAACTTTCGCATTGGGATGTGCTTTTCCGCCTTTGGGATTGTTGACAATGAAATCGTGCAATCCCCTTGCCTTGGTTGAGGTAGAAGTAAGCGAAACAAAACGGTTGCCGCGGTTGATGTCGAGCATCATCGCTACCGGACCAACGCCGTGCGTAGGGTAGAGGTCGCCATTGCGGTGCACGGAATGATTGGTACGCCAACGGGCTTCGCTGTAGCCTTTCTCGCCAAACTCTACACCGCCGCCATAAGGTTGTTTGCCGTCGTTGAATTTGACTTCGCGCAAGTCATGCTGATAGCCGCCTTCCACATGAATCAGTTCGCCAAACATGTCCTGGCGCACCATATTGAGCACCGCCATGATGTCGCGGCGGTAGCAAACGTTTTCGAGGAAAAAAAGGTGGGTACCGGTTTCTTCGTGCGTGTTGACCAGTTCCCAACATTCATCAACTGAAAAACCGCCGCAAACCTCGCTAGCAACGTAGATGCCTGCCCGCATACAGGCAATGGACTGCTCGGAGTGCCATTCCCAGGGCGTAGCGATCACGACGGCATCTAGTTTTTCTTTCTCGATCATGCGGCGATAATCGTGTTCGTCTTTGCCATATTCAGTGGCTTTGTTGCGATTGGCGGCCGCAATGATTTTTTGACTTTCCGCCAAAGCGCCGGGATCGATATCACAAATAGCAGCTACTT
>JBBRGN010000346.1:0-4411 GCA_038240665.1 Chitinophagales bacterium | reverse complement strand
GCTTTCTTGCGACCACCGGGTGGTTGACGGTGCTTCGGGTGCTCAATTCTTGATTACCTTTAAGCAGATCATGGAAGACCCCATTCGTTTGTTGGTATAAGCGCAACGAATTTTTTTCAAGTCTACCTCTCAGGGCGGTCAACTTTTGTTCACCGCCCTGAGTTATTTATGCGCAGTTTACTTGAACATTTAAAAAAGCTACCCAACATGTCGAAAAAAACTTTAGTACTTGGCGCCTCCATCAATCCGGAACGAACATCTTTTCAAGCCATTGAGCGTTTACGCAAAAAAGGGCATGAAGTGGTCGCTATTGGTTTGAAAACCGGTGAAGTAGCTGATGTCAAGATTCAAACTGATCGCCCAGATTTTGAAAAAATAGATACCGTTACCCTATATTTGAATGCCGATCGCCAAAGGGATTACTACGATTACTTGTTGAGTCTGCATCCCAAACGCATCATTTTTAATCCCGGCGCTGAAAACATGGAACTGTATCGACTGGCCAAAGCTGCCGGAATACAACCTGATATAGCTTGTACCTTGGTCTTATTGTCTTTGGATGATTATTAGCGCCAGCGTAGAACGATTGACTCCCTTAATACCCTTGAGCCACACCACTATTCACGATTTTTTTTTCAATCCTTCAACCATAATACCATGCAAGAAAAGTTGGAAGCTTTTGGTCGTTTGTTGACCATCATGGACGAGCTCCGGGAGAAATGCCCTTGGGATCGCAAACAGACTTTCCAAACCCTGCGCAACCTCACCATTGAAGAAACTTACGAGCTGGCTGATGCCATCATTGAGGGCGATACTGAGGGCATTAAAGAGGAAATTGGCGATTTGCTTTTGCACATAGTTTTTTATGCCAAAATCGGCAGCGAACAAAAAGCTTTTGATATTGCCGATGCACTGAATGCCGTTTGCGATAAGCTCATCAAACGTCATCCGCACATTTACGGTGATGTAGTTGTTGCGGATGAAGAAGAGGTGAAAAAAAACTGGGAACAGATCAAACTCCAAGAAGGCAAAAAATCAGTGCTGGCCGGTGTTCCAAAATCCCTGCCGGCAATGGTTAAAGCCTACCGCATGCAAGAAAAAACCAAACAGGTAGGTTTTGAATGGGAAAATGCGGGTCAAGTTTGGGAAAAAGTAGAAGAAGAAATTCAAGAATTTAAAGAGACCATCACCGAAAATCTTTCCAAAGAAAAACAGGAAGAAGAGTTTGGCGATGTCCTTTTTTCTTTGATCAATTACGCCCGTTTTCAAGGTATTGATCCCGAAACAGCTCTGGAGCGAGTCAATGTTAAGTTCAAAAGTCGTTTTGAATACATTGAAGCCAATGCTCCTAAAAGCTTACAAGAAATGACGCTGGCCGAAATGGACATACTTTGGAATGAGGCCAAAATTATATTGAAAAAAGGTAAAAATTAACCTTTTTTAGTACCTTTGCGCTGTTTTTGAAATTTGGCTCTTTGCAATTTTTGTTGTAAATTTCCAAAACAGAGTTCAAAACGCTCAACTCCTAGATGCTCAACAGTGTTGTAGGAAAAGTCACCAAGACTAGCAATTGGTTTATGAAGAAAATTGAATTAGACATAGTAGCCATTTCCCATAGCGTAACCCAAACGAGCAACTACGCTGTAGTGCTTGGTGAAAAACGCGGATCACGTCGGTTGCCCATTGTAATTGGCAGTTTCGAAGCGCAAGCTATTGCAGTAGCAATGGAACGGATGACGCCCAACCGTCCGCTTACCCACGATTTGTTTAAAAACGCGCTGGAAACTTACGACATACAGCTCAAGGAAGTCATCATCAACAACTTATTGGATGGGATCTTCTATTCCAAGCTGGTATGTTCGCGGGAAGGCGTTTTAACGGAAATCGACTCCCGTACTTCTGATGCCTTGGCAATGGCGGTACGTTTCAATTGTCCCATCTTTACTTTTGAGTTCATTCTGGATGCTGCTGGAGTGGTTCTAGAGGATTCCGAAATCGAGGAAGATACTGAGCCAGCCTATGCCGAAGCCGGAACTTCTGGGAATCCACTGGTTGGTTTCACTACCGAAGCGCTTACCAAATTATTGGACGAAGTATTGGAAGAAGAAAACTACGAACGTGCCGCACAAATCCGGGATGAGCTGGATCGGCGCAAGGCATACGAGGATTAAAATCGCTTAAGGTAAAGTGTAAGCGGTTTTAATGAGTTCTACCACCTCGCCTTCTTCTGCTAAAAACAGCAGCATCCGTTGTGGTGTCAGCAACAATACTTGCGCATGCCATTGAATCCCATATCCGCCTTGATTGGTGATGTGAATGCTCATGCTACGTGGAAAAAAAGTATAATGACGCGCCTCTGGGTAGGTAATGAAACCAGTTACCGCATCTTTATTGTAGACAGACATGGTGCTATCCGGGAAAAATACGGCAAAAAAAGGCGTGGAAATGGCCTCGATGATTCTGGAAGTTTCAGCCAAGCTATCCCGTTCCACCCACCGTTCGAAAGCACGTCGAATGCGATCGCCAGCATCTTCATCAAACCCATAATAAAATTTTGCCCGGTATTTAGCGATGTTGTGATAAACAGCTTGTGCTTGAGGTAACGCATTTTGTTTTTTATCCACGCCAAGCCCTTGCTCGCTGTACTTTACTAGTTCCCAACGCCCCAATAAAGCAGCTTTCAACGCCGTAGTATCTTGAGCGCCGGAGGTAGTCGCGATCAAAAAAGCGAGGGCAAAAAAAGTAAATCCAATAAAATTCTTTTGTTGTGTTTTGAGTTCCATGGCTTTTATTTTACAGTAAACTAATTACATCACTTCAATCCCTTGAACCAAATAATTGGCCAAATTTTTATGGTCTGCAGCCAATTCCGTGATCAGCACATCGACGTCTTCCAAACCACAAACACGGATTTTTTGAACCGTGCCAAGCTTTTCCGCAATCGATAAGGCAACGACTTTTTTTGACGATTTTATCATCGCCCGTTTGATGGTCATCACTTCCCAATCCGACTCGGTAAGCCCATCCAGGGTATCAATCCCATTTACACCCAGCAAACAAAGATCCGGCCGAACATTCATCAAGGATTCCACCACCTCAGCGCCAACAGCAACTCCGGTAGCTTTGGAGATTTGTCCGCCAATAAAAATAATATCTGAACTGGGGTGCTCCAATAACTTCAATGCCGTTGATAAACTGATGGTTAGAAAAGTAATTTTAAGATCGGGCGGCAAAATCCGGGCAATTTCTAGATTGGTTGATCCGCCGCTGATCAGCACCAGCATGCCATCGCGCAACAAGCTAATGGCTTTCCTTGCAATGATGGTTTTTTCCTCGTAGGCGTAAATGTCATTTTCTTTATAGGAAAAAACATGGTAAGACTTTGACAAGGCGCCTCCCCTTACTTTAATGATCTTTCCTGCATCCGCAAGCTCTTGCAAATCCCGACGTACCGTATCCTCAGAAACGTCCAATTTTACGCTAAGATCATTGAGAACCACCTTGTTGTGAATGTTGACCTCCCGCAAAATCAGTGCCTGCCGTTCTTTTTTCAACATATAACTCAATATTAAGAAAAGCCGGCTAGTAGAGGTACCAGTCGGCCTTTGGAATTAGCTTAGTAAATAGGTTTTTCGTTGTATTTGACCAAAGATAATCAAATTGAGATAAGTTGTAGGGGAAGCCTTGTTTTTTCAACTCATCCCCCCTTTAAACGGGAAGCCTAACATTAAACCAGATGGTAGGCTACCAGCCCAGGTATTGGATCTTGAACAATTTCACCAATTTGCAAATCTAAAAATTGCGCTACTGCTAAAATTTCTGCTTGAAAATGGTAGGCAATTGAACCCACAAAATGAATGGGAAGTGTATGACAATTGGCTTGCACCAACACACTGTGCTGAAAAAACAATTGAAACTGCCGCCGCAGCAATTGCTGAAAAACATCAAGATCGCGGTGCTGGGAAACAAATGGCGCAAAGGTGGCCAAAAAGCGATTGGGATAAGGGAGTTGGTAAACAGATTGGAGGATATTGTCCCGCGTGAGATGGTATTCATCGGTAAGCTCTTCATTCAAGGTGCTGGACAGCTCCTGATTCAAATAAGCCATGATCAAATCTTTGCCGATGGCTGCGCCGCTTCCTTCATCGCCGAGGATGAAACCGAGTCCGCCTGCGGTTTCTACAATGTCCTTGCCATCGTACCGACAGGCATTGGAGCCCGTACCCAAAATGCAAACAATGCCTGGATTGTGTTGCGACAGCGCTCTTGCTGCGCCCAGCATATCAGTCTCTACTTTGATCACCGCACTATCGGGAAATAAGCCGTTGAAAAGTTGAGCTACCCGCTGTCGTTGTTCTAAGGCTTTGCAGCCCGTGCTGTAAAAATGAACCTCATTTACTGCGCCCGGCAA
>JBBRGN010000345.1:0-4456 GCA_038240665.1 Chitinophagales bacterium | reverse complement strand
GGAAATTTACTGGCGCTGAAAGTGTTCCGGGAATGACCAAAACCGTACGCTTATTTTTCTATAAAATCCAAATCCTTTCCATAAGTTTCTTCAATAAACCACCCTGAAACAATGGCTAAGACGAAAAGAATTGCACCAGTGACCCAAGCTCCCGTAATATAGTCTTCAAAATAACCCCGTAAAGATTTGAACAACAACAAGATGAGAGGCAAGGATCCACGCACCATATTGGGGATGCTGATGGCCGCCGAGGCGCGCATGTTGGTACCAAATTGCTCCACGCCCATAGTGATATAAACCACATTAAATCCAGCGCCAAATCCCATGCCCATGCAGAGGAGATAAAAGGTAGTGGCCGTTCCACCGCGCTGTAAAAAATACAGACAACAGAAAACCATGGCGATGCTTACAAAAATGAAAAAAGTCTTTTTGCGGCTTTTCAATCGCTCGCTCAGCCAACCCACAGTAAAGTCTCCAAAAGCAACCGCAAGATATAGACATACAATGGCTTTGGCTGGATCGATGTCATTGATGTCAAGGGCTTTTCCAAACTGATCTGCAAAAGTAACCAAGATCCCAATAATGTACCAAACTGGCAACCCCATTAACACCACTTGGAGGTATTTGAAAAAACGTTTTCTGCTGGTAAAAAACATAAAGAAATTGCCGCGTACCACCGTCTTTTGTTTTATTTCATCAAAAAGTGTGCTCTCGCGTACCTGCACCCGCAGGAGCAACAACAAAATCCCCAAAACGCCACCTATATAATAACAAGTACGCCAGTCAAAAAAGCGACTCAACAAAAAAGCAAAGATCACGCCAAAAATGCCAAATCCGGCAATAAAACCAGTAGCTACACTGCGTTTTTCTTTTGGTAGCAGTTCGCTTACCAAGGTTACGCCAGCTCCCAATTCGCCCGCTAAACCTACCCCTGCGATAAAGCGTAAAAGCGCGTATTGATTAATATTGACCACCATGCCATTCAAAATATTGGCAATAGAATACAGCAAGATAGAACCAAAAAGTACGCTAAGCCGTCCCCTTTTATCCCCAATGATGCCAAAAAGAATCCCTCCCAACAGCAATCCAATCATTTGAACGCTGATCAAATATTCGCCTTGCGCTAAAACTTGATCCGGAGATAACCCCAAATCAGTCAAGCTCGGTTTGCGGATGATGGCAAACAACAATAAATCATAGACATCTACAAAGAACCCCAAAGCACTGACAATGACGGCAAGCTGATACAGGCTAGCATTATTTTTTGTCATCTGAAAAATGAACTTTTAAACATGAAGGAAAAAAGAACAAAGTAAGGTAAAATTCCAAAAGCATAAGTAATGCTATCTCATTACTTACCCAGTAACTTTTAATATAAAATGTTTATTGATTTGTATAATTAGTTTTAAATTTGTACATTTGAAACAAATTCACCAAAACCAAAACCATGAAGTCTCTAATTTTTAGTTTTACTGCCATTTTTTTAGTAGCCAACCTTTCCGCCCAAACCATCAGTAAAGAAGAACGCAAGGCTGCCATCAAGTACATCAACTGGAGTACCAAGGAGTTGAAAAAAAGCCTCAAAGGCCTTAGCAATGCGGAGTTGAATTATAAAGCTGCTGCTGACAGCTGGTCACCGCAAGAATGCCTGTACCACATTGCTTATTCAGAAGCGACTTTGCGTGGGGCACTTGACAACATCCTCAGCGCTCCTGCAGACCCTGCTGCCAAAGCCGAACTCAAAACTACCGACGAGAAAGTAAAAAGCATGATCACCGACCGCAGTATGAAGTTCAAGACCGGAGAGTCTTTTGAACCGCAGAATACGGGTTTCAAAAGCTTAGCGGAAGCCCTAGCAGCTTTTGATGCAAGAAGAGGCCTGTTGGTTGATTTTGTAAAAACGACCCAAGCCGACTTACGGAACCACGTAGCAACTCTTCCAGCCGGTAAAATGGATGCTTACCAGTTTATTCTGTTTATTGCCGGCCACAGTAATCGCCATACCCAACAGATTAATGAGGTGAAAACCGCAGCAGGGTATCCTAAGTCGTAGAAATGAGGCGCTGAAAAGTGATTTTTTGGCCCATAAGCCTCTTGTCGGTTGATAAGAGGCTTTTTTTTATTTTCTTGCTGATCGTTCAGCCAAAAAACCAATACGTGAAAACCCGCGCTACTTTCAAGGAAATATTTATATTGCAACGCGCTGATTTGAGATTTCTGTAGGTAGTTTTCTAATCATGCAAAATTTTAATAATCAACGCAGTATGTACGCTATTGTTTAAATATGAAATTTTAGCTGATTCATTTACGGGTAATGTCTTGGCTGAAGGTTAGCCAAAAGCTCAATATCTTTTAAAATTTTTCTAACCAAACCCATTTTTAAACTCCCAATATGCGCCAAAAAGCAAAAAAGATAAGATGCTTTGGTGGAATTCTGATACTGAGTTTTATCTTGAGTTGCTGTACCTCTGAAGTCAATCAACAACCAAGTTTGCATACTATAAAGGTAGTTAAGGCAACGCCCTATCTTGTTCCTAAAGATCAGGTATCAACACCTCAATCGAGCCCCTTAAAGCTTTCTGCCAATTCAACGGTGAAAGCGGGAAATCCGCAAATCATACCTGCCAATCTCAATGTTCATCCTATTGGTCATCCTATCAAAATCCCAGTCAATGAGGTACAGCTCTTACACAACCAGCCAGGGAAAGGAGGCTATTTACTTCCAAAATCGTCACCCGCAAAAGGAGATACCTCGTCCATTGGTCAACCAGATATCGTAGTAGCCAAGGACAGATTAGGTAAAGATCAAAACCCCTTTAATTTTAGCGCATTCAGTAAAATGCAAGGCCTCAAGCACAATCTGATCAGCTGTATTATTCAAGATTCGCGAAGCAACTTATGGTTTAGTACCGTAGGAGGTGGCGTGACTAAGTATGATGGAAAATATTTTACGCATTACACGGAAAAAGAGGGTTTAGGAGTAAACAGCATTATGTGTATGTTGGAAGACTCAAAAGGAAATATTTGGTTCGGTACCGAAAAAGACGGAATTATTAAATTTAACGGCCAATTTTTTATTCATTTTAAAAATAGAGAATTAAATTTTAATGATAATATAATTTCTTTAGCCGAGGACAAACTAGGAAATCTATGGTTCAGTAGTAAGGATTCGGGAGTAGTGAAGTTTGATGGAACCTTCTTTACTCATTATGGAAAAAAAGAAGGGCTTGCATCCGATGAAATCTATTCGGTTTTCGTCGATCACCAAGGGATAATTTGGTTTGGAACATTACACGATGGCGTTTCAAAGTTTGACGGAAAAACTTTCACTCATTTTAGAGATAAAAATGGTTTAGTCAGCAATGAGGTTACATCTATAGGAGAAGACAAACAAGGAAACATTTGGATTGCTGCGAATTTAGGTGTTTCAAAATTTGACGGAAATTGTTTTTTCAACTATACCCTGAAAGAAAGTTTTAGATCCCCTACGGTTTCCTCAATAACTAAAACTAAAAATGGGAATCTTTGGTTTGGCACCTTAGGAGGCGGCGTTTTGAAATACGATGGTTTCTATTTTACTCAATACAACAAAGCAGAAGGACTCAATAATAGTGAAGTGTCAGGTGTTTTTGAAGACAATTCAGGCAACATCTGGATAGGGACAGATGGCGGTGGGGTGAATCGATTTGATGGAAAAATATTTACCCATATCACCAAAAAAGAAGGATTGGCATTTTATGAAGTTTTTAATACTGTAGAAGGTAATCATCATGACTTATGGTTCGGCACACATGGAGGTGGCATAAGCCAATATGATGGAAAACAATTTAAAAACTACACGATAAAAGAAGGTCTAATTGATGATAAAATCTTTTCTCTCTTAAAAGACAATAAAGGGAACCTTTGGATAGGTAGCAATGGCCAAGGAGCTTCCAAGTTTGATGGTCGTTATTTCCAAAATCTCACTACCAACGAAGGCTTAAGTAGCAAACATATTACTGCGATCATCCAGGATCACAAGGGCAACATTTGGTTTGGAACACGGGGTGAAGGAGCGACTAAATTCGATGGAAAGGTTTTTACCCAATTTACCGAAAAAGAAGGCCTTAGTAGCAACGATGTATTGTCAGTATTTGAAGATATGGATGGCAACATTTGGTTTGGAACTTTAGGTGGTGGAGCCACCAAATATGATGGTGTACACTTCACGCATTACTCCACAGCAAATGGATTGAGTTTCAATGATATTACTTCAATTATTCAAGACAGTAGAGGCGATATTTGGTTTGGAACTTCGGGTGCTGGTGTCTGCCGTTTTGATGGAAAGTATTTTACCCATTTTTCTGAAAAGGAAGGACTGGTTAACAATGCGGTACTTTCCATGATGGAAGATAAACGGGGAAATATCTGGTTTGGAACCCGTTTTGGATTGTCAAAAATTTCCCAAAAAAACCTT
>JBBRGN010000344.1:0-4479 GCA_038240665.1 Chitinophagales bacterium | reverse complement strand
ATCACGCTAGAACCCAGCAGGAGGGTCATAAAAAATCCAGCAAAAATTGTTGTACATCCCAGCACGCTGGCTACTGACTTGGGAAGGCTACGTGCGCCCAAACCCAAGATCAAGAAACCGACGAGCGGCAATACGGGAATCAGCCAAATTAGGTTTTCCATTTTGTCATTGCGAGCAACCCGAGGTTACCACTTTAGTTGATTCAACTGATTAATATCAATCGAGCGAATGTTCCGAAAAATCATCATCATAATGGCCAAGCCCAACGCTACTTCCGCGGCTGCAACTACCATCACAAAAAATACAAATACCTGGCCAGCTGAATCTCCTCTAAAAGAAGAAAAAGCTACTGCCAGTAAGTTCACCGCATTGAGCATCAACTCGATGGACATAAACACCACGATCATGTTCCGGCGCAACAAAACGCCCATAGCGCCAATACTAAAGATGATCAAGCTCAGTATGATATAGTGTTCCAAAGGTACCATGCGGATGGTTTCAGTCATGTGTTCCATCGATTATTCTTCTTTTTTGGTCAAAACAACTACCCCAACCATGGTGGCAATGAACAAGACCGAGGTCAGTTCAAAGGGAAGCAAAAATTCGTTGAACAACATCTTTCCCAGTACATTGACCGTACCCACAGCCTGAGTAGCATCCTGAGAAACTGGCGCAAATTTTGCAGCTTTTCCCATTGCCGCTACCAATACCAAAGCAAAGGAGCCGCCAGCGACGACCGCCAATAAACGGATGATCAAAGCCCGTGGTAATAAAGCCGGCGCGTTCAAATTGAGCATCATCACGGTAAAAAGAAACAGTACCATGATGGCTCCAGCGTAAACGATGATGTGTACGATGGCAACAAACTCAGCGCTAAGTAGTAGGTAAAATCCAGCCATCGCAAAGAAAGTGACAATCAAATACAGTACGCTGTACATGGCATTGCGAGAGCCGACGGTGAGTGCGGAAAAGACAATAGCTACCAAAGCTAATGCGTAAAACATGATCTGCTCCATGCAGGTTAGGTATTCGTTGGTTGTTCGTTGATCAAAAAAATGGATCTTAAAGCATTTTAGTGTTTACTGATCCTAAAGCATTGGATGTGATGAAAAAAACAGTCTTTTCACCACAACCATTAACACTATTTCTTGCGTTTGGTGATGTCTATACGATCATCGATTTTTTCCACCAAATCTTCTTTATGCCAAAGAAAATCTTTCCGATCATATTCAGAGAGTACGATTCTGTTGGTCAAATATACCGCATCTTTCGGACAAGCCTCTTCACAAAGGCCACAGAAAATACAACGCAGCATATTGATGTCGTAAACGGCAGCATATTTCTCTTCCCGGTACAAGTGCTCTTCGCCTTTTTCACGTTCAGCAGCTACAATGGTAATCGCTTCTGCCGGACAAGCCACGGCGCACAAACCACATGCCGTGCAATTTTCACGTCCTTCAGCATCGCGCTTGAGTACATGCAAACCACGAAAAACCGGGCTATGCTCGCGTAGTTCTTCCGGATATTTAACGGTAGTCCTTTTTTTGAAAAGGTGCGTCATCGTGATCCGCAATCCGCCTAAGATCGCTGGGAGGTACAATTTCTCCGTAAACGTCATTTCTTTATTGGATACCTGCTTCGAACGATTCGTCAGTTGCATATTGCTTCGGGTTTAAAAAAGGGTCAAAAAAGCGCCGGTCAGCACGATGTTCAATATAGCCAGCGGCATAAGTACCTGCCAGCCCAAATGCATCAATTGATCATAGCGGAAACGCGGGATCGTCCAACGAATCCACATGAAAAAGAACACAAAGAAGGTGATTTTCAAGAAGAAAAACCCTACTCCGATGAAGGAAATGGCGATCGGCGGTAGGCCTAAGCTATCCATGAATGGGAAGTTGTATCCACCAAAAAACAGGGAAGCCATGATCGCGCCAGAAACAAACATATTGATGTATTCAGCGAACAGGTAAAAACCGAGTTTCATGCTGCTGTATTCGGTATGGTAACCACCCACCAATTCGGTTTCACATTCTGGAAGGTCAAAAGGAGTCCGGTTGGTTTCAGCAAAAGCGCAGATCAAAAAGATCAAAAAAGCCAAAGGCTGGTGGAAAACATTCCAATTGCCGCCCGCTTGCGCTTCTACAATCGCGCTGAGCTGAAGTGATTTACTGCTCATAATGATGGGAATGATCGACAAACCCATTGC
Organism: Chitinophagales bacterium; assembly: GCA_038240665.1. Classification (GTDB taxonomy): domain Bacteria; phylum Bacteroidota; class Bacteroidia; order Chitinophagales; family Saprospiraceae; genus Haliscomenobacter. The sequence continues at coordinate 2,270 of JBBRGN010000344.1, read as the reverse complement.
TAGTTCATAACTGATCATCTGCGAAGAAGCGCGAATAGCGCCCAATAAAGCGAATTTGTTATTGGAGGACCAACCGCCAATCAAGATACCATATACGCCTAAAGACACCACCGCAAACACAAAGAGTACGCCTACATTGATGTCCGCTACTTGCAGTGAAAAAGTTTGTCCGCCCAGCTGTAGCGGCCTTCCCCAAGGAATGACCGAGCTGGTCATCAAGGCAGTAAGCATGGCTATGCTGGGGCCTAATATAAAAAGAAGGGTGTTAGCGCCTTCTGGACGAAATTCTTCCTTGAAAATCATTTTCAGACCATCAGCAATGGGTTGCAACAAACCGAATGGACCTGCGCGATCCGGACCTACCCGGTCTTGCATAAAAGCGGCAATTTTGCGCTCAAAAAGGGTACTATAGGCGGCTATCCCAAGGGTAATCAAAAAGATAACCAGTACCAAAACCATTTTGAATCCTAGTATTGTCATGGCTATTTGGGCTGTTCGAGGGCTGGATGGACGACATCCAACTCAAATGGTAAATGATTCTGTGAAATAACCGAGTGGGTGTTGATGCGGCGGTGGCCTTCGATTACCCAATCAGTTTTATGCTTTTTTTCAAATCGACAAGTGTTGCAAATGAAATCTGCCACTTCGCCAAATTGATCTTTACGGCCTGTTACCCGAAGTACTTCTTCGCCCTGCAACCAAAGGGTCACCTTGCCTTTGCAATTGGTATGATCACAATCCCGATGGGCATCCATAGGCTTGGTAAACCATACCCGGCTTTTGAAGCGAAAAGTTCGGTCGGTCAGTGCACCTACCGGGCAAACATCGATCACGTTACCCGAAAAATTGCTATCGATAATGTTGTGGATGTAGGTACTGATTTCTGCATGATCACCCCGGTTGATGACGCCGTGTACTCGGCCATCGGTCAGTTGATCAGCAGCATATACACATCTGTAGCACAAGATACAGCGGTTCATGTGCAACTGAATATAAGGGCCGATGTCGATGCGATCGAAAGTACGACGCGTAAAGTCGAAACGGGTAGTTGCCGCGCCATGCTCATAAGACAAGTCTTGCAAGTGGCACTCACCAGCTTGATCACATACCGGGCAATCTAGCGGGTGATTGATCAACAACAGTTCTACCACGCCTTTGCGTGCTTCAATCACTTCAGGAGAAAGGGTGTTTTCAATCACCATACCATCCGAAACCGGCGTACAGCAGGATGCCACCAACTTTGGCATGGGCCGTGGATTGGCTTCTGAAGACTTAGAAACCTTTACCAAGCATACTCGGCATTTCCCCCCGGTTCCTTTCAGGCTGGAATAATAACACATGGCAGGAGGCACGTTGACGCCGATTTGCCGCGCCGCGTTCAAGATGGTGGTGCCGTCTGGTACTTCAACCGTAATTTCGTCGATGGTTACTTTAGCCATGCCTTTATCTATTTTTTTTACAGCAACTGAATTCCTGTAAACGCACTTTATTTAATCAAGCAACTACAACCTCTTCCGCTGCACGTCCCATCCCATAGTTACGGGTTAACGCTTCTTTAGGGTTGCGAATATGCCATTCAAATTCATCGCGGAAATGGCGAATCGCCGCAGCTACTGGCCAAGCGGCAGCATCTCCAAATGGACAGATGGTGTTGCCTTCCATTTTTTTAGCCACATCTACCAGCAGATCAATGTCGCTTTCCTTGCCATGACCGTGTTCGATGCGGTGCAACAATTGTTCGATCCAGCCAGTACCTTCGCGGCATGGGCTACACTGTCCACAAGATTCGTGGTGGTAAAAACGCGAGAAATTCCAAGTATTGCGTACGATACATTGATCCTCGTCAAAAACGATGAATCCGCCAGAGCCCAGCATACTACCGGTAGCAAAACCTCCGTCGCTCAATGATTCGTAGGTCATCAAACGGGGTTCGCCTTTGGCAGTTTTAGTAATTAAGCGGGTCGGTAAAATCGGCACCGAAGATCCCCCTGGTACCAAGGCTTTCAATTGCTTGCCGCCTTTGATTCCGCCACAATATTGATCCGAGTAGATGAATTCCTCCACCGGTACGCCGAGTTCAATCTCGTAAACACCAGGGTTATTGATGTTGCCACAGGCAGAAATCAGTTTGGTACCGGTACTAGCACCAATCCCAATTTTTGCATATTCATCCCCGCCTTCATTGACAATGAAAGGGACTTTGCAGATGGTTTCGACGTTGTTGACAATCGTAGGGCAGCCCCACAATCCTGATACCGCCGGAAAAGGCG
>JBBRGN010000343.1:0-4488 GCA_038240665.1 Chitinophagales bacterium | reverse complement strand
AGCAACATGGCAGCAGTTGTTCGGGCAGGACAAGCATCGGTGGGCATTTGGTTCTTATCTTGTACATTTGTTTTTCAATCGGCAGCGGTTCCGGGCTTGACGTTTTTCAAATCCCCCAACATCGCAAAGCCCTGTTCGTTGAAAGGACGAAAAAACAGTGTTTTTAAAAATGTCCAGTAGTGTGGGCCGGGCGACAAATGCCGGTGATGTTGAATTTTTTTTCCATGATTCTTTTGAAGCCAGATATTACTCTACAAAGATACAGATTTTACCCTTCATGATGGTGCTTAGCAAGCAACAGCTTAGCAAGCTTTAATTGATAAACTCCAAATGAAAATCTCAACGTTATTTTTTAAATTGACTCCGCTATTTACTTCAAAAGATAGGAAGTATGGCAGCGAAAGAGGCAGACAAAGTAGGTATCTTATTGTTGAATTGTTCCTTGGCCCTGAAGGACTGATTTTTTGCCTAGCTTGAGAAATAAATAGCCACTTAAAATTCCAGCCTATAATTTTACGACTTACTTTACCATAAAACCTTAGCAAGACATGTACATCGACGCACACCAACATTTTTGGCAATACAACCCCGCTGAACACACCTGGATGAGCGCTGCCATGCAGGTTTTGAAACAAGATTTTTTGCCCAGCGACCTCGAACCACTGCTGCACCAAATCGACTTTAGTGGTTGTATCGCCGTTCAGGCCCGTCAATCCCTGGCTGAAACCGATTGGTTGCTGGAATTGGCTACCCAATACGACTTTATCCGCGGCGTGGTGGGCTGGGTCGATCTGCATTCATCCAACATCGAAGCCAACTTAGCGGCTTACGCCCATCAACCCAAACTCGTTGGCGTTCGGCATGTGGTACACGATGAAGCCGATGACTACTTTATGTTACAACCAGCCTTTCTTAACGGAATTGCGGCCTTGAAAGCATTTGACCTCAGCTACGATCTGCTGTTGTTCCCAAAACATTTGCCAGTGGCCGTAAAAGTAGTAGCGCGTTTTCCCGATCAGGATTTTGTGCTTGATCACCTTGCTAAACCTTTGATTGGGCAAAAGCAATTTTCACCCTGGCGAGAAGACCTGCTGGAGTTGGCAAAATTTCCCAATGTTTTTTGCAAACTTTCGGGTATGGTGACTGAAACCCCGTGGGGGCAGTGGCAAAAACAAGATTTTATTCCTTACCTTGATGTGGTGATGGAAGCCTTTGGCGCCTCGCGGGTCATGATTGGCTCCGACTGGCCAGTGTGTACCCTTTCAGGCAGCTATGTCGATACGATGAACATTGTGCTCGATTACCTTGGCCAATTCAAAGCGGAAGACCGTGCCGCCATTCTCGGTAACAATTGCCGCAAATTTTACAAAATAAGCCATGACTAATGGATTGGAGGCCGCCGTACTATACGGCGCTAAAAGACGTAGAACCATAATTTTTGGATGATTTTGGCTTTGATGGCTTCTAAGTTGACCATTTTAAAACTTGATTTGACTGCACTGATAACAATATAAAGCTACGATTTTTTTGATAAGGAGTAAGAGTGACCAGGTATCCGCTAGGGCAAACGCATGAATACTAGAGGTGACCTTGGAGAGGTCTAAGGTTTGTAATATTGCGAAATTGGCGCTGCAATTTTCCAGTCAGTACTCGCAAATTCCGGCAGCTTAGGAATGATTCAACAATAATATACCCATCTAGCCTGTCTCTTTTGCTGCCATACTGCGTTTCTTTTTCGTTTTAAAAGTAGGCAGTCAAACATAATTAATTACCATCATTATTTTCAACGGTCTACTTAGCTCGGCTATTCGCCTAAAAGATAGTTGTCTGGCAACAAAATAGCCTAGTCTAATTTGATACCTTATTATCGACTCATTCCTTAAACAATATGGCTTTATTCGAAATCCTCAAATTTATTTTTTAAAAAAGCTTCTACCCGATCTATTCGCTTCCGCAAATCAGGAGTTGACCATTTTCTTTCATCGGGTTCCCTTGCTATATTGTCATAAAGCAGCATCTCGCCTTCACCAGTCAACAACCAGTTGGCATTGACATTGCGATAGGCACTAAGAAAGCTCTGCAAAAATTCGTAGCTGGGATTGTTCACCGAATTATAAACGTTGCTGACTCGGGCAGAACTGGTGCCCATGTCCTTATAGATGTTGTGTTGTTTCAAGCCTAGTTCTTTGGCCAGTATTTTTAGGCGTTCGGCAAAACCTTCATCTATCATGTTAAAAAATATTTGTAAATTAAATTTGCAATTAAAAATAAAAATTAGCAAATTTGCGCTACTTGATTAGACTAACAAAACTAAGGAAATGCAGAAGAAAAACAAACTTAATGAATAGCCGTAGAATTTCACCAACCGAACACTGCTTACTCAAATAAATGACCTAATTGTTCTCAACGAGTGGATATTGAACTTTGTAGGGGGAGGCAGGTTATAAAAAATACGGACGGAAGAATTTTTTTATTCAATCTCTTACCCGCTCCATTCGCTTCCACAAATCAAGGATAGACCTTTTTTTCATCGGGTTCTCTTGCCACATTGACTTGGAACCGCCTCTCGCCTTTACCTGTCAACATTCAGTTGGCATCGACATTGAGGTTGAAACTAATAAAAATTTGCAATAATTTATAGTTTAGGTTGTTGCCCAAATTTTTAACGTTGCGAACACGGACACAACAGTTGTCCGTGTCTTTTTAGCTGTTGCCTGGTTTCAAATCTAGTTTTTAGCCAGTATTTTCAGAACTCGGCAAAATCTTCGCTTTTTTTAAAATAAATTTGCAAAATAAATTTGCAAAATATAATAAAAATTAGCAAATTTGCACTGCTGGTGTATCCGAACAAACTAAGAAGAAACTTGGGACAAGGTTTTACAAAAGAACAGCTAAAATATATTGGTCAATGGCAAAAAAACATCGTGGTAGAATTCAGGCCCAAGGCGATGGTACCGAGAAATCCGTATCATGGTCTCAAGATACTCCGCTGAGTAAAAAACAGGGTTTGGCTTTATTAGAAGACCTGGAAGGTCAACTCACGAAAAAAGAAAGAGAGGAAAGGAAAAAACAACTGGTTAATGCCCAAAGGTTCATCGAAAACATCGAAGGAGGCATTGATGCAGTAAACAAAAAATCCTTTTATTCTCGGGATAAAGGAAACCTGAGGATTGATATTGAGGTTCTAGGAGGAATTGCTTTTATCTGCATGATGGTTGGGTTTTTGTTATTTTTATTTTTTATCAAATCCTAAAACGATGGCAAAGCTACTCTTCCCCGATTTTTTGGACAACGTTGAAAGTTACGATGCGGCAGAAGCCCACTGGAAGGCTCGGTTTGATGCTTTAGCTGAAAAATACCACTTCACTTACACCAGCTATATCAATGTCATTGCTGGAAATGGCAAAAAACACCGTGATGGCAATCCGATCTTCAGTGCTGAAGTAAAAAATCTCAATCGCGCTGTACGCATCATCCAGGAAAGCGCCGAACAGCCGGAGGAAATTTTTATCTCTGCTTGGCTGGATACTTTTTCAATAGATGAGGATAATCCCTTGAACGAGTTGGTTATCCCTTTGGTATTGACGGAAGAGACCCAGGAGATTGCGGAACGCTTGATTGTGCATTGGTTGGTGGAGCAATGGAAGAAGGAGGAAATGGAAAGCTTCATCAAGGAAGGGTTGACCTTATTGGAATGATTTATTTTTTTGCATCAGAAAAACTTACAACCATGATTCTGGCCAACCGCAATTTGATCCAGTTTGGCTGATGGATTTAATTGCAGACCTGTGCCCAATCAACCCCTACCGCTCTTTGGTAGCTCGCCCTTGTTCGCAATACCAAAGCTGGAATTTTAAGGCTCGTGTTGCCTTATTCTGACATCATTACCGCTGATAACACCAAACCCCTAATCATGGACACCCTCTTGAATGAGCTCCATCGTTTTGTTATCTAGACTTGGTTGGATGTGTAGGCGCTGAAACAAAGGATAAGGATAGAGCAATTTCTGGGTTATGACCTGCCCGTATTTCAAACCATCAACAAGGTCATTTTAGCAAATCGCAACCCTTAGAAAGTGGTGATTCGCGAATCTCTAGCTCCAAACCAACTGCAAACGGGTACATCTTAAACCGGAAATTACTGATAAGGATATGATTTGGGATGTAACCAGCTGTCTAGAAAAGAGGAACAACAGCAACAACTCTATTGTCGCAGGAGAGGCAATTTTATCTTTTTCAAATGCACTAAAACTTACAAAACAAGTCCCCAAAGCCAGCGTTTATTGCATGCAATCCACATACCATTGTTCCACTTTCGCGCGCGCCCAAGGCGTTTTGCGCAAAAAAGCCAAACTCGATTTAATGCTAGGATCGTAATTGAAACAGCGAATGTTGATGCGCTGACCCATTTCTTCCCAGCCATATTGCTCCACCAAATACAGCAAAATCTTTTCAAGGGTAACGCCGTGTAAGGGGTTGTTGGGTTGGG
>JBBRGN010000342.1:0-4560 GCA_038240665.1 Chitinophagales bacterium | reverse complement strand
AAGCAAAAACCATTGAACCATGTTTCAACACCTTAAAACAGGGCATCGATCACCCAACTTCAAGCCCGGATCCCTAAAGCTGGTCTGGCTATTTTTGAGCGGTCTATTTTTGCCAAGCCTAGTTCTTAGCGCTCAAAAGCCGATTGAATTGTACAACCGGTATCAAAAAGGAGCGCTCCAGATCGTCAATGGTAAACCAACCTTAAGTTCCCAGGGCAACAATGCCATCTGGGCAATCGAAAAAATAGCCAATAGTACCGAAGTGCACATCCAACACCTTCCTACTGGTGGGTACCTGCATGCAGAAACCAACGCTCAAATTCCCGCCATCGGTGTCATCCAACCCGGTTGGGAGAGCGCAAGGTGGCTGATCGAAACGAACGATGAGGGGTTTTACCGCATCAAAAACAAGTGGCGGAATACCTACCTGCGCAACGAAACCGGGACAGTAGAATTGGGTGAATCTCAACCCGGCTGGTGGGGCGGCCAATGGCTCTATATGTCGCAAGCAGCGATGAGTGCGACCACTACGGCGGCTCCACCTACCGGCCGGCTAAAAGTCCGGGGGGTCTACATTGTGCCCAGTGACCAACAGGAAAAGCCCGATGCTAAAGCCGCCATCGCTGCCATCCTGGCCATGATGCAATGGCATTTTTTGCAAAAAATCGGGGTTACTTTTGAATATGAGCCAGAAGTTGCCACCATTCGAACCACTGCCGATGCGTCCGCCGCTTCGTCCTTGTTCATTGCCCTGGAACTGGGTAAAAAAGCACTGAACAAAGATTACGAGGAGAATAAAAATATCCTGTTTACAGTGGTGGAAGGTGGTTTGGGTGGTTCCGCGTTTGGCACTCCGGGCATGGTCAGGATGCCCCAATCTTTTTGGGGAGCTACCTACAACACTTACCTCAGTCAGCCCAATACCCTGGCTACACAGTTGGCCGGTTGGTCGCATGAATTGGGACACGCCTTGGGGCTGGAACATACCGGAGAATTAACCAAAGCTTGTCTCCTGAAAAAGTACCAAGTAGACATGGGTACATTGCCCTCTTTATTGATGCAACAAAGCAAAGCTTTTCCGGTGGTTTACGATTATCCCTTCCACCAGGATGAAATAAAAATGCTGCTGGATTCAACCTACTGCCAGCAATGCTTGATCGACCGAGGCCAGCGGCCAGCGGCGGCTCGTTACCTCCGAACCCGGCAGGTGCAAGCCAATACCTTGGCTACTGCCGCCAATGTAGTCATGCTGGAATACTATGGTAGCGGCGGCGCCAAAGGTGCTTTCGTGAAACAATCAAGTGGTGAATGGAAAGAAACCGACCTTCTGGGGAAAGCTAATTTCACTTTTAAAGAAGTCCGCCGCGACCAGGCGGCGGTATACCTCGAAGATGCATCGCGCAATATGGCGATCACGCTCAATTTGACGACCCGAACGGTGCTGTACAACCTCATCAATCAGGGGAAGCCGCAGGCGCTTTATAATATTTTGTGGGCAAAGGGGTCTTGAGGGGTGAGGATCAAAAAGGGGATAGCCTTTTTGTTCAATTAGCATAAATCTTCAAAAATAGTAGAATTAAGACTTCGGATGATTATCCCAAAACCAACCCTTTTTCTTTAACAATTGTAATACCTAATCCAAACTCTTTGCTCCACTACTAATTGATTTAAGGTCGTTGATGGGGGGTATTTCAAATTGTCGCGTTGAGAAAATTGTATTCAAAAAAAATTCACTATTTTAAATAACGCTACCAATAGCATTGGCCAAAAATGATGGCAAGATGCGACATTTTGAAATACACCCTTCCAGTCTTGCAATGATTTCTTCCTTTTTACTCATTTCTCGATCAAAAGTTCGTTCCAATTCATCCTCCACGTCCATCTTGTCCCGAATTTCTTCGCTGGCAATGGCTCGACCCAAACGTTCTGCCATCCTTTTGACCACAGCAATTTCCAATATAAAACATGCACGTATTTTTTAAACCTTCAGCAAGTTCATTTTAACAAATCGAAACCCATTGAAAGTGGCGATTCCCAAATCTAGCCCCAAACCGACTTTAAACGTGTACATCTTACACAGGAAATTGCTGCCAAAAGTTCGTCTTTTCCTGAAAAAAACCATCTCTCTACCGCATCGCTTTAAATGCGTTGATCAAACCATTGGTTGACACATCGTGGGTGTGTACCGCTTCATCGCCTAGCAATTCCGGTAAGATTTTATTGGCCAGTTGTTTGCCCAGTTCCACGCCCCATTGATCAAAGCTGAAAATATTCCAGATGATGCCCTGAGTGAAAATTTTATGCTCGTACAAAGCAATCAGGCTACCCAGTACATAGGGCGTCAAAGCCTTGGCCAGGATAGAATTGGTAGGTTTGTTGCCCTGAAAAACCTTGAAAGGCAACAAAGCCGCAATCGCTTCCGCGCTCTTGCCTTGTGCTTGCAATTCAGCACTGACTTCTTCTGCCGTTTTTCCCATCATCAAGGCTTCAGTCTGCGCAAAAAAGTTGGACAACAACTTCACGTGGTGGTCACCGATGGGGTTCTGGCTCACTGCGGTGGCAATGAAATCGCAGGGAATCATCTTGGTGCCTTGGTGGATCAGTTGATAAAACGCGTGCTGACCGTTGGTGCCCGGTTCACCCCAAATGATCGGACCGGTTTCATAGGCTACCGGGTGGCCGTTGCGGTCTACGTATTTACCGTTGCTTTCCATGTTTCCTTGCTGGAAATAAGCGGGGAAGCGGTGCAAGTATTGGTCGTAAGGCAAAATAGCCTCGCATTGTGCGCCAAAAAAGTTGTTGTACCAAATCCCAATCAAACCCAGGATCACCGGGAGATTTTCGGAGAGCGGCGTGTTTTTGAAATGCTGATCCATGGCGTAAAAACCTTCCAGCATTTCGTGGAAAGCCTCATGGCCAATACTGCAAACGATGGGCAATCCGATAGCCGATGTCAAAGAATACCGACCACCGACCCAGTCCCAAAATTCAAACATGTTGGTGGGGTCGATGCCGAATTCTTTTACGCCTTTTTCATTGGTGGATAGGGCGACAAAATGCTTGGCAACAAAGGCCTCATCAATGGCTGATTTTAAAAACCACTCCCGCGCGGTAAACGCATTGGTCATGGTTTCCTGGGTGGTAAAGGTTTTGGAAGCGATCATGAAAAGAGTCGTTTCCGGGTTTAAGTCTTTCAGGGTTTCCACCATGTGGGTGCCATCCACATTGGAAACAAAATGCGGGCGGATGCCGGGTTTCCAAAAAGCTTTCAACGCTTCGGTAACCATTACCGGCCCTAAATCTGAACCTCCGATCCCGACATTGACAATATCGGTGATTTTTTTGCCACTATACCCTTTCCATTCCCCCGAAAGGAGGCGATCGCTAAAGCTTTTCATTTTGTCCAAAACGGCCCTAACGCTGGGCATCACATCCTGACCGTCGAACAAAATAGGGTCGCTGGATTGATTGCGCAGGGCAATATGCAACACCGAACGGTCTTCGGTTTCGTTGATTTTCTCACCCGAAAACATGCTGGCAATGGCAGCCGACAAACCACATTCCTCCGCCAGTTCCAATAGCAAATCGAGGGTTTCTTGGGTGATGATGTTTTTGGAATAATCCAGCAAGATGGTTTCAAATTGTTTGCTGAATCGTTCAAATCTTGCGGGATCGTGCTGAAAGAGATCCTTCATTTGCACGCTTTGCATGGCTTCATAATGCGCGGTCAGTTTTGACCAAGCTGCTGTTTGGGTTGGGTTGTTCCGTTTGAGCATGTGTTTTGTTTTTGAGCTTGTAAAAAGTATTACGCAGATCGGGGGTAAATCGATACATGCGCTTCCTTTTTATTAGAGTTGGTGCCGTAAAAATGGTCAGTCAAAGCTAAGCTTTTTGACAAAAATCACGAAACTCAATGACGTTCATCAAAAATTTTCCGCCCCAATTGAATTAAGTTGTCTAAAATTCACCACAAACATGAAAAGAATACTCGTGCCGACTGATTTTTCCTCAAATGCCCATGCTGCGTTGGATTATGCCATTGAACTATGCAATTATTGGGAAGAAACGACCATAAAAGTGGTACACTGCATCATGCCCATCACGGGAATGGATTATCCCGGTATTGTGCCGCCGGTAACAGAGTTGATTACTGCGCGACAAAATGCCTTGAAGCATTTTATCCACAAAGATCCTGCGATGGGTGGAACTGACATCAAAACCGCTTTGAATATTGAAACCGAATTGATTTTTGGTTTCCCGGGCGAGGAGTTGACCCGCATGAGCTACCACTATGACTACATCGTGATGGGGACTTCGGGAAGTTCGGATGTGCTCAACCAATGGCTGGGTAATGTGGCCAGTACGATCGCAAAACGCAGCCATTGTCCGGTGTTGTTGATTCCACAGCATGGTGGAAAAGTGCCACCCCGGCACATTGCTTATGCTGCCAGCGAGGAATCGGTAAAGGGTCCTTTGATTCAAGCTTTGGTGAAGTTCAACCAACCTTTTGGTGCCAACATTCAGTTTGTTCACGTCCAGAATGAACAGACCTTCAGTACC
>JBBRGN010000341.1:0-4592 GCA_038240665.1 Chitinophagales bacterium | reverse complement strand
AAGGTAAATTCACATCGGGTCAAGGCGGCGTGAATTTGCGCAAAATGTTTATCGTTTTTCAATTCTCTGTATCGGTAGCTTTAATCATATGTAGCTTGGTTATTCAAAAGCAGTTGGATTTTATCCATACCAAAGACATCGGTTTGAATAAAGAACAAATCCTAGTCATCCCGCTGTCATCAGCGATTGGGAAAAAGTACTTGTCATTCAAAAATGACCTAAAAACCCAGACTGGCGTGCTCCATGTAGCTGCATCTACTGGCGTGCCTTTCAAACCAGAAGGGACAAATATCATGTTTTCGGAAACGCCGGATAAAAAACCCATCAATTTGGTGATCAACAATATTGATGAAGACTTTTTAAAAACCTATGGCATTAAGTGGCAGGAAAAACTACCCGAAGCCGATTCTTTTGATAAAATCGATGGTAAAGTTATTCTTAACGAGGTCGCGGTACGCGAAATGGACCTCAAAAACCCACTTGGGAAAAAGATTCCTTTTGGAGGTACCCCAAAAGAGGTTGTAGGAGTCGTACAAGATTTCAACTTTATGTCTTTACAATCAAAAGTAACTGCTTTAGCGCTATCCCCCGTCAAGGATACGAGCGGTGCTCTGATGATGGCCAATGGATATTTATCGGTACGCTTAGATCCGAAGGCCAACGTTCAACAGAAATTGACCGATTTTGCCCAAATTTATAAAGCTTACGAAACTGAAAATCCGTTCGAGTACTTCTTTTTAGATGAGACATTTGATAAGTTGTACAAATACGAAGACAGGCTGGCCAACGTTTTCAAAACCTTTACCTTTTTTGCTATTTTCATTGCCTGTTTAGGCCTTTTTGGATTGGCGACATTTACCGCCGAACGCCGCACCAAAGAAATTGGCATTCGCAAGGTTTTTGGTGCTTCGGCGGCTAGTATTGTCGGGCTGCTTTCCCGAGAGTTTGTGTGGCTGGTACTCATTTCCAACGCTATAGCTTTTCCTTTCGCCTGGTATTTTATGCATCAATGGATTCAAAATTATCCCTACCGCATTGAGCTTTCTTGGTGGATTTTTGCTTTAGCTGGCATCATGGCTTTGCTGATTGCTTTGTTAACGGTAAGTTTTCAAGCCATTCGGGCGGCAGGGACGAATCCGGTGAAGAGCTTACGGACAGAATAGGTACATTCAGACAAAAATGTTCCTTAGTTGAAGTTCTATATTGAAGTTAGGATCTATTAGAAGGTCATTGTAATGAAAAAATTGATACTGATCATGGCGGCTAAAAACAAAAATCGCTTTCATACGGGGTTGTACAATCCAACAGGATTTGACACCAAAGGCAAAGTAGACATCAGTTTTGTCGACCATTTCAGCCAAGCTTTGCGATGGAGACTGGATCTCAATGGCCACCAAAGGGGTACGGGGTTGACGAGCTGGAATTTCAACGCTAAAGTCAATGAATTGTAAGGGATATACCACCAAATCCGGAGTGGAAGCTTGCGGCTGGGTATCCAATGTTACCTCAGAAGCAACGAGAAAGGCTTGCCGATAAGCATTTTTTAATTCAAAGGATAATTAGCTTGAATAACGCCGTGATAAAGATTGGGCCTTGGTTTATTGCGTTCAAGTTCGTAATCGGAAAGGATGGCTAAAGTTTCCATTTCAAAGGCTTTTGTCAAAATACTAAATTTTGAATACCCAATCAATGCCCTGTTAAAAATTGCCCCCTGATGGTATCCGGAGCAATGAACTTTTTCGAGGATTGTTTGGAATCCAAGCTATTCCATAGTACTTTAAAATAAAATCTGTTACCATGATACGCAACAATTTCATCATCGCAGTACGCAGCTTGTGGAAAAATCGTTTGTATTCGCTGATCAATATCGTCGGGCTGACGGTAGGGTTAGCCTCGAGCATCTTAGTGCTTCTTTGGGTACAGGATGAGTTCAGCTTTGATCGCTTCCACAAAAACGCATCGCAACTCTACACCGTAAACGTGAACATTGGCAGCAATGGCCAAATTTGGTCTGCCACCCCAGCGCCCCTAGCGCCCTATGTCATCAAAGACATCCCCGAGGTCGTGCAAGCGGTGCGGATATCGCGCGATTACAGCGATCATATTTTTCAGGTGGGCGACAAAAAATACAACGATAGCCAAGGTGGATATGTTGACCCCAATCTGTTTACTGTTTTTGATTTTCCATTGGTATCTGGCGATCCCCGCAAACCTTTTGCCGATAATCACTCCATTGCCCTATCTGAAAAGGCGGCAGAAAAATACTTTGGCAAAGAAAACCCTATTCTGCGGACAATCCGCATTGATGAGGCCAAGGAATTTACGGTAACGGCGGTGTATAAAAACATGCCTAAGAATTCCAGCATTCAATACGAATGGGTTCGCCCCTTTATGTTGCAAGATGAAGGTTTCGACCGCAAGTATTTCCCCAATGGCATGAATGGCGATTGGGGCGACTTCAATTACCAGACTTTTTTTCTCCTAACCCCCAATGCTTCGCCTAGCGCAGTAGCTAAAAAGGTAACGAATCTACACCATAAAATTGAACCTTTATTTAAGGGGTTCTATATGTTTCAAAAAATGACTGACATCCACCTTGTCGCTGCGGATGGCAAGGATGTTGGTCGGCAGACTGCCAACATTTTTTTGATTGTGGCCATCATCACGCTGCTGATTGCCAGTATAAACTACATCAACTTAACAACTGCTCGCGCCTCCAAACGCGCCAAAGAAGTGGGCGTACGCAAAGTGATTGGCGCTGGACAAGCCCAGTTGTTTGGACAGTTTTTTGCCGAGTCTTTGCTGGTTTTCGGTATTGCATTGCTGCTTGCTGTGGTATTTATCAACTTGCTCATGCCCGCTTACAACCAACTGGCCAGTAAAGAACTGGTATTTAGCCTTTCTGATCCTTCGGTTTTATTGGTACTCAGCGTTACGGCCATTGTTACGATCCTTTTTTCCGGCGTTTACCCCTCATTGGTCTTGTCTTCCTTTAACCCACTGAAGTCTTTGAAAGGTACAGCCTTGTTGGGCGGGAGCAATGCCGTTTTTCGCCAAATTTTGGTGGTGGTACAATTCTCTTTGTCCATCATTCTCATTGTCAGCAGTTTGGTCATTGGCCAGCAGTTGAAATTTATACGGGAAAAAGCTTTGGGTTACGACAAGGAGAATGTCTTTGGGTTTTATTTCAACGAAAAGATGGGAAAACATTTGGAAACCATCAAAACAGAACTCTCCAAACAAACTGGTGTGAAGGGAGTAACCATCAGCAGCCAAAATCTGATGCAACTAGGCAGTTCAACTGGTGATACCAATTGGGAAGGCAAGGACCCCAACCAAACTTTTATCATCAATCAGCTTGCGGTAGACAAAGATTTTATCGATGTATTCAACATCAAATTATTGGAGGGGGAAGGTTTTCTGGGAACTCAAGCCGATTCGGGTCGCTATATCCTCAATGAAACGGCGGTCAAAAAAATCGGTTTAAAAAATCCAGTCGGCAAATACTTCAACTTCCACAACGTCAAAGGAACAGTCGTGGGCGTTGCCAAAGATTTTCATTTTGCATCGCTTCACCAGTCCATTGAGCCTCTCATCATTTTTCATCAACCAGGTTGGTACCAACGGATCAACATCAAAACGGATGGCAAAAACGCCAAAGTAGCCATCGCTGCTGCCGAAAAGATATGGAAGCGGTACAACCCCAATTTGAATTTTACCTACGAGTTTTTGGACGACACTTACACCAAAATGTACCAGACAGATCAGCGTAGCGGTAGTTTGTTCAATATTTTTGCAGCCATTGCCATCTTCATTTCTTGTTTGGGTTTGTTTGGTTTGGCTACGTTTACGGCTGAACGGCGGGTAAAAGAAATTGGCATCCGCAAAGTACTTGGTGCCTCGGTGAGTCAAATCATTGGTTTGTTGTCCAAAGATTTCTTATTGTTGGTCGTGCTGGCATTTTTAATCGCTGCGCCAATATCTTGGTTTTTCATGTCGCAGTGGCTACAAGACTTTGTATACCGCATCGACCTAAGTTGGTGGATGTTTGCTTTGGCGGGTTTTTTGGCCATCGTCATCGCCTTTGCTACGGTCAGCGCACAATCCATAAGAGCGGCAGGGGCTAACCCTGTTCAATCTTTGCGAACTGAGTGATATCGCGACAATCCATTTTTCCTATTCCAATTTAAATCATCAACGATGTTCCAAAATTATCTAAAAATAGCCTTCCGCAACCTACTCCACAACCGGGTGTATTCTGCCATCAATATTGGCGGGGTTGCTTTTTCGGTAGCCGCTTTTATTTTCATCCTCCAGTATATTGGTTTTGAGCAGGGTGTGAATCGATTTCACGCCAAATTGCCCGATATCTACCGCTTATTGGCAGAAGAAAAAAGCGAGTATGCCGAGTATACCAACGCGCCCTTGGGACCTACCTTGAAGACCAACTTTGCTGAAATTCAGGCTTTTTGTCGCATCATGGATCCTGGTACGGCCAAAGGAATTGTGAGCGCTCAGTCATCCAAGTCTGTCGCTGCTCCAGTTTTGTTTCGCGAAAACAAAGCGATCTATGCTGATGCTGATTTTTTTGA
>JBBRGN010000340.1:0-4605 GCA_038240665.1 Chitinophagales bacterium | reverse complement strand
AAAAAGGACGACATAGTAAAAGCAAAAGAAAACTATCAAAAATCTCAATTGCTTTTAATTGAATTGGTGGCTTCCTTTCCAAGTTATGTTGAGTTTCAGAAAAATTTGAAATGGGTTCAAGAAAAATTGAATTAATAACAGGCACACAGTTCGTGCAGTTTCAGCAATTTTTGGCATAGGTGCGCCGCGATTTGTTGGGGCGACCCTTGCAGTTGCTCGTACTCGCCCAAAAACAACCCAAACCAGACCCCAAACCGCCCACTTTTTTGACTCGAAACCGCTGCCTAAGTTTTTTCCATTTTTCTATTTACCTTAGCCGCATTATTTTAAAAAGCAACTTGATCCATACTCGAAAGACAACGCTAATTTCTCTTAAAAATGAGTGAAAACCAACAAAACGCCGATAAGATTTACAACATCAAAGAAATTGGCACGGCGAATTTCAATACTTATGAGGGCGACAAAATAATCCCCCGCGCCCTCACCAAATCCCCTTTCCTCAGCGAAGTCTTCATCGGGCGCGAAGCGGATTTGGTGGCCATCAAAGAAAAACTCTTTTCGGGCGACAATATGCTGCTTTTGGATTTAAAGTTGAGATTCTTTAATTAATTTGTGCATGAATTTTTTTTAGTGATAAAATGTAAATAACTGATAACCAGAAAATTAATAAATATTAAAACGCCAATTAGGGGTGGGGAATGTCGGTTTACCAAGATTCCGACTACAATTGGACCGCATTTGAGCGCAGGCAAAAAGTAGATTTTTTGGGTGTTCGCTGCTATCTTGCGGCCGTTGAAGATCTGATTATTGGCAAGCTCCTATGTTATGCCTCCTCTAAAAGTGAAAAACAACTGGGCGATATTCAGTACCTTTTGACCGTTCCAAAAGTCAATTTCGATTATTTAAACCTATGGTGTGACCGCTTATTAATCAATCGTTATGGACTATTTTGAGCTCATCAATTCCAGCAAAGAAGCCGAACTAGCTTATGCCAATTGGTACTACCATTTGCCTGAGGAGCGCAAAGCGCAAATCATGGGCGATACCTTTGAATTTGGCGTAAATACGGTCATGCACAACTACCGGAAGGAACATCCCTTTTGTACCGAAGCTGAAGCACTGTTGTTTTACATGGAGCAGAATCTCAAGTCGCATTTTTCGGAAAGCACTTGGGCTTTTGTACGGAAGACGATGGCTGAGAAAGCCGAACAAGAATGGAAACAGCGCTTTAAAGCCATGAAAAATGACCTGGAATGGTCTTATTCAGACATGGCTAAGATCATGGATAGTGATAGCGCAGATGCGGTAAAATCTTCGGTGGCGAGGAAGATACCGGGATTTGCGAAATTGGCAGTTGGGGTGTATGAGATGATGCAGATGAAGAAACAATAGAAGCCATCTCAAAACCAAGCCACGCTCCAGTACCCTTGCGCCCAAGGCACCCTTCGCAGCGCCAGTTCCCGCAGCGGCTTACCGAGCCACGAGGGTGCTGGTGCTGCGAAGATCCTGGAGCGATGGAAGTCTACTGGGTATTTGGATATATCGGTGATCGTGAACAAGGATGTAGCTTACATCGAGATGTTGCTGGCATTAGGTGCTGAATAGGAAAATCATATTGATTGTTAACCTATTACACCACAGCCTTACTGATACCGATTCCCCCTTTAAAAAAGTACTTTTCGTAGGCTTTTGCTACCTGCTTCCACCAACGCTATTTTTCATTACGAATTAAATCAATGGCAAAATCCAGGATAGGATCTTGATTTTTTATGATGCTTGCCATATTTGGTCTAATGGAATGATTCGGTAGAGTGCCTCGCCCAACAAGGGGTAAAGCAGCATCTAATAAAAACTGTTTGGTAGGAATTTGAATTTGTATGCCAGTATTGGGTAGGGTCAAATCTTTGACATAACCCGCCAAAACCTGATTATTTCCTCCCGTTTCATCACCGATAAATACAGCCCGGTTGTTCCTTTTTAAGCAGGCGGCAACAATCCCTGAATTAGAAAAACTTCCTCCATTGATCAATACATACAATTTTCCTTTAAAAGCAAGGTTTTGCGGCTGCTGTAAACCCAGCGCTTGCCCATTCGTTTTTTTTAACTGATGATCGCTTTTAGTGGGGTCCACCTGAAAATAGGAATCGACTACCGTAAAAGGTTTGTCCATTAAATAGGAAAGCAATTGGAGGCCGTAAAGAAGTTCTCCGCCCTGGTTGTCCCGCAAATCGAGGATCAAATTCCCGGTTCCTTGAACCTGCAAATCGGAGAAAATCTGATCTATTTCGCGCTTAAAATGTTGTTGATAAACCTTTTGCAAAACCTCTTGGTGGAAATCTTTGATCGTCAATACCGCGTAGCTGTTATCCGCCGCTTTAACGTATTTGATGCCTTCGCCAGGGAGTTTTTTGTTTAAACGATTGGGATATTTCAATTGTCGGTAGTAATTGATGCTGTCCTTTGGTAATCCGTTGATTGTTATAATTTTAACTATATTTTCTTGACGATATTTGAGGACAAAACTTTTTGGATGCCCAAAAACGTAGCTGTAATATTCTCGGAAATAGTTGTTGAGGATCCAGGAAGGGTAGGAGAGGTTGTTCCCATCTCTGACCTGTCGGCGCAGCATTTGTTCAATGATGCTTGCCGCGCTAACCTCGTTGATGCTAATGATTTCAGCTCCTTCGGGCAATGCATTGTCTTGAGTGCAAACCATGCTGACCAGTAGCTGATCCGGAAAACCAATAAGGGTATACGGGAAAAAAAGACTATTCTGATGGTGAAAATCCGTAGATGCCTGACTGGGTAATATTAAAGTATGCCCATCTTTAATCATAGAGCTGATAACCGCGAGGTGGTTGTAAAAATCCAGGCTGCTCAGGGGCTTTTCAAGCGCCTGAGCAAGGCTATCAAATACGAGGTCTAACTTTGCTTTTGAGCTATAGAGGTAAAGATTTGGATGAAGAGCAGTTAACTTGTTTTGTACATATTGCAGATCTGCCTTTAATTGATCTGCGCTAAAAATGGGTTCGCCATTTTGACTCCATAGGTTGCAGTTTAAACTGCAGATAAGGAAAATGATGGGTAGGCTTTTTTTTAATCTCATACCGTACAGGCTAGGTTCAAATACCTGACGAAAAAAAACCAAATCTATTGTTTGTCAAGCCTTTCTTCCAATTGAAAAACATTGCCTTCGGGATCCTGACCATTGCAAAAAAAAGGCAGGAAAACCAGGAAAAGATTTGATCTCTTGGAGTTGGACGCCTCTTTCCAGCAGCTGAATTCTTAATGCTGCTAAGCCATTATCAACTTGAAAGACCAGTTTGACGTTGCTTTCTGATTGTATGTTTTCAGTGTTTTCGTAAGTAGGGGAGGGGCCCATTTTATGGAAGGCAATTTCCATTAAGCCTGCTTTGAGTACAACCCATTCTTTGTCGAATTCTTCGACCAGTTCAAGCTTGAAATTGTCGAGGTAGAAATTTTTTAGGTTTTCGACGTTTTGGACAAAGAGAATGATGCGATAGAGGGCAAGGGGCATTTTGAAATGGTTTTATTTAAAAGGGTAAAAGAAAGATAAGCTCTAAATTAATTTTTTCAGGCGTACACTTTTTTATTTCAAAAAAAATTGGAACATCAATCCGTAGCGCAAGACAAAAATGGGAGGATAAAAAAGAATAAAAATACTATTTAACATAATATATATTATAGGAAAAATGAACTGCTTTTTATTGGCACGCTGTGTTATTTTTATTAACCACATTGTAGAAAAAGATGGAGATAAAATTTAATCAGCCGAGTTTGCTGAAAACCTAAATGCTTGGCTGATGGATTTTTAAAACAAAAAATTTATTCATTTTGTCCTTTTCCTTTGTTCTACTGACTTTCAGGTGATTTGATAATGGTAAAAATCGGATGTGTCGCTCATCTTGGTGCAACATCTACCGCCTCCCCTCACCTGCTGGTGAAAAAAAAGAATTCATAAATATTATGTTAAATAGGAAATTTCTGTTCCAAAATAAAATACAGAGGTTTTGCGTGAGACCTTAAATTCTCAGCAAAACCTCTGCTTTAATAAATTAGATTGAATCCATTAATAACCAGGATTCTGCACCAAATTTTTATTGGTGTCTATTTCTCGTTGCGGTATTGGCAACACTAGCGCGTTGTCGCTAAATAGCTTTGCTCCGATACTTATTTTATTGCGTTTGACATCGTAAATTTGAAGACCTTCAAACGCTAATTCTATTTTACGTTCAGCTAAGATGGCTGCAAGTGTAGCAGTAGCCAGCGCGGGCAACCCTGCGCGCTTACGTGAGGCATTGACATCGTTTGCTGGCGTATCGCCAATGGCAGTTCCTAAACGCTGGTTGCATTCTGCGCGTGTCAAGTACATTTCCGCCAATCGGACGACCGGTACATCTCCAAATCTATCCAAGAATTTCCGGGTATAGGTGTTGGTACCGGCTTTTACAAAAAACTTACCGCGTACATCGGTCGAGTCGTACAACGCAAGGTGCTTGGTTTGTACACGCATATCGCCACGTCCTTGAAAGGTGGCTGGCGCATAAAAAGTATTGAGGTCGTTACTACCATCTTGATCAGATA